>NZ_DS981485.1 GCF_000154845.1 Phocaeicola coprocola DSM 17136 | reverse complement strand
CATTACAATAACGGCAGCAGAGCCTCTGATGTAGCAAAGACCTTCCTTGAACATTTTATGGGATCTGTATCTACAGACGGATATACGGTTTACAGGATGTTCGACGGAGAAGACTCAAAGGTGCTTCATATAGGATGCTGGACACACTGCAGGAGGCTGTGGGTCGATGCCTTGCCATCAGACAGAACTGCGATGGATATAATAGACCCTATCGGTGATATGTTCAGAAATGAAGACTTGTTCCGCACAATGAAACTCAGCGGTGAGCAGATTAAGGAAAAAAGACTTAAGCTTACGAGACCTATTCTTGAACGTATCCATCATAAGGTGGTCATGATGATGCAGGATACCAAACTCATGGCAAACGAACTGATGAGAAAGGCTGTGAACTATACGATAAACCAGTGGAAATCCCTGAAAAATATCCTCAAGGACGGTTCTGCGGAAATATCGAACAACCTCTGTGAGCAAAGGATGAAACCTGTAAAGCTGCTGCTCAAGAACTGTATGAACATAGGCAGTGAGGATGCAGCAGGAAACTCGGCATTCATCTTTTCTCTGATAGAAAGCTGCAAGCTTAATGATATAGCCCCTCAGGATTACCTGAAGCACTTGTTTGAATGTATTCTTCATGGTAAGGACTGCGACAAGAAGGTCCTTCTGCCATGTTTTTATAAATCGGAATGTTAAAACTAAACTATTTTCTTGCGGACATTTTTATTTTATCGGCTGAAAAACAGCCGATAAAATTGTCGTGGCGGAAAATAGAATGGTTACGAACATAAATAGGTCTCTTGCATATTCCAAAGAGGAGTCGTGACTTAAATCCATATCGCGTATCTGTCGGATAATTTTGGCCGGAACTGCCCGTTTTACAGTTTTATCTATGCCCGTATATACATGTTTAAACGGATATCGCTGTATAACCAATTCTTTTTCTACGGCACGATTATACATGGCTCTGAGGTTTCTCATGTAATAGGAAGTACTGTTCGGACAAATGTCATTAGATTTTAGATATTGTTCATATTCCATCATCAGGTTGGAGTCTATATTGTCGAAAGGGATGTCTCTGCCTTTCTTTCTGAAATTCATGAATCGCTTGAAGCTATTGAGCGTAGTGGTATAAGTTTCTGTGGTGCGTATTTTACCTATTTGTCTCAATTCTTCAATGAGATTCTCACAAAATGACACAAAGTACTCGTTCACAGGAGGAGCGGAATAATATTCAATGATTTCGTCTGCCGTATATTTGTATCCAAGATTCTCAAATCTTATCATAATATCTTTTAGACGTGAGGTGTCTTCCTCAATACATTTTTTTAAAGAAACCAAATACCGATGCCGGTTTTCTCCTGTCTTTGCTGGTATGATTATTTGGGAATTGAAAATATCCCACTCGTCAGGATAAATCTTGTATCCTGAATTTATCTGCCTTGCTACACGATTATGAATTACTTGATAGAACAATGTTCCCGCTTTTCCTTCTATAGAGGAATGTCGATACTTTATTTTTAATGATGCCATTTTTTTGTTTAATTAATATTATATTCTCCAAAATAAATGTTTTGGCGTATTATATGTTTAATAACCAATAAATTAGATAACTGTTTGATTTTGATTATAGTTGGATTTATATTGATATGGCGAAATACTTGGCTATTATATATCAATGTGAATAATGTTGGATTTTATTCTTCTTTTATTTCCGTACTGCCCTTTTCCTTGTTTTCTGCCTCCCCTAATGTACGTTTTTTCATAGCCCCGTCTGAGAGCCTTTGTTTTTGAACGGCAAATTTATTTCGGTGGATGGATACGAAAGAGTTCCGGTCTTCGCCCTTTGTACCGAAAAAAATAACGCCGGACGGCTTCGCTGTCCCCAACATTTTTTGTCGTCCAAAACTTTTCTCAATCCCTCCTTCCTTCTTGTTGTGTGCCGTAAAAAAAAGGCTTATAAACTCAGATGGGGCATGAAAGCTCAAAAAAAAAGTCGGCAGAAAGAAAAGGTCATCCCGGAAAGGGGTTTTAAAAAAAGGTCTTTAAATCTAGCTGAAGCATAAAATTAGAAGTTTAACCCTTTAAAAATGTGACATATGATTACAGTGACGGAACAACTAAAGAATGTGTTTGAAGCCAACCCTTTGTACTCAAAAGAGGGGCAGGGGCTTAATGCGGAAGTCATCGCAAGGTTTTTCCTTCCTTTTTCTTCGGTGGTATGGTTGGTAACGGAAGCCGAACAGCAGGAAGACGGTGACTGGCTTTTTTTCGGTTATTGCCATATTCAAGAATGGGAATGGGGTTATGTGCTTCTTTCTCAAATTCAAGAGGTGAATGTTCGTGGGTTGACCGTGCAGCTGGATAAAGGACTGAAAACCGGTATAACGGTAAAAGCTTGCCTGAATTGATTAGAGAATAAACGGAGAGGGAACAACCCCTTTCCGCTTTCCAACCGGAATATTGAACTTAAAAACGGAAGTTATGGTTTACGAGACGAATTGCACGGAAATAACACAGGACAAATGGCGTGAGCTGATGAAGTACGGTAGAAAATGCTCCTATCGGCTGCTTACGGCGAGAATCAAGCGGGAATTGCCGGAATTATACCATGCGCTGGCTCTCCAGTTCTATAATCCTTATGCGGAACAGTGCAGGCAGACACCCACACATTATATATTGGTTCATTCGGCCATTGAATATTTTATCAGAAAACAATAAAGGACAAATGGTTATGAAAACAAAAAAGGTTGATAAAAAGAAAACGCTGGCTTATGCGGTGGCATTTTACTTTACGGATGTTTCCGTAAAGTTCATGATGGGGAATGCGATGTATGAGTATGTACATACCGTTTATGACAGGCGGTATGATAACGGTGGCTTTAATACGCTTGCCGTAGTCTATAATTACAAGAGGATGAAGTACGAGGTATTGGTCGTATCGGACGAGAAGGTAGGTGATAAGGAGATTCATATATTATAAGTTTCACAAACAGGGCTTTTGCCATATAAAAACGGCTTTTGAGATGAAAAAGTTATCGGCTTATACGGTTGCATCCAACTGCACCGACTTGACGGATATACGTGACGGCATCGCTGAAATACATGAAGCGATGAAGACTTGCGTTGAATCCGGGAAACATATCCCTTCATTCTATGTTTCCCGGTTGGCCAAACTGGAAACTAAAAAGAAGAAACTGGAGAAACGGACGCAGGTACACATGACCGTCACCATCCGTTTCTTTATAGATGATGATACCCTTACAATGGCAGTCAGGCATTGCCTTTTCTTCAAGCTGGAACCGACTCGGCAGAATGTGATGAAAGCCATCCGTGATGCGGTTCTTAATAACGGACGTTCCATTCTTGACTTTCCGGAAGCATGGGGAGAAGATCTTATGGATGTGTCTTTCTTTGATGTGGAGAATGCCATGAAGAAGCTGCGTTCCTCATTCGGCCTATAAACTTCATTGCATATTTTTCCGAAAGTAAAGTAACCGTTGGATTTTTGGCCAGCGGTTCTTTTTTCAAAAAAGAACCAAAAACTTTGAATACAATCTTTTTTCATCTTCTAACTTATGTATTCGGAAAAAATTCCATGGCATTCAGAAAAGGGATGATAGCGGTTTGGGGATTATAGGGTAGATTTGTGGGGTAAGCTTACAGAGACAGTTTTTATAGGCAGGTTCCGAAAAGCCTTTGAGAGAGTAGGAGAACATGAGTTATAATATATGGCTATAAGTATAAATGATAGACAATTGATTACACAATTTATTACTAATACTCAGAATTTGAATGTTAATTTACCTACAAATGGTGGAGGGTGTGCTAATTTAGTTAGAGGAATTATAGAACAGGCAACAGGAAAAAGAATTTCAGTTAATCCTTTTGGAGCTTCTTTAGAAAGTATGATACAAAAAATAAATACCTATCATGATTTAGCTAAATGTAATAATGGAGATATATTATATTTTGTGCATCTTCCTAATGCTGCTGTAAATTTACATCAAACTATTCATTATGCAATTTTTTGTAATGTTAATAATGCTGGTGTACAGAAAAATGTTATTGGGATAAATGGATTAGCAGATCTTTCTTTTTCTCCCACAGCTTATCATGGTGTTGTAGCATCTGTAATATCTCCGGGTAATTTTAATGGAGTAGGGCAGGTGATATATGATACTGTAGCATTCCCTAATATTCTTGGTGAATTGTATGTTATTGATTATGAATTGATATAGGAATAAGTTTCTTCGTTATTTTATGGCGTACAGTAGTATAGAAATAGAAAAAAACTGAAAATTGAATAGTAAATTTGTTTGCTCCATGTTACGTTTATTACCGCTTGTAATCGGGCTTTGCGCAGACTTTATGTCCTGAAGGCTTTTTAGTACCCCTTCCATTTGGAAGATTTTGACAGCAGCGATGAAGGTGGTGGAGGATATATCCGGCTGGAGGCTTTTCAGTGTGTTCTCCGATGGCTGATATCCTCTCATCTTCAGTTCCAGAATGGTATTGAAGTCATCATTTCGCATAGCCTTCATGAAAGCCTCCTCTTGTTCGTTGGCAATGTCCGGATTTGGATCGTATGCAGTTGCTTGCCGAACAAGAACAGACTTTTTATTAATGTAATAGTGTCGCTATTCGTCTGTTTTTATCTTCTAGCTAAAGGCAGTAACAACCGTTCCACAAGTTCTTTCTTGTTCTCAACGGGCATCTTGTTTCTGCCTTTGGCAATGACTTCAGCAGCCAAATCGCTTTTACGCCCGGCAATGTATTTCTGTCGCTTTCCGTTTATGAAGGCCTCGATACGGAAATCATGCCGGGTGTTTTCGATGATGTTGATTTCTGATACCAAAAAGCCATCCTCTGTCTCGTAGGGTTCGACAATGGTGGGCAGGTAGTGTTTCATGGTTTTCCCTATGATCGGAGATACCAAACCGGAAAGATGCTCTTCGATGCGGTCTTTCCAATAGTCATCGATTTGATGATTGGTGGCATAATCGTAAAAATGGCTGATGGCAAGGCTGACTTCTTCGATTATCCTTTTCGCATTCTTTATTCCGTTCTGTTTGGCAAATTGCATCAGGTCATCTTCCGTGATGTCGTTATCTTTTCCTGCAATGCTCATGGAGTGTGCGTTTTCGTATGCCGCACCGTCCAAATTGGTGGTGAATGTCATGTCGTAGGCTGGGGTGATGTGCCATGTGCCGTTTCTTTCCATCAGGAAAGAGAAATTCTTGATGTGGTCATCCACATTGCCGCCCATGATATTGAATACCGTCCTACGGTAGAGTTCGGACTGTTCGCTTGCCGGGATGTTCAGTTTTCGGCAGACTTCAAACAAATCCTCATAGCTCGTTGCATCCGGATTCATGGCAGCAAGTGTCTGTGTATGTATCTTCTCTCCGTTTATCCTATCGTAACGCTCCGTCAGGAAGTGATGTTTTCCCTCAATTTGAATGAGTCGGGAAGGCATCATCGTAATCCCGGCTTCCTTTGCCATCTCATAATATACCATTTCCATTTGCGTGAACGGAAAATCGTCCCCTTCTGCAAACTTCAATATGTAGTAGGTATAGCCCTCCGGTAAAGGGACTTGGCCGGAACGTATATCATGTGTCGTTTCATTGATGGCGATGATGGCTTTCGGGTGCTGCCCTCCGGCTGATGTACCTATCTCATAGATACTTTGCAGTTGCAGTGCTTCGTCATCTTGCACGGATATTTCCTCCCGTTCCTCAAAGATACGGCGTGCCAGTTGGTATAAACTCTCTATCTGGAGAGTGGAAGAGGATTCCAATCCAGGAGTGGCCGGGATGAACTCAAAGGCTCCCATTCCCCGTTTCCCGATGAAAGACAGTTTATCTACCGGTGTGAGTTTGCGCTTGGGGATATGGTTTTGTGCCGCCCATTGGTCGAAGACCATGTTACCCCACCGATCAGGCAATGAATCTGCCAAAAACGGTGGGAGACCTTGATAAGTCTTTTCTTTGTTTCCGAGTATGGGCATACCCTTTGCCGCCGGTCCTTTGACAGAAGCGGTCAGTGGGGCGATTTCCACTCCTTTCTTGATGAAATCCGGATGATAGTTGAAGACGGCTCTTTTGTTTCTTTCGTCCCAATAGAGCTTTCCGACTTCTTCTCCCCATAACATAACACTCACAACATTATTTTCCATGTCTTATCCTTTTCGGCTTTTTATTCATTATTCGTTCCATTGTATAGGCTGAAACAGGTATTTCCGGCATCAGATCATCCATCTGTTCCAGACAGTCCACTACTCGTAACAGGGCAAGAAAGTTGCCCATATTGATGTTATAGGCCTTCCCGTTCTCAAACTGGCGTAAGGTGATAAGGCTGACACCGGCTTTCTCGGCAGCCTCTTTTTGGGTGAGCCTATAGGTTAGCCTGTATTCCTTAAATCGTCTGCCCAGTTCCACTATGATTTCCGGATTGGCCATGGCTTGGGTGATGTGATTCGTTGTCATTTTACAAAGGTAAATATATTAATTGTTAAATCAAAATATGATATATAACAATTAATATATTTACTGTTATATTGAATTGTGCGCGATGTAGTTTGTGTGCTAATCCCCCAATTCCATGCTACGTTTATTGCCGCCTGTAATCGGGCTTTGCGCGGGTTTTATGTCCTGAAGGCTTTTTAGCATCCCTTCCATTTGGAAGATTTTGGCGGCAGCGATGAAGGTGGTGGCGGATACATCCGGCTGGAGGCTTTTCAGTGTGTTCTCCGATGGCTGATATCCTCTCATCTTCAGTTTCAGAATGGTATTGAAGTCATCATTTCGCATAGCCTTCATGAAAGCCTGCTCTTGTTCGTTGGCAATGTCCGGCATATGGATCGTATGCAGTTGCTTGCCGAACAAGAGCAGGTTTTCTCCGATAAAATCGGCGTGTTCCGGCTTGACCCCGCAATCCTTGGCAGTCTCATGCCAATGCGATACGGTTTCCTGTATCTCTTCGATAATCTGTTTGTGTTTCCGGATACCCATGTTCTCACCTACCTTTTGCAGATCTTCCATCGTGAAATTGTCTTGTTTGCCGTTGAGTGACAGCTGGTGGCGGTTCGTCCATTTGCCGCCCGGTGTGTATGAGTAGCAGAGGTCGTATGCTGGGGCCAGTTTCCACTTCCCTTGTCTATCCATCAGGAAAGATAAGTTCTTGCTATGGTCGTCATGGTTCCGGCTCATGACGTTGAACACCATTCTTCGGTATAGTTCCTCCTGCTCTGGATAAGGGAGGTTCATCTGCCGCATGATACGGAATATCTCTTCGTATGAATGGCGTTGGTCACGGTCATAGTGGGCAAGCCCGGCCAATGTCTGTACATGGATCTTCTCTCCGTCTTCCATACGGTCAAAACGTCGTGTCATAAAGTGATATGACTCTTTTTCCTGAAGTAACCGGCATTCCATCATATCGATACCGCAGGCTTTTGCCATCCGGTGATAGGCATATTCGATATTTCCTATTCCTTGTGGATTGTCCGTTATCTGCGTGTGTTCGCTGTATTTGCCGCCATCAAATTTCAACAGCCAATACCCGAATCCTTCAGGAGCTTTTACCTGTCCGGAGCGTACCTCTCCGGTAATATCGTTGTAGGCGATGATGGCCTTGGGCTTGGCACCTCCGGCAGATGTTCCCACTTTCAGTATATCCAGAATGTTTCTTCCTTCCTGGCGCAGTTGGACCTGAAAAGCCATTCTGTCCGTGAATACGGATTTGGCAAGCTCAGTCAGTTCCTCGATATGGAGCACTGATGATTCGTTCATGCCGTTGATTGGCGAGGACGGCTCAAACTCCAGTGCGCCCATGCCACGTTTGCCTACATAGCAAAGCCTGTCTAAAGGGGTAATCTCTTCTCCGGACAATCCCTTGCTGGCAAACCATTCATTGATGATCTGGTTTCCGAAAGTGTCCGGCAGTGAATCGGCAAACAGGCCGGGCAACCCCTTGAAACAGTCGGTACGGTTTTCAAGGAACCGGTAGGGGGTGTTCCTGTACTGGCTGATGGGCATGATGATGGGAGAAATGTCAAGACCGGAGCGGATGAACTTCCGTTCATAGTCGAACAAGGCGGCATTGCTTTCCTTTTCCCAATAGAGAGAGCCTACGCTTTCTCCCCATAGCTTTACATCTACTATCAAATCATTCATGGTTATCTTGTTTTAAATGGCGTACACGGTAGCGTTTCTTTCCTTGCAGTTTTTTGAGCTCTATCGGGCTGACCCGGATTTCCGGTACCAGTTGCTCCAGGTTCTCCAGCAGGCCGAGCGAGCGGAGTACGCTGATGAACAACAGCAGCGATACCGATTTGCCCTTCTCGATGTTCGCAACGGTCAAGGGGCTTACACCGGAAGCCGTTGCCAGTTCTTCCTGCGTGATATGCTGCCTGATACGTGTCTCTTTGATGCGCTGGCCGATTCTCATCAGCACAGCTGGATTGCTCATTTCATTCCACATGGTTGTTCCTTTTTTGCAAATATACAAATAATCCATGTAAATATATAGATTAACTTGAATATATGATGTTAATCTATATGAATACAATGATTATAGTTGCTTTATCGGCTGTTTTTTTCTTTGAACTAGGATGAAAACTGACTAAAATCACAATGTGTTGTGAATATGAAAGAGCTAGGAAAGATGATTAAAGAGTGCAGGAAGAGTTTGAAGGTCAATCAGCTGGAACTTCTCCGAACTGGCGGGCGTGGGCATCAATACGCTGGTGGCCATCGAGCGTGGAGAAGGCAATCCTAAATTGGCTACTGCTTTCCATTGGAGTTGATTAAAGTGCGGAAAAATGTATAAGATTGCTTCTATTATCTGTTTATTTTAGTATATTTGTGCTTTAAATAAGTGCGGATAAATGTATTATACGCTGTTTTTACATGTATAAAAATGCTGTTTGTAGATGAAAAGATTTGTTTTGCAACAACTTATAGAATGGAAAAACCGTGAGGATAGAAAACCTCTGATTTTAAATGGTGCCCGACAAGTTGGGAAAACATGGCTGCTCCATGAGTTTGCCAAACTTGAATACAAAAAAGAGGCTTATGTGGTATGCCGTAAGAATAACCTTGCACGCCAGCTTTTTTCTCAGGATTTCAATGTTGACAGAATTTTACGGGGGCTGCGTGCGATGACTTCCGTTGACATTACTCCGGGTGATACGCTTATTATCCTTGATGAGATACAAGATATCCCGGAAGCACTGGAATCTTTGAAGTATTTTAAAGAGGAGGTTCCGGAGTATCATATAGCTGTGGCAGGTTCACTTTTGGGGATATCCCTTCATCAGGATGTGTCTTATCCCGTAGGGAAGGTAAATGTCATCAATATATTTCCTATGAACTTTGAAGAGTTTCTTGTCGCCAAGGGAGAAGAAGAAGCTTGTAAATTGCTTATGAGTGGGGATTTTGAAACGATAAGCCTCCTGCATGACAAATATACGGATCTCCTTCGGCAATATTATTATGTAGGTGGTATGCCGGAAGTTGTACTCAAATATGTAGAAACGGATTCCTTGCTGGAAGTCAGAAGAATACAGTCGGAGATTTTGCAAGGCTATGATCTTGACTTCTCAAAACATGCGCCCAAAGAACAGGTTCCGCGTGTCCGAATGGTATGGAACAGCATTCCTTCCCAATTATTTAAAGAAAACAAGAAATTCATTTACGGAGCTTTGCGAAAAGGTGCCAGAGCCAATGATTTTGAGATGGCCATTCAATGGCTTGTAAATGCCGGGTTGTTGTATAAAGTGCCTCGATGTACCAAACCGGAGCTTCCGCTTGATATTTATGAAGACCTGTCGGCTTTCAAACTCTATATGGTTGATTTGGGGCTTATGGGTGCTATGGTCAAGACAGATCCGGCCCAAGTCTTGATTAAAAACGACATATTTAAGGAATACAAGGGAGGAATGACTGAACAGTATGTATTGCAGCAGATGAAAAGTAAGGGCGTGTCACCGATTTATTACCATAACACAGACAATTCGCGTCTTGAGTTGGATTTTGTTATTCAACGTAATGCCCAAATGGTGCCGATAGAAGTGAAGGCCGAAGGGAATGTCCGGGCCAATTCGTTGACAGCATTACTGGGAAAAAGACCGGAATTGCATGCGGAGAGATTTTCTATGTTGCCTTATAAAGTACAGGGTAATCTTACAAATTTTCCGCTATATGCAATATAGGTGTATCCTTTTCCCATGCCGGTCATACCGTTAGAACTGATTGATAAGTATGATGCGTATGTTGGCCGGTATGTCTATCTTTGTGGCAATGAAAACAGAGAGAGGATTGATTTACGCCTTGTTTTCCGGGACGGAAAGGAGATTGGCACGGATGATCTGAATCTGTATTATAATTGATGTGACGGCTTGGATGTCCCCCGGATGAATGTTCGGGGGATTCTTTTTCTTTTGGGCGTTCCTGTGGGACGGTCAGGCTTTCCGTTGCAAGTCCTCGCCTAAAGGCTGTGGGCTTTACTCTGCAATCCCTAACGCATGGCTGAAAAGTCCTCTTGCCGGTGTTCTTCTTCATACAGCCTCATGCGTTCTTGTAATGCTTCTTTTAAATTGTCGCTTTTTTTCAGTCCGAGTTTGGCACGTATGTTCGCTCGTTGGCTGGTTATGTTTCCGCTACTCCGATGTAATAATTCGCATATTTGGCTGACGGTCTTGTCTTGCAGTATTAAACGGCAGATGTTTAATTCGGACGGGGATAAATTGGGATATATTCTCCTGATTGTATCAAGTTTACTTTTTTCCTTTTTCTGGTATGCGGCAAGGGCTGTAAAAAGATTTTCTTTGGATTGTTCCCCTATTATGCTTAACAGGGAGCTTGTCTTTTCTTCCGGGTTATTCTCGCTTAACAACTCGGCGAACGCGAATAGTTCTTCCTTTTTCATTTGGAGACGTTTCAAAAGCATTTCCTCTTCCTCTTTTAGCAAGTTGCTACTTTTTAGCAAGCTGCTGATATTACTGTGTAAGGATCTTCCTAATAAGGGGATCATGGTGTATATGATGATGATCAAAGGCAGATAACTGTATAGGAACGGTTCGTCGGTGATAAGTGTGCAGATTGTATAGGAAGCTATGGTAAGGGAGGACAATAGGATGGAGATATTACTCATATAGGCACAGATGGAAAGCATGGTAAATAAGAGAGAGATACTAATGTTACTCATTATCAATGCTCTTTGATAACTATATTCATATCCGCTACATATTGAGCAATAAATTATTTCGATAAAAATCTCGATATGTATGGCTATCAGTATAATGGAAAAGGTCGTGGTCAGATTTACTCTCTTTTTAAAATAAGCGAGAGTGCACATAATGATAAACAGGAATAATACGCTGTTAATATAATAAAACTGTTCATTGGGAAATGGAACTGAATATATGTATATGGGTGCGCATAAGGCCAGCATGAGCAGGGATAGATGAAAGACACGTTTTTGTTGATACGTTATTATCATTTCTCTTTCTTTTTTGTCGTAAGTTTGAGTTTTTATTGAACTTAGAAAAGTAGCGGCTTTTGTGCTGATTTTCATGTGTTTTATTGTTTTAAGTGTTATTAAGTATAATGTTTCCTGCAAAAATAACTGTTTTTTTTTTTTTGTATGTTTAAGTACTTTTCTTTATGATGTTAAGTGTTTTTAATTGTTGTGTAAGCGTGATTGGCTGCTGTGGTAAGTGTTGTAGCTGTTGTGTGGTTGTCTTTTTAAGTATTTATAAGTTTAAAATACTTGTTTTTTGCTTTGGAGGTTGGTTTATAAGTGCATATCTTTAGCGGTTGAAATTCAGGGGGTGTAAAAGCCTGGGTTTGGATTGTCATATTAACAAATGATTAAATGACGAAAAGATGTTTTTTTTATATTAAATGTGTATTGTTCGTGCTCGTGTTGAGTATAAGCGGAGAAATATCCGCTCAGGAGAAGCGTGATTCGGTAAGGATCTATTTTCATCAAGGAAAGGTAAATATAGATACATGTTTACTTGACAATGGGAACGAGATGGAGCGGTTTGCTAAAATCTGTTCCGCATTGAACGACTCCGTCCGTCTTATCAGGAAAATTCAAATAATAGGAGGAGCTTCCCCGGAAGGAGGGGGGCTGTTGAATGGAAGGCTGTCTGAAAAACGAGCAGAGGTTTTGTGGCGGTATATATCACCTTATATAAAGATTCCGGTATTGGAGAAGGATTTTCATTTTTCGGGAAGTGACTGGAACGGACTTATAACGATGGTGAGAGCGGATGTGAATGTTCCGGAGAGGGAGGATGTCCTTCGTTTGTTGGAGAAGATCGTACGTTTGGAAAACCAGGACAGCCCTTATTGGGGGGGAGAACTGAAAAGACTGAAAGGGGGGAGGCCATACTCATATTTGTATAAATTCCATTTTCCGAAACTTCGTTCGTCGATGGTGAAAATATGCTATGATAGTGATCCGATAAATCCCGTCAGAGATACGGTATATATACATACACGTGATACGTTGTGCATCCGTGATACCGTTACCGTCATAGCTCCGGTAAAGAAACGGCCGTTTTGCATGGCGGTGAAAACAAACTTGCTTTATGACGCTGTTTTGATACCTGACATCGGGGTTGAGTTCTGTTTGGGGAAGAACTGGTCTGTGGCCGGGAATTGGATGTATGCCTGGTGGAAAAGTGATCGGAAGCATAATTATTGGCGTATCTATGGGGGAGATGTGGAGTTGCGCCGCTGGTTCGGTCGGAGAGCGGTGGAAAAACCGTTTTCCGGGCATCATGTCGGATTGTACGGGCAGATCGTCACCTATGATTTCGAATTGGGTGGGAAAGGTTACTTGGGGGATAAATGGAGTTACGGGGGAGGCGTGGCTTACGGCTACTCGTTACCTGTGGGACATCGGTTCAATGTGGATTTCACGTTGGGAATCGGCTACCTTGGAGGATCGTACAAGGAGTACATCCCTTTGGACGGTCACTATGTATGGCAGACCACTAAAAACCGCCGCTGGTTCGGCCCGACCAAGGCGGGTATCTCTTTGGTGTGGTTGATCGGGCGGGGGAATTATAGCCGGAAGAAAGGAGGCAGGCAGTGATACGGATACGCTTTAGTCTGGTGTTCATATTTTTATGGATAGGACTGACGGCTTGTGAGCATAAGGATTTATGTTACGATCATCCGCACTTTGCCACGGTGCGGGTAATATTCGACTGGACCAAGATTTCCAATCATGACAAGCCTGAAGGCATGAGGGTCGTATTTTATCCGACCGATGATGAAAGCAACACGTGGATATTTGATTTCCCCGGAGGAGAGGGGGGGGAAGTGGAGCTCCCCGAGAATGATTACCGGGTAATTTGCTTCAACTACGATACCGACGGGATGGTTTGGAAAGGAAACGGCAGTTACACGCTTTTTACTGCCGATACGCGTGATGTTCGGTCACCGGATAACCGGACAATGGCTGTCACCCCACCCTGGCTGTGTGGCGACCATATAGACGGAGTTATCCTCAAGGACATTCCGGGAGGAAGCGCGGAGATAGTACGGCTAACTCCCGTAAACATGGTATGTCACTACACGTATGAGGTGAACGGTCTTCGGGGACTGGATAGGGTGGCGGATTTGCGGGCCGCTCTTTCCGGCATGTCCGGCTCGCTTAACATGTCCGGCGACAGTTTGCCCGCCGGTCTTTCGGAGAGCCTGCTCTTTGATGGAATGGTTTCACGGAATCAGATTATAGGCGGATTCTATACGTTTGGACATTCCGCACTTGAAGGAGAGCCCAATGTTTTCCGGCTGTATCTCAAGAACCGTTCCGGCAGCATGTCTGTATTGGAACAGGACGTGAGCGACCAAGTGCATGATGTCCCGGTAGCGGGGCATGTCGGTGATGTGCATCTGGTGTTGAATTTTGATTATGAGGTACCATTCGAGCCGGGAAGTGACGGTGCGGGATTTGATGTGGACGTTGATGATTGGGATGATGTGAATGTGGATATAGTGTTATAAACGGATATTTGAGTTTTCAGTGCGGATTGGATGCCGGGTAAACGCTATGTCAACTATTAAGTAATCGAGTTTATTAATTATATGTATCAATTTAATTTATTTTTATTTATGAAAAAAAGTACAGTAATGCTTTGGGCAATCTTTGGAGCACTACTCATGGGTTGCTCAGACGAGGAGATTGCGAATGTGGAAACCTCCTCACGAAATGCGATTGGTTTTAACGTGTTAAGTAATGCGGCGGAAACGAGGGCTACCCCTACTACCAACACCAACTTGAAGAACACCGATTTCGACGTGTTCGCTTTTACGGCGGATGGTACTGCCTTCATGGGAAAGGTCGACACGGAATTTGGACATGACGGAGTGAATATCGTGTACAAAGATAATAAGTGGGATTATAAAAATGCGGGCGATCTTCGTTATTGGCCTACCGAGCCTTTGGACTTTTACGCGTTCAATCCCGGAACGGTTGATGAAGCCATGCAGTGGAGTTATATGTGGGAAGCCACCAAGGATACTCAAAAGATAACTTATTCCTGCTCCGATGAGTATGGATCTGGTATCAATGCTCATGAAAACTACGACGTGATGTATGCCATAGCCAAAGGCCAGACAAAAGACAAGAACAACGGAGTAGTGAAATTTAACTTCAAGCATATTCTGTCACAGGTCGTATTCAAAGCAAAGACCGAATACGATAACATGCAGGTGAATATAAAGGACATCAAGATTTTTAATGTAAAAATGGGCGGCGTCTACACATTGCCTGCGACAGCCGATGGAACGGGAAGTTGGGCTGTGGGTGATTGGCCTGAAAGCTCTACAGGAGGAGGTTTTATTACCGTAGTGCAAGGCAAATCCATTGAGGTCAATAGTAATACCACAGCTACCGATATTTCCGAAAAAACTCCTATGCTGAATATACCACAGAAGCTGACAGCATGGAAAGTTTCCGAAGAAGCCACCAATACCAAGATAAAAGCCGACGGTGCGCATCAATGTTACCTGTCGATCACCTGCAAAATCCAGCAGTCCGGAGGTTATCTGTTGGGTTCAGCAGATAGTTACGGAACAATTTATGTTCCGTTCGGAGATACATGGGTAGCGGGCAAGCGTCATATCTACACGTTGATTTTCGGTGGTGGTTATACTGATCAGGGAGTGGCTGTGTTGAATCCGATCCAGTTTGATGCAGAGACAACAGGCTGGGTTGATGCAGATAAAGACGTAAACGTCCAACCCCAACCTTAATCCAAACGTTTATTAATATCGTACCCGTTGGCAGGTTAAACATACGCAAGATTAATCCTGCCAACGGGTTCTTTATAGGGAATCGCATTTTCAATATACTTTTTGATGTGTAGGGGTGCTTTTTGCGTACCTTTTTCCTGGAGAATTTCTTTTGTGGAGTGTTTGCCCTGTATATTCCCGATACGCTGTTATAGCAGGGAACTGTTTTTATCCAAGTAGTCAGATATAGCCTCTTGCAATACCGATTTTAGCGAATCGCCTTTGCGGATCGCGATCAGCTTTAAGTTCTGGTGATAGGTTTCGTCCATGACAAAATTACAATGCACGGTTTTCGCTTTCTTCGGCTTTTGAGCCTCTTTTTGCCCGGCCGTGGATTGGATCAGGCTGTCTAATCCCCCGGTCAGCCCGGCCGACATACTGTTTTTTAAATCGTTCTTCTTTGCCATATGGTTACTTTATTTCTGTTAGCAGTTCGTTACATACCTTTTCGTAGTCCTCTGCCCCGGCAGATTTGGGGGCATAGTGAAAAATATCCTGCCCTTGTGTCGGGGCTTCGGCCAGCGCAATGGAGTTGCGTATATGGGTGCTGAACACTTTGCCCTGGAATGTTTCCTGTACCAGTTCCGAAACGCTCTTGTTCAGGTTCTTTCTTCCGTCGTACTGGGTTATCAGAACCCCGGCTATCGAAAGATCCGAGTTCAAACGTTGCTGCACCTTGTGGACGACCTGCATAAGTTTGGCCATTCCACGCATTGCCAGGAATTGAGCCTGAACCGGGATAATCAGCCGATCCGAGGCCGTCAGTGCGTTAAGCGTGAGCAGCGACAGCGAGGGGGGACAGTCGATCAGGATATAATCGAATTTCTCCTTTTGGCCCTTGATAAGGTGGGCTAAGATAAGTTCCCGCCCGGCCTCGTTGATTAACTCCGTTTCAACGGCCGAGAGATCCAGGCAGGAGGGAACGACGCTAAGGCCGTCCTTATGCTCGTAGATCGGCAGGTCGTATTCGCCTTTCATCGCGCCGTAGATCGTTTGGGGAAGCTCCGCAGAGAAGCCCAGCGATTCAGTCAGGTTGGCTTGTCCGTCAAGGTCGATCAAAAGAACCTTGTACCCTTTTTGACGTAACGCGCCGCCCAGGTTGATCGTGGTTGTAGTCTTTCCTACTCCCCCTTTGTGATTCAATACGGAGATTACTTTTGCTTTGCTCATAAATTCAGTTTTTTAAATGGTTGTCATGTCCGCAAATATAGTCAAAAACTAATATACTAAAATACTAAAAGTAGTATTTTTCGTTTTTTGCGTGTTTTTTGTGCCGATCGGGGAAGCGTACCGAAATAAATCCGGTTTCCACCTTTCGGTACGTTTTGTTTCTGTACCGGAATTAATCAAAGATTAGAATAACCATAAATGTTTTTATACGTTAATCATACGTATGTATATATGTATATATTTGTTTTTGAGTATCTTTGTGTGCTATAAATAAAAAATAAAAGACATGAGCACTTATTCGTATAAAAATCCGAAGTTTATAAATTCCCCTAAAGGGATGGTTGAAGTTGTAGAAGTGATTTATGACGGCAAAGATGATCCGGCCTATTCACTGGCTATTATTAAATGGGAAAATACCTATAAATTAGGTATTCGTTGGAACATCGCTTATAGTGAATGGGACGATTACCGCAAACAGAACGGGCAAGATGAATGTATAGGTAATCCACAGTCGAGAGGTATTCCCACCTGGTTTGTTTTGCCCGATGATATGATGTTTAGTGAGAAGTTCAGCGGTGCGATGCAGAGGCTTGATGAATTAAGAAAAGGTAAATAAGTAATGGAACAGGGAGAAATCATATTATACCAGCCGGATGAAGCGGTCAAGTTGGAAGTGAGGCTGGAAGATGAAACCGTTTGGCTGACACAGGCGCAAATTGTGGATCTTTTTCAATCCAGCAAAGCAAATATAAGCGAGCATATAAAAAACATATATGATCAGAAAGAATTAGAGGAAAGTTCAACTGTTCGGGATTTCCGAACAGTTCGACAGGAAGGCAAACGGCAAGTGATGCGCAATCTGACTTATTACAATTTGGATGCGATCATATCCATTGGGTTTCGTGTCAATAGTAAAAGAGGTATTTTATTTAGGCAATGGGCGAATAAGGTTTTAAAGGACTATCTTTTAAAAGGGTATTCCATTAATAAACGTTTGTCAGAACTTGAAAGGACTGTCGCTCAACATACCGAGAAGATAGATTTTTTTGTGCGTACTGCCTTGCCCCCGGTCGAAGGCATTTTTTATAACGGCCAGATTTTCGATGCGTACAAGTTCGCTACCGATCTGGTAAAGTCGGCCAGGCGTTCGATCGTGCTTATCGACAACTATGTGGACGAAACGGTCTTGCTCATGTTGAGTAAACGCAGCGTCGGTGTCTCGGCCACCATTTACACCCAGCGTATCACGCAGCAACTCCAACTTGATCTTGACAGGCATAACAGCCAGTACCCACCTATCGACATCAGGACGTACCGGGACAGTCACGACCGTTTCCTGATCGTTGATGAAACGGACGTGTACCATATCGGAGCCTCGTTAAAGGATCTGGGGAAAAAGATGTTCGCTTTCTCAAAGCTGGATATTCCGGCGGCTGTGATTACTGACCTGTTATAATATCCTTTGTCTTATGAATGGGCTGTCGCAAAAGAAAAACCCGTTCTTGATGAACGGGTATATCCTTGACTTGGTTACGTGTTTTGATAACAGAGGCTTTACCAAGCATTACAATGCAAAGATAGTAATTATAGGTTAATTAGCGAATTTCTTTTTTGGATAGATCCGGAAATAATGCCTCCTTGAAAGAGGTGGATAAGGTGATTAAAACAATAGATAAGGAAGAACAAAAGCAAAAGGGATGAATGTGGTTATTTATTCACGTGTAAGCTCGCAGTCGGCCAGGCAATCGACCGAACGGCAGGTTGTCGATCTGGAGAGGTTCGCAGCCGGACGGGGGTACGAGGTGACGGCGGTCTTTGAGGAAAAGATAAGCGGACGAAAGGCCAATATCGAACGCCCGGTTTTAAGCCGTTGCCTGGAATACTGCACAGATCCGCAGAACCGGGTGGATATGTTGTTGCTGACCGAGATCTCACGCCTGGGGCGTTCAACCCTGGAGATCCTAAAGTCACTCGATACGCTGCACACGCATAAAATATGCGTGTATATTCAAAACCTGAACCTGGAAACGTTACGGCCGGACAAGACGGTAAACCCCTTGTCCTCTCTGATCACTACCCTGTTGGGGGAACTGGCCGCGATCGAACGCCAGGGGATCATCGACCGCCTTAATAGCGGACGGGAGTTGTACATCCAGAAAGGGGGCAGGCTGGGACGGAAGCCGGGAAGCCGGAAAACGGCCGAACAGAGGAAAGAGGAATACCGGGAGGCGATCGCCTTGTTAAAGAAAGGCTACTCGATCCGGAACGTGGCGAAGCTCACGGGAAAGGCCGTTTCGACGATACAACAAGTAAAAAAAGACTTCATTAGTAGCTGATTATCGGAACAAATATTGTATTTTTGCAACAAATACGAGTAAATGCACATAATTAAAAACGAGTATTTACACGTGTCTAAAAACGAGTATTTGCACGAAAATAATCAGAATCTAAATAAAAACGGTTATGGCAACAATGGCGGAGAAAATGGCGGCTTCACTGGAGGAATTAAGAAAGCTCCAGGAGAAAGACCGCTGTGTCGTCCTGCAAGGGACGGCCGAGATAGGGAGGACGCATTTAACCCGGCTGTTGGATAACGGCTGGTTGCAGGAAGCCTAATCCGAAGCCGTCTTTTGCGGCGGCATTTGAAAGACGTTCAAATGCACCGAATACTCGTTGTTGCTCATCTTCGGTCATGCCCGTACCGGTATCTTCAACGATAAGTTTCAGCAAACCGTTATCATAATCCGCTGCCAATGATACACTACCGTTATCCGTGAACTTGATGGCGTTTGACAACAAGTTGTTGCCGATTTGCAGGATACGTTCCTTGTCGGTCAAAACCACCGCATCGGTGTGGCTCTCCACTATCAAAGTCAGCCCCTTGTTCATGGCAATGGGCATGAACTCCGTTTCAAGAATATGCGTGATTGCGGAAATCCTGCAAGGGGAAAGGTTGGGTTGCTCCTTGCCGTTGTCCAGACGGAAGAAATCCAGCAGCGTGTTGAGCATCTCCCGCATACGCTCGGAAGATTGCCGGATATTATCCACATACATGGTGCTTTTATCCGCGCTACAACTTTTCTGCATCAGTCCGGCATAGCCTCATTTTGTCAATCGTATTTTTTCGTGGTAGAAGTAGTTTACGATGACAGGTTTGCCTTTTTCCGAGCGTCCGTATGGCAGATCGTTTATACGATACGGGAAGCCCTGCTCCTTGGCGTAATTTGAAATGTCCTGCTCCAATGCCTGCCAGTATTCAAGCCTTTTTTTATTGTAAATTTCCTCGTAAAGCGGTATGAGGTCAGGATACTTCTCACGGATATACGTCATTATCCCGCCTTTGAACTGCCCGCGTAAATTCAGGTTTTCAAGCCAGATTAAATCAGCATAATCTTTTACCTCCTCTATTATTGCCTTTACGTCTGTTATTCTGGGGAATATGGGCGAGACGAAGCATACGGTGCGGATACCTGCCTCGTATGTCTGACGCATCGCTTTCAGACGGCGTTCAATGCTTACGGCGTTGTCCATATCTGCGCAGAACTGCTCGTCGAGCGTATTGACAGACCATGACACAGTCACTTTGGGAAAACTCTTCAACAGGTCGAGATCGCGAAGGACAAGATCGGACTTTGTGCATATCATAATCTCGGCATCGCTTCCTCGCAGCTCTTCGAGCAGCCTTCGGGTACGGTGGAATTCTTCTTCATACGGATTGTAACCGTCCGTCACAGACCCTATTACAACACGTTCACCGTCGTATTTATGAGGATTCGTTATCGGCTTCCAGTTTTTTACATCTAAAAACGTACCCCACGGCTCGGTGTGCCCGGTGAACCGTTTCATGAACGATGCGTAGCAATACCTGCAGGCGTGGGGACACCCTACATAAGGGTTGACCGAATATCCTCCCACCGGCAGAGAGGATTTGGTCATTACACTCTTTACATCTATTTCCTTTATTGTATCCATATTCATTGTATTCGTCTGGTAAATTGTTCCGGCAATTCCTGAATCATTCTTTCGTCGCCCATAATCGGCAGCAAATCCTCTTTCATGAACACCGGTATGCCATGAGCCTTTGCCTGTTCTGCAATGCTAAGCACCCATTCGGGGCGCGAATATGACTTTCCTTTTCGGTTTCCGGTCTCTGTGCCTATGACAATCCAGTCAATTCCCTCGAAATCAATCTCGCCGATATCATCGAAGAGAGGTTCAAACGTGACATGGTAGTGTCGTGCTTTGATATTCTTTTTCAAATCATCAATCCTCCTTTTCTCGGAACTGCGCGTAACGGTCACGCCCATCCATACGTTCTCGTCGTCAGAGGAGAAACTGATTTTGTCAGGGCGCTTCGTCAGAAAGATATAGGCGTGCTGGGGATTGCTGCTGATCCGCTCGAAAATTTCTGCGTTCCATTCAGGCTTCCAATCGGAGAAATCGCTCATTCCTGTCATGAGCCACACATGAGGACGGGACGTATCGATGATGCGCAGTTTTCGTTCCATGTATTCAGGCACGGAAAAGTCGTCGGTAATGTGGAAACGGCGGCAGTTGTTACGGGCATAGCAGTAAGGGCATCCTATAGTGCACCCTACCACTATGTTCATGTTTTTTATCAGGGATTTAATGCAGACACTCATAACACAACTGTTTCTCCGTCCTCCGGGATAATCAGCCGGCTCATGTCGGCTTCGTGATGCGTTGCCTCATTGCGCAGAATTGCACGGGTGGTCTGGCAATGGTCGATGGCATCCATGTGTACGGCTATCAGCTTGATATGCGAAGGCAATTCGTCAAGTATCTGCATCACTTCGTTCTCGTCGGGGATGATAGGACCGTCCGTTTTGGAAAATTCGGGAAAGATTGCACCTCCGGAGTTTACCACGATATAGTCAGGATTGAACCGTTCCACGGTGTCTCGGATACATGCTTCCCATCGGCAGTCACCCATTATATAAACGGTCGGGAAGCCCTCGGCTTTTAGCACATAACCTGATACAGGTCCCATCATCTGCCCGATCTGCCCGAAACCATGATGTCCGGTCGTGCGGTAAATGGATATGCCGTCTATTGTTTTTATTTCTTCGATGGGTATCACATTTGTAAATCCGTCGTTTCTGATGGCGTCCGCGTCCTGGGGCTGAACGTAGAAAGGAATTTCTTTGGGCAAATGTGTGGGGACACTCGGCTCGTAATGGTCGATGTGATTGTGGGTCAGGAGCACCATGTCCACGCCTCCGATAATATCCTGAATAGGAATGGTGAGGTGTACCCTCGGTGTTTTATTCACACCGAGGGCCGATATCAAAGTGCCTTTGTCGGCTAAAACGGGGTCAATTAGCATGGTGTGTCCCGCATACCTGATTTTCAAGGTGGCATTGCGCACCAATTGTACTGTAGATGTCTTTTTCATGACTATATGTCTTGTTATTGATTACGGGTGCAAAGTTCGGAAGAATCCGGCGAAACATCTATGCCTGAAAAAACGGTAATTATGCCATTTTGATAAATGAAATTATTATCTTTGCAAAAACGACAAGGATATGGACGAGATAATCAACCCTGATCGACTGGTCAGCGTACCGTTCAACAAGACACGCTGCGGCGTGGATTTTTACATCAATACTGCCATAAACAAGGACATCGGACTTGTGCTGACAGAAAACAAGCGGTTTAAGACAGACTTCTTCAGCTTCTACTTTTTCCGTAAGGCAAACGGATATTTGCTACTGAACTTCCGCAAGATTGAACTGCGCGACGGCATGGTTCTCCTGCTTTCACCCCATCAGCAACAAGAGTGGCATGTAGATGAGACGGCGTTGGATTACACGTTCCTTATATTCCGCGAAGATTTCATGCGTACTTTTATCGCCGACAAGTTCTTCGTTTTTCGCCTTTTGTATTGTTACCAGACAGATACGCCGCCTTACATCAATGCCACACATGACGAAATGAAGGAATATATGCGGCTGCTCGGAAAGATTAAGTATGAGCTGATGAATCCAGTGTCCGATACGTACAATATCATTGTTTCCTTACTATATTATCTTTTGCTGATTATCAATCGTACATACGCTGCCGCCTATTGCTTGCCCGCTGAAATTGCTAAAAACAATTTCGCTTTTCGGTTCAAGGACTTGTTGGAACAGAATATCCGCACCCACCAGCGGGTGCAGGAATATGCAGACATGCTTCATGTCAGTCGCATCACACTCAATAACTCAGTAAAAGCCCAATTCGGAGTATCAGCTACCCATTTGATAAAACAACGTCTGCTTGAGGAACTGAAGAACGAATTGCTATTCTCCAACCGCACTGTCAGTGAAATGGCGGATGATTTCAATTTCTCTGATCCGAGCCATCTCATGCGCTTCTTCAAACAGCAAACAGGCAAAACATTTACTCAGTACATGACGGATTACAATAAAGGCATATACGAATAACTTCTTAATATAGTCGATAGCGGCTATCGAAATATGGTTGTTGATGTTCAGGCGTTTTTGTACTGCATGAACCATTTTACGATTTCTGGATCTTCGTGCGAGCCGAGTAAGAAAGGCTTGTCGGTATCCAGCGTCTTTATCCGTGCCATGTCGTCGGCCGACAGGGTGAAGTCTAATATGTCGAGATTCTGCTTCATGCGTTCCGGTTTCACAGACTTAGGAATAATTATGCACACTGATATTTATCGCGCCCGGACAGGTGTTCGGTGCGGAAGATGACGGCATGCAGTTCCAACCAGATGGCTACCTGCTTATGTTCCATCCCGACCTGCTGCGGAATACACCTCTCGGGCGGATAATGCGTGAATATTCGTTCTTTTCCTACGAGACAAACGAGGCATTGCACCTTAGTGTGGAAGAACGGCAAATCATCATGGATTGCTTCCACAAGATTCAATATGAATTGAACCATCCGATACACCGTCACAGCAAGAACCTCATCACAGACAGCATCAAGACGTTCCTTGATTACTGCACACGTTTCTATGACCGTCAGTTCATCACACGCGACAACCAAAACCGAGACATCCTCGCAAGATTTGAGCGGTTGCTTGACGAATACTTCCATGATGGGGCTGCTAAACGGATAGGCTTGCCCACTGTACAGTATTGTGCAGACAAGCTCTGCCTCTCGCCCAACTATTTCAGTGATTTATTGAAAAAAGAAACAGGTTCAACCGCCCTGCATTTCATTCATGACAAGTCTATTGAAATAGCCAAGACGGAACTTGCATCTACAGACGACACCGTTAATGAAATCGCCTATAATCTCGGTTTTCAGTACCCGCAACATTTTACCCGACTGTTCAAGAAAGAGGTAGGTTACACTCCGAATGAATATAGAGCGCAAGTGTCGTGAGAATTGGATTAGTACAGAATATTAGAACCCAACACCTCTCTTGCGCTTAACTTTCTTCCTTCTGCGAAGTATATCCACCATTTCCTGATTGGCTTCCGCATCAGCAGTGTTATAAGATGAGCCACTGCTTTTTAGCAATCCCCAAGAGCCGTTGAACAACTCGCTTTGTGCCGTGCCGGACGGTGCGCTTGGTGTAGCCGTTTCATATATTCCGGCTGTTATTCCCATACGTTCCCTGCATCTGTTGTGCTGCAAAGCCGCGTCAATCTTGGAATAACTGAAACGCCTGTCCACTTTGGAGCCGTTGAAATGGTAGCCATTCATGGAGAATACAACACCCTGCACCTCGCTGGTCTGCCCCTTATGCTTGAAATGTACTTCCACTCCCTGCCGTTTCAGGTTGGCGATAAGCACGTTCCAGTTGCCGCATCTGCCGACTTCCATTTTGATGATGTCGTAAAGCGCATATTTCGTCCTGTCTGGCTCTTTCAGGCGGTTGCGTTTGACATTGTCCTTTCCGCCAGCCATATGCAAGCCGTATTTCAAGGTCAATTCCTTGCAGATGCGGGTACTGCGCAGACGCTCGTGCCTGTCCGATATGGTATTGCCGTTGTTGTCTATGCGGTTGAAAGCAATATGCACGTGCGGATGCTCCTTGTCGAAATGCTGGGCGATGAAGAACTGCGTATTCTTGATTCCCATCCGTTCCATATATTCAAGCGCGATGCCTGCCATGATACGGTTCGTCAGCCGTAACTCATCCTCTTTGGAAAAACTCAACGCGATATGTCCGACAGGTTTTGTCACCTTATCGTTCATCCGTGACTGGGCATTGAAACTCATGGCGATAGTTTCCAGATTTTCCATAAACAAGCCTTCGCTTGCTACTATCTGCGTATCCTTCTTCTTGTCGATGATGTAATCCACCGCACCCTTGAAGTCGCTTCCTTTTACGATTTTCGCCATCATATCCCTATCTTGGTTATAAGTTCATGAATCCTTGCCACTGCCACCTTGCAGTCCCACCGTTCATCGTGGAAGCCTCCGGCGTTTGCCTTACGCGCAAGCTGGTTGAGATTGTTAGCCATGCCGCAGAGTTGGCGGATGTATCCGGCATGTTCCTCCGACAGCCGTTCTTTCACATGACCGTTACGGAAACATTCCCTCATGTACTCGCTTGGTGATACGCCCGCCTCATGCGATCGTGTCAGCAGGCGGAAGTAGTCGGCTGCCGTCATTTTCACTGCGATACGGTATTTCAGTTTCTCGGTTGCTGTTAATTCTTTGTATTTTCTTACCTGCCTCAAATCCGCAACTAAGCCCTTCAACGTCCTTCTTGCGTGTACACGTCCTCTCATTACTGAATTATCAGATAAATTGAGGCAGAAACACCCACTTCTGCCTACAACATCCCCTTACCCCACAATGCGACTTGAGACAATACGCAGTATCATACCCATAAGTTGTAGGCGTTATCCAAAATCAGTCTGAAAAATATCTGCGTAAGCATTGTTACAGGTATAGATATTCAGCACATACCGCCTTGATGTCCTGATCCACTTGGCTGGTACAGAGATAAACCTGAAGACAAACGCTTTTATGCGACTTGTTGCATTGAGTCCGAACCTCTTTACGTCAAGTCTTTGGATAATGGCCTTGTAGAAGTTACGGATAAGTGCTGTAAGAAGAAGGAACACAGTGTTCTCGGCCATGAAGGATTTGGGCAATCTGTCCCACCCGAAACCATTGTTCATATCATCAAAGATACGTTCCTTTCCTCCACGAAGGTTATAGAACTCGACAATTTCTCTTACGGAAGATTCATAGTCGTTAGTCAGGATACAACGGTATGTGTATTCTCCTTCCCAAAGATCCTGCACACCATCCATCCGTTTCTGTCTTTGAATCACAAGTCGGTATGCTTTACCCTTCCACTTCTCAACAAGGATAGAGTTCAATTCAAACTCAATGCCATTGATTTCCTCAGTCTTCCAGCCTCTGAGAGCAAATATGTCATTGTAGAGCGAACTGCAGCGGTTAGTGCGGATATAGAAGGACTTGCAGTGTTTCTCTATTTCCTCCACGATTTCCTCGGAACATGATCCGCAATCAGCTCTGAAACGATTGATAGTGAGCCTGTTCTGTTCAAATCTCTCAAAGAACCTCTTCAGCGTGTCCTTCTGATGAAAACGAAGGTTTTCGTTAAGCCAGATGAGCAGAGCTAAGTTTACTTAAGCTCTGCCATGGCGAGAAAACGTGCCATGAAATGGAACTTTTGTGTTACCATCGCTATTCTCAATGCCAACAATCAAGTCACCAATAACCGCCACGCCAGGGCGATAACCAGAGAACTTCTTGTATGTAGGCTTTGCATCATACTTCTCACCCTCTTTCAGTTGGTCAGATGCAAACATACAATTGAGCAGTAAAGTATTGAGAGTGTCAGCCGTGTTGAAATCGTAGTTCTTACCCGTATCTGATGTGTATGAGATGTTTTCTTGCGTCAGTTCCTTTATCGCTCTGAGGATAGTATCAGAACTACAAGTATGAAGTGTCGGATGAAGCGAGAGATGGTTCATCAAATGAGTAGTGACATCCTCAATACATGAGCCACCACAGAAGTAGATACTCATGAGAGAACGGATGATTTCGCTGTACTGATAACCTAACGATCTACACCTTAGACCGAGGGTTGAGTCGATTACAGATGACAATGTGGAGTCAAATTGCTCATCAGGTAGGGCGGAAGGATTTCGAGGAATTTGGACGACGCATAGGGTTGGGCAATAAATTGATAAAGCGTGAGCTTGATGAGTTTGTCAAAGAGAAACCATTGGTGCAAGTATTGATAGACCGTTCCTTTTTTATCGGAAGAACTGAAAAAGTAATATAGGATGTCTATGGGGTACAGGTGTAAGATGCTTTCTTTCTGATGAAGGGCGGATAAAGCATTCTTCAGGAAAGTACTTCTCCTTTTCCCATACCGGTCATACCGTTAAAACTGATTGATAATTATGACGCGTATGTTGGCCGGTATGCCTATCTTTGTGGCAATGAAAACAGAGAAAGGATTGATTTTGTAAGTATTATCATGGCAAAAGAACTGATTCGTGTCCCTAGGGTGCTTGGGGAAAGCTATAATTCCGTGCTGATTGAACGGTTGTATGAGGCAGGTGGAAATGTCATGCTCGATCTGATCATATACCTGGGCAGCTATCACCTCAAAGACTTGTTCGGGACTTCCTGGTTCTCCGTAGAAGACTTCTGCCGTAAGATGGGGTATGACCGTACCAACTTGCAGCGCAAGCTGGATAGCCGGCAGCTCGCGGCCATGTTCGGAAAGAATATGCAGCCGGAATATGTATGTACCGACACGGCAGGACAGAGAATCAACCATCCTATCGAGACGGTTTTTGAGGCGGCTCTCTATAAACTGGGATTGGAGAACCTCTGCTATCCGACCATTGGCGAGGATGGCCGTACATCCTATAATTTCGTGCAGATCTTGAAACGTTTCGACATAATGACCGATTTCAAGACGAAGAAGTCAACGAAAAGGCTGTACTCGGCAGTGGTAAGCCCGGAGATAAAGAATTTCATGTTCTCGCTCTATAACCTCTTGGAACTTCAGGATTACCGTAGCCTGCCCAGCCGTTACCGCTATTTCTATCTGGAACTTTCCAAGATGGTTTACCTGATCAAGTATAAGACCACCAAGAATGAGGCTCCTTTTTATGTGCTGACAGTCGATCAGCTGGCTAAAAAGCTCGGCATAGAGATTGCCGAACCCAAAGACCGGAAAAAGAAGGTCGCCTCGATACTGAAAAAGATGAATACTTACCTGAAATATACCAATTTCAATTTCTCTTTTGTGAAAGGCGATCATGAGAGATGGGCATATACCGTGTTGTTCTCGTTTCCTAGGCATACGCTGCACTATTTTGATGAAGGACAATATGCTGTCGTGGTGAAGAAATTCTATAAGAACCTGCTTGGGCTGTATGTCGAGATTGCCTACCCGGACACGGATATGGCTGTCAGGAGGAAGAAGATCAAAGAGGTGGAGGAAGATGCCGGACTGTATAAAGAGTTCCTTTTATGGGCAAACTCCCCGGAAAGCGTAGAAAAGAAGAAACAGATATATATCAGTGATTTCGTGGCTGTATTCGGCAGGTTTCCGGAAGGATGGGCACAGGAAGAGTTGGAGAGTGCCAATGGAACGGAAGTTGCTCCTGCTCCTGAAGAGTTCATATCTCCGGAGACGGACGGGGCGGTGAACATGGACGATCCAGCTGTGTAGAACCGTCCACGTTTCACGGTTTTTTATAGAATTAGTTGTGTAGAAGTGTCCCTATTGGGGTGATTAGATGTGTGGAGTCATCCGCTTTGCCTGTTTTAGTTGTGTAGAAGTGTCCCGTTTGTTGCTTCTAGTTGTGTAGAACCGTCCACTCCTTTTGCTTTAGTTGTGTAAAAGCGTCCGGTTTCACTTGTCAGCTGTGTAAAACCGTCCACCCGTTAATGAAGGGAATAGGTAATCCCTGTTTTTTTTATATGTCGGTATATCAGTGAAATAAAAGAGAGAAATTTTTAAATAAAAGGTATCGGCTGTGTAAAACCATCCACCAAAATACATAATAAAGACCTAAACTCCTAACCCCTTTAAATATCCCCAAAGCGATAACATAGAAATGACTGGGAAAATAAATTTTCCCTTCACATGCCCTATACGTACTTTCGGAAAAAGATTTTTCGGAAGTATGTGTTGATTTTCACGTTTTTTTATATGATTGGAAGGCGGTTC
Organism: Phocaeicola coprocola DSM 17136; assembly: GCF_000154845.1. Taxonomy (GTDB): domain Bacteria; phylum Bacteroidota; class Bacteroidia; order Bacteroidales; family Bacteroidaceae; genus Phocaeicola; species Phocaeicola coprocola. Next base: position 73,211 of record NZ_DS981485.1, on the reverse strand, counting down.
TGTTCATCTTCTGTATCCGAATTAGTTTTTCAGGGCGTTCCCTTCTGACCGGGCTATTCGTTGCAAGTCCTCGTTACCCTCCAGGCTTTTCCCTGCTATCCCTAACGCTCTACGCTCCGGCTATGCCGGAAGAGAGGTATGATGATTTTTTCCTGAACTGATAGGAACATTGCGAAGGTAGGCGTGGCCGGAACGCCCGATATTGAAAAGCCAAATCTCCATCCTCCCATTCCGGGAGGTAGTATTTACCAGTTCAATCCCGTTCTGATCCGTCTTTCCCGCTTTCTCTTCAATGCACTGTTCCCAATCAGTTGAGGAAAAATTTATGGTTGGGGCGACAAGCGATGTTTGCGAGTATTAATCTTTTAATTTTTGGCAGTATGAAAACGAAGAGAACCGTATTTGAAGTGAATGACGTTTATCGGGTGATGGAAAACAGCGAGTTGATTTATACCTTGACGAACAGTGAGAAACTGAAACGTGAAGAATATAAGTATGAACAGATGGAAATAGAAGGATTGTGCTTGTCTGATGTACTGGAAACACTAACACCCAGCCGTAAAAAAGTCGCTTATGCGGCGATTGAGCTATATAAACGGCTGAAAGAAGGGCAAGTTGAAAGTCCTGCGCTTTTATCCAGCAATAATGTTTATAAAATGATGCATCCTGTTTTGTGCGATATAGCTACTGAAGAGATGTGGGTGCTGTTGCTGAACAGTTCGTCCAAACTCATCCGTAAAGTCCGTATCTCATGCGGCGGGATAAATACCGCCCCTGTGGATATACGGGTTATCATGAAGCAGGCATTGTATTATAACGCCGTATCTTTTATCATGGTACATAACCACCCATCAGGAGCACGCAAGCCCAGCAGTGCGGATGACCGCTTGACGGAAGCAGTTAAAAAAGCCGCTGAAACATTAGACATCCGTTTGGTTGACCATGTGATTGTGGCAGGCAATAACTATTATAGCTATGCGGACGAGGGAAGATTGCAAAATAGGTAAGGTGGACGGGAGAAATCCCGTCTGCCCGGGATTTCGGCTTCGGGGTTCTTTTTTGGCAGTCACCCCAAAAAAGAACCAAAAAAATGCTTCCCGGACTATCGGATGCGACATCGTAAAATACGCAAAGACGTGGCTTTTCAGAATAAATACATATCTTCGCGCCAAAGGTGATCGGAATGAATGTATTTTCTACTTTTGATACAGGCGTTATGGTGGCTCTCTTACTGGGCATTGAGTTTCTTAGAAGTGATATCCGAACGATTCTCTATTGTAAAAGGAATGATCCCAGGATTCTTAAGAGTTGCTTATATACGCTGCTTATATTATTGACCAGCCTTTATTCTATTGTGGCCGGAGCCATGCTTCATCCGGAACCCGTACCTGTTTATGAGTTGATACCCGGTTTTCAATATGGGGTTTATGGCTTTTCTTTTTCGTTTATATTGCTCGCTGTTGCATGTCTTTATCGTAAAACATTACCTTTTGTCCTTTTGGGCTACGCTATGATATATGTGATCGGTGTATTGATACCACTACTTAGGTATGTAGTGTCTATGATGGATTATTTCACTCGCACAAGGGTATAGCAGGTTAATTTCTTGATTGTATCGGATTGCCCTTTCTGTGGGCTGCCTCCCCCGGCTTCTTTCCTCCGATCCGAGTCCGGCTTTTTGCTCGGCAAAGGTTTCGGGATTCCGCAAATGGCAAGTTACGGCCATGCGCCTTTACTGTATGGAAAATAACGATGAAGAAGTGTCTTCCCGACATTTTCCATAAGTGAAACTTGGCTTATTGCTTGCAATCCAGACCTTGATATGCCGAAAAAAGGCTCAGAACTCAGATGGGGAATGACATCAAAAAAAAGGTCGGCTGACCAAAGACCTTCCCGATACAAAAAATGAAAAGGTCTTGAATCTAGCTGAAGAATAAATCAGATGTTCAACTTAAATAATGCTAATATGGAAAATTTGATTACACAAATCAACAAAGAGAGATTGGTTAATAGCGACACAGCTCTTATGATGAAGGAATTATACTATTACGTGCCTTGTGAGTATTGGTATGACAAACAGGATAGGCTACGCACCGATATTGAGGGAAGGAATACCCCGATGTATATGTGCGAGTGCCCGACACTGGCAGCATGTATCCAATGGATGATACAGACTCGTGAATATACGTTTCAAACAGAACAAAACGTGGCGGTCTGGCATGTGGTTGTGAGGGCTGGAGATTATGTGTTGTATGACTCCGAAAGTAATGCGGACGCTTTTTGTTGTTTGGAAGAAGCATTGGAAAAAGCGGTACAGGAGTGCATGGAGTTATTGTATTAAAATTAAAAAAAATCAGTCCCCGTGAAGGGGACTTTCCTATAATCTTGCTGAGAGGTGGAATTGCAGACGATCTTTGAGAATCATCTTTGAAGGATGGGCAGAGGTTTATTCGTTATTTGTTATTTTTGTTCTCGGATTTCAGCGCAATTCCATTCCTTCTTAATAGGCGATATACTGTTCCGCTACTGCCTATGTTTAATATTTTCTGTATCTCCCTTACCGGCGTTCCGGATTCATAGAGTTGGATGCAGCTTTTCTGCTTGGCGATGTTGTTTTTGTTGATAAGTGTCTTTCTGCCGAATTTGACACCTTTTTCCTTGGCGATTCTTCTGCCTTCTTGGGTTCTCTCATAGATAAGGTCTCTTTCAAACTGAGCGAAAGCACCGAGAATGTTGTTCATCAGTTGGCCGATTGCGCCTTCCGTACTGATGTTGTCTTGCAGTGAGGTGAATTGGATGCCCCTATTCTTGAAATCTTCCAATAGCGTAAGGATATTCTTCAGCGAACGGCCAAGCCGGTCCAGCTTATATACGACAAGTGTGTCGCCTTCCCGGAGAAAGCTCAGGCAGGCATCCAGTTCCGGGCGGTTTTGTTGACGTCCGGTCATTTTCTCAGAGAAGATTTTCTCGCATCCGGCAGCCTTCAACGCTTCCAGTTGCATATCCAGATGTTGTTCCTTGGTGGAAACACGGGCATATCCTATTTTCATCCTGTTTTCGTATTTAAATGTGTAATGAAGGTTTTAATTCTTCACTTTTTCAAATATGAAGACATTAATTCTTCATATTCCTCACGGCTGTATTGGTTGAACCCCTTTTGCTTCATTGCCAAAAGAAGCCTTTCCAGTTCTCCGATAGTCACTACCTGTTTGCCGATAACGGTAAATTGTTCCCATTCTCCCTTTTCGTTGAGCAGGTATTCCCGGTGTGCAAAACAGTAAAGAGAACCATCGATGTCATTCCGTTTCTGCCATTGACGCAGGTGCTTCAAACTGGTGAAATCACGGGTGACAGTACGTGGAATGGGAACCAATACGTCAATTTCCATCTTGAATTTTATATTCTCTTCCGCTTCTCGCATGGGTGATTAGCTTATTTCATAATACATCAATTATCGTATGGGCAGGAAGTTCCAGTTTGGAGAAAGCAAACATTTTCTTGCCCAAATCCTTTAGCGATGCCCCAATATGATATACTTCCGTATTATCAATGATTAAGAAGCGGTCATGACTACTTTTGTAGGTTCTAGCTTCAATGGGAGGATATTGGTCATTGTGTTTGTTTAAATCAAGTTGGAGCTGTGCGTTTATTTTGTGTATAAATAGTAGCTGATACTCCACTGTTTCGTTTGCTCAACATGAGTAACACGGATTCATCTACATAGTTGTCGATAAGCACAAGTGAGCATTTGGCAGACTTTATTAAATCTGTAGCAAACTTATACGCATCGAATATCTGACCGTCAAAGAATATACCTTCCACCGGAGGCAATGAGGTGCGTACAAAGAAGTCTATCTTTGCATCATGTTCAGCAATGGTTTTCTCTATTTGGAAGAATCTATTGTTCATTCTATATTCCATGTCATTGAGCCGTTGGTTTATAGAATAACCTTTCAATAAATATTCTTTTAAAATTTTATTTGCCCATTGCCTGAATTGCGTACCTCTTACGCTTTTAACTCTGTATCCAACTGAAATTATTACGTCTAGACTAAAGAACTTGACAGGCTTATCGGAATTAGCAATGTGCAAAAAATGCACATTGCTTTTCTCTTCCAATTCCTTTTCCTTAAAAACATTATTTATATGTTTGGTAATAACGGTTCTGTCACGTTGAAAAAGTTCTGCTATCTGCGCTTGTGTGAGCCAAACGGTTTCATCTTCTAAACGTACTTCCAACCTTACAGCTTCATCCGGTTGGTATAGTATGATTTCTCCTTGCTTCTCCATTATATGTTTCGCTTTTATTATATTGTTGCAAATGTACGAAAAAGAAACGTTATAAAGTCTGTTTTTTCCGTAAGTATTACCTTAAAAATTTGTTCCCTTTTTATTTTAATAAAACAGAAACATTCTGCTGTTTTAAAAATCAGTTATCTGTTTGCTATTCATAGTTAGGGTATCAAATAACTAAAATTCAAATGGAAACGCAAATCTATATTTTATGCAGATTTGTTTGTTAGAAGCGGAGAAAAGGACACAAGACATGATAAGAATCATAGGTCGGGGAGCGCCGCACGGCAAGGGGGGCACTAGCCTCCCGACGAGTGCAGCCGTTGGCCGGGTTATCGGTGAAAATGGAAAAAAGTTGGCTTTTCTTTTGGTATTGTTATAACTTTGTCTATATTTGTGTTGTGATAATCAATTTTAAAGTTATAACATTATGGTAACAAACATTATTCAGATTGGAAACAGCAAGGGGATAATACTTCCTTCCGAGATATTGAAACAGTTGCGTTTGTCCTTGAAATCGGCTGTGAGCATTTCTTTGGACGGGAACAATATTGTGATAAAGGCACAACCACGGCAGGGATGGGCGGAAGCTGCCAAACGTGCCCATGAGAATGGGGATGATGAGTTGCTTATCCCTGATGTGTTTGAGGATGAAAAGTTTGAGGATTGGACATGGTAGAACAGTATGGAGTGTATTGGGTAGAGTTAGACCCTACCCGTGGGGGTGAAATGGCAAAGACACGGCCATGTGTTGTTGTAACTCCTTCAGATTTGAATATGTACCTTACAATAGTAGTCATTGCTCCGATAACCTCCACCATAAGGAACTATCCTTACCGGGTTCTGTGTTCTGTAGCCGGGCGTGATGGGGAGATAGCCACGGATCAGATTCGCACGGTGGACAAAAGCCGGCTGAAAAGAAAGATTGGAGATTTGAATTTCAGTGAGATAAAAAGACTGAAGGAAGTGTTTCATCAAATGTTCTGTGAATAATGGAAAGTGTGCAAATAACAGGTTATGTAGCGTATTCAAAAAAGATATTATGAAGCCAACTACTTATATTAATTGGGACGGTCTGAAAGACATTCCATTCTTCTACTGCGATACAAAGGAAGATGAAGAAAACAAGGATTTCGACATCTATTACCAGGGCAAGCTGGTGTTGCATGACTACAACCATTGCGGACACTACCTTTACACTGCTGCGCTGCTGTTCAGTAAAATCAGAAACATTACAGCCGACTGGGTGAACCTGCATAACCTTTGGATTCTGCGTGATTGCGTGCGCGAGAATTACAATCACGGCATAGGAGTGGACGACCTTATTTTCGGAGAGAATTTCGATGGCAAGAACCTCGATACACTCACACCGCTTACCAAGAAACGCTTTGATTATTTGTGTAAGCGGATTAAGGAACTTGACCCATACGCAACAATTTAACACTTCATTGGGCGAAGGCAGGGCTTGCTGCGGATGCCAGACTTTAAATAATCCATTGGATTAATTATCTTTGCACGCTAATTTTCAAATTATAAAGAAATGACTAAATCGGAAATCGTAAAGGAAATATCTGCCAGAACCGGCATCGACGGCAAAGCGGTGCTTGCTGTTTTGGAAGGATTCATGAACGAGGTAAAGACTTCGTTGGGTAAGGAGGAAAATGTCTATCTTCGTGGATTCGGTAGTTTCATAGTGAAGAAGAGAGCGCAAAAGACAGCTCGGAATATCTCTAAGAATACTACTATGATTATTCCGGCTCATAACATACCGGCATTTAAACCGTCTGACGAATTTTTGAAAATGGTAAAACAACAGAACGCATAATAGGTAAACACAATGAAAGATCAGTTACGATTATTGAGAGACTGTATCAATAATGATCGTCCGGCAGTTGTCTTTCAGGGAGACGATTTTTGCGCTCCTGAGATTTTGGAAGCAGCAAAAGAAATTTATCGTAAACATGGTTGTTCCGAAGAATTTCTTTTTGACTGGCAGCTGCTTATCAATGAGGTGAAGGCTTACCAGTTAGAAAGTCCGGCAACTGTCAAATTGCCGAAACTCTCCCCGACAGAAACGGAACTGGTGCGGGAAGAGATGACTAAACGCTAAAAAATATTCTCGTTTAATACGCACCTTTTATTCTTCAGGCAGCGTATTGAACGGGATGGGATTAAAATGTTGGCGAACCTGCTTTTTTCGAAAGTTCCTGCCAATAGTTGAAGTCACTCGGTGAAAGATGCTCTTGCATCCAGTCACGCATACCAATATCGTTTCTTTCGTTCACATATCTCGTAAACGGAATCATTGTCTTACATGCTTCAAATCCAAGCATTCTCATATGGCGTGAAATGTTGGGAGGAAGACCTTCCAACCACTCTTTATAATACATTATCAATCTGTTTTCTTGGATTGGAACCGCTTGTTGGTGGTAAATATAGCTGGCGTTTCCGATTCTAATATCTCTGGCCTTATTTTCCCGTTCTTCTTCAGGTAGCCGACTTAAATATTCAGCTTGTGCTATTCTGCATTTGGAGTTTGGATGTTCCATGGTATTTTATATAATTAAGACTCTTCAATGATACGGTTCATCAAATCACATATTTTTTGGCAGCTATGACGGTCTGCGCAAGCAGGATAGGGGCATTTCTCAAAGGATGCCTGATTATCCGTAACTATGAAACCTCCGGAACGACGTACATAACTTACCGGATGAAAATAAATATCTTCCTTTTTCGGCCTATAAGTACATAGTCTTATAAGGCTGTTCAGCTCTTTGCAAATTTGCTCACATTTTTCTTTGGGATAATGTGGCAAATCACTGAATGCTTCGTAGGGGACAAAGGCAAATGCTTTGTCATCCCACATGACAGGTGTGTAATTCTGTACCATTTGTTATTTGGAATAAGGATGGCTGGCAGATTCCGTATTTCTGTATCAGTTAGGTAATCCGTCACTATTTAAGTGCGCCTGGGCAAACTCCCGGAGGTTCGTTTCGGCAATGCACTTTTCATAAATCTCATCCAATACTTCTTGCATATTTTCTACTTTATTGAATTTTAAGGGGCTGCCGTTTGTTGCGGCTTGCCTTTCCAGTTGTTCGATGATACTGGGAAATATCCCACGCAATAAACCGACGGTAGCTACGGCTGTAGCTGGTTCTACCTCTATTGTAATCTTTTTCTTTTCCATATCGTTGTATTATGTTATCAAAAGTAATAATTATTAGGATATTGGTAAGCATTTCTTCTGAAAAACTTTTTAAAGATATTGTTTTAAGATGACATACTGTGTTTTTGCGTTCACGCAGTATTCTTTCCCACCCTCCCCTTCATCGGAATGACTGTTCTCATTTCCGGTTTACCCGTAGTCATCCGCTATGCGGCTGATTATGGGCAAACCAGAAAAGAGAAGTTCCAAACGTGGGCGGGATTGCAATGGTCATCATCCGGAGCTTCGGCATTGCCGAAACAACCTCCTTCTTCCGTATTGCAGCCCCGTCCTTTTACCGTTTGTCCCGGCAGTCCGTTGCTAACCCGTTCCCCCCTGCCACTTGTGGCAGGGAGATAGGAATACGGTTTTGCAGGCAAAACCGTATGGCTTGTTTTACTTTCCGTACTGCCCTTTTCCTAGTTTTCTGCCTCCCTTAATGTGCGTTTTTCATAGCCCCATCTGAGACCCTTTGTTTTTGAACGGCAAATTTATTTCGGTGGATGGATACGAAAGAGTTCCGGTCTTCGCCCTTTGTCCCGAAAAAAATAACGCCGGACGGCTTCGCTGTCCCCAACATTTTTTGTCGTCCAAAACTTTTCTTAATCCCTCCTTCCTTATTGTTGTGTGCCGTAAAAAAAAGGCTCATAAACTCAGATGGGGCATGAAAGCTCAAAAAAAAAGTCGGCAGAAAGAAAAGGCCATCCCGGAAAGGGGTTTTAAAAAAAGGTCTTTAAATCTAGCTGAAGCATAAAATTAGAAGTTTAACAATCCCAAAAAACAACGAGTTATGTCACGAGTACACTATTTAGAAGGAGATTATGAACAGTTAGTTATTAATGAAACGATAGACGGTCTTTTTTCCAGTTATCGTATAGACCGCAATTCATTGCCAAAAGGATTTTTCCTTTATGAGATTAGATGGGATGACAGCTTATCTTCATTGGCAGAGATTAGCCCCTCTGTGGTGGTGAATCATGCAGGTTCATTCATTACAAAGTCACCCCTTGAATTTGATGCAAACAATAGCATACGGATAACCTATACCAATTTTATCGAGTTCTGCCAGTTTGGTGAGTGGGCTTATGAGAAACTGGCTGTATTGGATTGTAATTCCGGTAATGTTGCGGTGATAAGCCCAGACAGGAGATTGCAGACCACTGAAGAGATTGAGATTTTTTTGAGTGGGCATTGTGGCTATCATCTGAGTGAGATTAATTGGATGGTGATGAAAGGCGATGTGCTGTTTTTGAACGAGAACGATTTTTAATGAGTATAACCGTAACTGCCTCTTGGAATGGGGCAATTACATAAAATATTATAAGTATGAAGTGGATAGATAAGATGGTAGAACGCATTACCCGAAAAGAAACTGCTTTAAATGACCACTTTTGTGTAAATCGGCATACGGTTGTATGTCAGAGTGGTATGACTGATTATGTTTCTGTAACGATTGATAATACCGATGGTTTTGATTTCGATTTTTGGACAAAACAACTTTGTTTTGAGAAGGACTGTAAATATCGCTCGGAGATAAAAGCGGCTTTTGATAAAATCTATGGCACAAGGAATATAGAATGTTGTGAATAATGAAGTCAGAAAAGTATGATACCAAAGGAGATAATGAAACTTTATGAAAAGCTTGCTTTCAGTCGGGGATATGAAGAAGCCTTTCGGGATTTTTTGGATGTTTGTCTTTACTATTTGTCTGTCGGGATGTTGGCGGAGGATTATCGTAGAGTGGAAAAAAGATATAAGCCATATGAAATGGAACTTTTTGTTCAAATGTTTTATAGGGTGTCTGAATATTCGGAAGGATTTTGCGATGTCTTGGGAGATATGTTCATGGAGTGTGTCAGTCATGGGAATAACGGACAGTTCTTTACCCCGATACACGTTGCTGATTTGATGGCATGTATGGGGGGAAATAGGCTGAAACCTAAACAGTCGGTCTGTGATTCGTGCTGTGGTTCCGGCAGGATGCTACTTTCCGCTGTAAAAAAATGTGCGGAAGAGAATGATGGAGGAAGGCTTTTTTGTTATGGCTCGGATATAGATTTGATTTGTGTAAAGATGACCGTTGTCAATCTGATGATGAATAGCGTACCCGGTGAAGTCGCATGGATGAATACATTGACAATGCAGCATTGGAGAAGTTATCATATAGATTTACAGCTGATAGCCGGAGTATGGTTGCCTATTTTAAAGATAACGGAAGCAGGTGACACTTCTTTTATTAGGAAACTTGAAAATGCAATGGAGGATAATTCTGAATTGAAGAGGTCGATTCAGAGCAACGCAAGGGCTACGCAGCTGACTTTTGATTTTTGACAAGATAAATATGTAAAAAGGATTTTGGTATGAAAGCAATAAGAACAAAAGAGGTGAATGAGAACGTCAAAGCGGCGAACAGTTGTTTGCGTAAAGCGAAATGGCAGGCTAAGGAATTGGCTGTTTTTACAGGTGAAGTAGTGCGTCTGATGGATAAGGAAGGGCATTCTCTACAAGGGTTCTTTAATCGGGTGGAGTTTGTTCTGGTGGACGGCACTATTAAATTCCGTGTAGTTATAAATCCTATTCTTGAATGTGAGAACTGTATAATGGCTTCTTGCCATGAAGACTATCTTTATGAGGTGGTCTCGGTGGAAAAGTTTACCTATAAAAATTATAGGTATCATTTGTAATGATATTGTATTTTAATGATTATAAACTGATTTATATTATAACAATGATGGGCAAAATTAATAATATTCCCGTTTTGAATGAAGATGTTATTCGTTTGGTTGTACTCAATGAGGAAATTATTGGGTATATCTATCCACGAAGGACTTCTTATGTGGTGGCATTGGAGATAAAGCCGGGACGTACTACCTCTTTGGCTACATCTGTCAATAAACAATGCATGGTTTTGTTGAGTGATAAGGTTCGTTTGGCCACGGAACAGGATTTCGATGATTTTCATATATGCTTTGATGGTTTCAGAAATAACACTATGTATTGTTATAATCAGGGAACGGAACCTATATACCTTCAATGAAGCACATTCTCCCTTCTTTTGGATTAGGGAAGGGAGGGTATTTTGCTGTCCGCTACTTTTTGGCAAGCACCCCAAAAAAGTAGCAAAAAACGCTTGGAGTTACTGGTAATCCCATTAATTTGCGTTCACGCAGTATTCTTTCCCACCCTCCCCTTCATCGGAATGACTGTTCTCATTCCCGGTTTACCCGTAATCATCCGCTATGCGGCTGATTATGGGTAAACCGGAAAAGAGAAGTTCCAAACGTGGGCGGGATTGCAATGGTCATCATCCGGAGCTTCGGCATTGCCGAAACAACCTCCTTCTTCCGTATTGCAGTCCCTTCCTTTTACCGTTTGTCCCGGCAGTCCGTTGCTAACCCGTTCCCCCCTGTCACTTGTGGCAGGGAGATAGGAGTATGGTTTTGCTTGCAAAACCGTATGGCTTGTTTTACTTTCCGTACTGCCCTTTTCCTTGTTTTCTGCCTCCCCTAATGTGCTTTTTTCATAGCTCCATCTGAGATCCTTTGTTTTTGAACGGCAAATTTATTTCGGTGGATGGATACGAAAGAGTTCCGGTCTTCGCCCTTTGTCCCGAAAAAAATAACGCCGGACGGCTTCGCTGTCCCCAACATTTTTTGTCGTCCAAAACTTTTCTTAATCCCTCCTTCCTTATTGATGCGTGCCGTAAAAAAAAGGCTCATAAACTCAGATGGGGCATGAAAGCTCAAAAAAAAAGTCGGCAGAAAGAAAAGGCCATCCCGGAAAGGGGTTTAAAAAAAGGTCTTTAAATCTAGCTGAAGCATAAGTTTAATTTTAATAGATAAAAGACTATGGCACATCAGAGTAAATATCCTAGTTTAGACAGACAATGGCATAAGATGATGTTTTCTTTCTTTGAGTATCTTCCTATGCAATATCGGCAGGCAACGGAAAGAGAATGGCAAATTCGTAAGATGATATGGAGTTTTAAGGATGGAAAAGCTTATTTGAATATAGCTTGGATGATAGCGAATAAGTTACATCAAGTTTTTGGTGATGATGTTAAGAATATTGTTTTTGCTTGTGTTCCGGCTTCTTCCGCTGATAAGAATGAACTTCGTTATAAGGGGTTTGCTTCGGCTGTGTGTAAGTTTTCAGGTGCTATCAATGCGTATGAACATATACGTGTCAGTGGAGATCGTTTGGCTATTCACGAGAAATTTGACAGCAAGTCGCTTCAAAAAGTACAAGTGATAGAATTTGACAAGGACTTTTTTCGGGGTAAGAAAATCTTGGTATTTGACGATATTTTAACAAAAGGGTTTTCGTATGCTCGTTTCGCATGTCAGTTGGAAAAAATAGGAGGTGAGGTTTTGGGAGGTTTCTTTTTAGGTAAAACAGTTGTCCGTATGTTATAAGATGAAAGAAAAAGAGAGTTATATAGAGAAGCAGAAGGATATCTTTGGAGATACTACTTGGTTCACTTATCGTTATGAGGTGAATGGAATGGTGTATGAAACTTCGGCAGGTTCGTTGGATATATGTAGAAAGGCACGTGATAAATGGATGAAAATGATGTCCGTTGCTTTTACCGGTCATAGAACGATACGAACAAATAAATATGCTTTGTCCGTATCGTTGAATGAAGAGGTACGTTTCTGCTATGAGAATGGAATCCGTTTTTTCTATATTGGTTGTGCGGTTGGATTTGACATGATGGCTGCTCATACCGTACTTGAACAAAGGAAACAATATCCCGATATGGTTTTGGTGGCGGTTGTTCCTTATGTCGGGCAAGATGTGTATTTCAACAAAGAGGACAAACAGAGGTATGCTGATATTTTGCGCCAAGCCGACAAGGTGGTAGTTCTATCCGAATATTATTATGCCCAATGCTATGCCCACCGTAATGATTACATGATTTCACACGCCTGTAGGCTGATTGCCTATTGGGATGGAAAATCTGCCGGAGGAACTTCTTATACGTTTAACAAGGCACAAAAAAAGAAATTGGTGATATACAATCTGTTTTGATTCAGATTGTATATCGTTGTTTTCCAGCGGTATGATCAAACGTGGCGATGTCATACTGTCTGGTTGCTGTAAGTGCTAATACTTCCGATGCAAAAGAGAAAGACACAATAAATATGAAAAGCAATGATAGATGAATTTTACTTAATTGTTTTACCTTTGTAAAACATTAGTGTCCCATTAAAATTGGGACGAATTAAAAATTAAATAAACTTGGCCCATTTGGTCCGAATCGTTCTTTGTCATTTTGAAATTTAGTTTTATCAAAGAGGTCTCTCAGATGAGTCTTATCAGTCAATGAGATGCTCAGTATTTGTAACACTTCATATGTACTTCTGTTCAGTTGCATATCGTGTTGAATGATTGCCACCAAACAGTAAGCGCATATAGCAGCATATATCTGTATTCGAACAGCATTCTCTGTAGTTCCCCAAAATCTTTTGATTTTAAGGTGCTGCTTGAGCCATTTGAAAAACAGCTCTACCTGCCAGCGATTTTTATAAAGTTCAGCAACTTGAAGCGCAGATATATGCATCGCATTGGTTATGAATGTAAATTCTCGTTCTTGTTCTTCATCCCAATATTTAACCAATCTAAGTGGCTCTGGATAATATTGTTTAGGATAGAATCCTGTCAGAAATACACTTGCGTCTGAAAGCACATTCTTAGGCAGCCTACGTTTCCATTGGATGGATTTGTACCCGAGATTCTTTTTTGCTCTGACAACAAAGTAGGCTTCAATTTGATGAATTTTATACAGTATTTTGAAGTTGTTATAACCGCGGTCAAAGATGTAATAAGAGCTTGGTTCATAAGGAATTTCAATCATAACTTTAGAATCGTGTACGGATGCTTCCGTGATATGAAAGAATGCAGGAATCTGTGTTTCCACATCATATAATGTATGCACTTTGATACCACCTTTCTTTTTGCGGAATTTTGCCCACCAAAAGACTGAAAGGCACAGGTCAATAGTAGTCGAATCGAAAGCATAAACGTTACCGCCAAGTTTGAAAATATGATTAGCACACTTTTGTCGTGCTTCGCTAACCAGGTAGTAAGCATATTCTTCAAAGATGTGATAGTCTCTATCTTGATTTGCTCTTGCCAGCGATGACTTTGATACATTTTTACCCATTCCTAAATGATAACATTTGGAATGATGAGCTTCAAGAGCAACTATCAAATCTCGCAGACTTTCACGATTAGAAAGTTGACCAAACATCAAAGCAAGTAGTTGATTCCAGCAGGTGAAGTGCTTCACATATTTATCACCATCATACTTGGTGACTATGCGGTTAAACTTACTTCGATTCAGAAATGAAGCCAATTGAGCGAAAACGTATTTGTCTTGGAACATATGCCATCGGATTAATCTGATGCAAAGCTACAAATTCAAGTCCGTTCGCTCGGAAAATCGCTGTAACTAACTAAATTTCAAATATTTCAAAGAACTCTTTTAGATTTTAATGGGACAACAATGTTTGTAAAAGGTAAAACAATATGCGTTTTTCAGATACAGAGAACAATATGACCTTTTGCATAGGTGTGTGTTGGTTAGGAACTCCAAATATGGAGTCGTTGCAGAAAATAATGATGAACTTGAATATTATTGATAAGGATGGAAACAATGGAAGCTAATGAACTGATGCGATATGCCTATGAATTACTGCAAGGGCATTCGAATGAAGAATGTGCCCGAATATTAAGAGAAGTGGTGGCCGAGTGTCAGGTGTGTATAAAGAACTGTGAAGAAGGTGTTTTCGAAAATATGCTAAAGTAATAACAACAAGAATATGGAAATTACTCATAAAAATCAAGGAGAACTTGACTCAACCATGCTCCCATTCGTGATGAGAGAGCTGGTAGAACTGGTCATGAAGAAAAAGGCATTGCCTTTAGGCGATGCACTGTATTATATATATTCTTCCAAGTTGTATAAATCTTTGCTGGATAAGAGTACCAAGTTATGGTATTCAAGTACATTGTCGCTTTATGAAACATTGGAGAAGGAAAAAACAGAAGAAAAACGACGGTATAACGGTGACACGAAGATCCTGCTTTTCAAGATGTTCTGCATTGAGAATTATAGGGAGGAAAAGAAACAAAGTGCGGAAGAAACCTTGTTGTTGTTTTCGGACTATGGGGTTTTTGATTTTTTGGATGAGACTTTTGAAATGCTTCATACCCAAGACCCCGAATATATATTAGATACTATAACGACTTATATCAATAAAAGAAAATGAGACTATTTCATGGATCTACAGTTACCGTGAAACGCCCTAATATACAGAAAGGACGGAAGGCTACGGACTTTGGGAAGGGATTTTATACGACAACCAACTTTGAACAAGCAAAAAAATGGGCTTTGTTGAAGAAGAACAGGGAACAGAGCGAAAAAGCAATCGTCTCTGTTTATGAAGTTCCCGATGATATTCTTGATAGGGAATATCCGGTTCTTCGGTTTATGGGTGCGACAAAAGAATGGCTGGAGTTTGTTGTCAACAACCGCAGAGGAAGAGAAAACGGTGACTATGACCTAATAATGGGGCCTGTCGCAAATGACCAGTTATATGCGACAATTCGGCTTTATGAACAGAGAGTTGTTACGGCTGAAGCCGCTATTGAGATGCTGAAAGCGCATAAGTTGTTCAATCAGCTTTCATTTCATACGGTAACAGTCGCTTTGTTGTTGAAGTTTGTTGAATCAATTGAAGTGGGGTAAAGAATATGTGAAGTGAAAATAGGGGGAAGTTTATCCCCCAATGGTAAGGTTGTTTTTTGCGTCCACTTAGTTTTTTCCCACCCACCCTTTCAGCGGAGTGACTGCCCGGCAGTCTGTTGCTTACCCATATGTCCTAGCCTTTTAGGGCTGTAGATAGGTAGTTGGATATTTCGCTGCCAAATCGGCAGTCCGCTTCAATCGTTTGCTTGCTTTTCTCCGAGTGGAGCCTTTCTGCTTTTCCGGTGGTGTAATCTTCTTTTATTGGAAACAGGTGTAGTGGCTGTATGCCTGTGTGGTTATGTTCTCCCGCAGAATCCGCAAGTCAGTTCTTCCGTTGCAGCTTTTCATTTTATCGTGCAGTCACTTTTTTCGATACGTGGAATATGATATGCTTCATTCTTCGGCTTCATTTTTTTAAAAGGAATTGCAGATGTTTCTTCCGGTGTGTCGATAGGCGGCTGACCATCTTTTCGGGATGTGCCATGCTTGCTGTCTAACCGGTTGTTTTTTGCATCCTTTCCAAACCTGTTACTGATTTTCAAGTTTTGTCTTTTTCATATCATTTTTTAGGGAAGTCAAATCATTTTCCGTTGCAAATATAGATTGTTGCTAACCCCTTTTACGGGGATAAGGGGACGATTCACAAACACCACGTTGTTATTCGTCTGAAATCTTCCTTTTTTTGCCTTGCACAAAAAGCGTATTTAACCCGAATTATTCGTTGCCATCTTCACCAATAAAAAAGTTACAAATCTTCCTTTTTCCGGCCAGCATAAAAAGAGTATTTATATCTTTTTTCATGGTGTCCCCCAAAGCCAACAATCAGTTATTGCACTGTAAAATTGATTAATTAACTTCTAAAAAATCAGAGATATGAAAAAGATTGAAAATTCATTCGCAGTAACAGGCAGGATTTGTAGGGATGCAGAAATCCATTTATTCGAAATAGTAAAGGTTGCACACTTCTCTATTGTGGTCAGTCGCATAGGCAAGATAAATGAAGAAAAAACATTTGTTTCCTCTGTTATGAAAGTTGAAGCCTGGAGTAAGATGGAAGACCGCTATGCTTTTTGGATACTGCAAAAAGATGTACTGATTACCGTTGAAGGCTACTTTAAGCCGGAAGAATGGACGGATTCTAAAAGTGGGGAGAAACGTAACCGCATTGTGATGGTAGCTACTAAGTTCTACCCGACTCCGGAAAAATAAGAACCCCCGGACTAAAAAGAAAAAGCAATCAAACGATTGAAGCGGCACAAGGTCGCTTCAATCGTTTGCTAATGCGGCAGAAGATTATAAAAAAAGTGTTTCTTAATTTGGTGATTTTCAGATTTATCGGTATTTTTGTATCAAAAATGATACCTAAATATGTTTTTCTATGAAAAGATTATATGATACATATACAATATACGAATTTTCAGATGAATGTATTGTAAAGGAAATCTGCAAGAGAGTTAAGTCTATAAGACTTAGCTGCTGTTTTTCCCAGCAAGAATTTGCGGATAAGGCAGGAGTATCTATCGTTACTATTAAGAGAATAGAATCTTGTAAAGTAAGTGATATTGCCCTAAGTACATTGCTTAAGATTTTGCGTATAAGTGGAACTCTTGAAGGCGTTGTCGGTTTGGTTCCGGAACTTCCAGACTCCCCTTTCCTAATCAATGAAAAAACAGGTAAAAGAATACAAAGAATTAACGGTAAACGTAAGATGGTATGAAGAAAGAGCCGATTATAGTGAATGTATATCTGTGGGGGACTTGCATTGGCAAATTGAATTGGGACTTTGAAAAGCATTGTTCTGTATTCCAATTTACGGATGAATATAGGAAACAAGATTATGATATATGCCCTTCCACACACCCTAAGAGAACCCCTTTGTTTGCGTCTTTCTATGGGAATAAAGATAAATTATATCAAGGGCTTCCGGAATTTCTTGCAGATGCGCTTCCTGACAAATGGGGGGCTTCCCTATTTGACCAATGGCTCACGGATAATAATATAAAGGTTACGGAATCATTGCCTCTATTGAAGCTCTCTTATATTGGCAAGAGGGCTATGGGAGCATTGGAATTTGAACCGGAATTTAATGATGATGCCATCCATGAGTCAGTAAATATGTCATCATTGGCAACTTTGGCTTCTAAAATATATAATGATCGAGATGCTGCTGTCATATCACCGGAGGATAGCCTCACGATGAAAAAGTTGATATATCTTGGAACTTCTGCCGGTGGCATGCGCCCGAAGGCAGTGATTGCCTATAATCTCGAAACGGAAGAGTTTCGTTCCGGCCAGGTGGATTTGCCTGAAAATTTTAAGCAGTATATCATCAAATTTAAAGAAGCAGATGACTCTCCTACCACAGAGATAGAAATGGTATATAGCGAAATGGCAAAGGCGGCGGGAATCAACATGATGCCATGCTTCCTGAAAGAAATTGATGGAAGAAATCATTTCGTAACGGAAAGATTTGATCGTAAGAATGGAGAAAAGCTCTTTAGTCAGACCCTTGCGGCCATTATGCCGGGTGCAGATGATTATATGAAGCTGTGTTGGATAGCAGAGACTCTGAAACTTCCCCAGGAAGACAAAGATCAGATATTTATCAGAATGGTATTTAATTATGTCGCAGGTATATCCGATGATCATAATAAGAACATATCGTTTATCATGGATAAGGCAGGGGTATGGCGTTTATCACCTGCATATGATGTAATGTTCACGGCAAATACATGGGAAAATTCTTCAGCACACATTCATTCGATGGGCGTGATGGGCAAAAGGTCTGCCTTGACTACAAGTGATTTCGTCAACTTTGCCGAGGATTTTGTAGAGGAGCCCGAAAAGAAGATATTACAGGTGTTCGATGCTGTAAGCAAATTTCAATCGTTATGCGCCACGTATGGCATAGATAAGGCTATATTTGATAAAATCCAACATGTATTGGATGGATTGGTCACTGATGATTTGGATTTGCTGCAATTAACTTAAAGAACAGTAGATGGTGATAGTTGCTCCAGTCTTTTCTGGAACGGCTTTCTTTTCTTTTGAGATCTTTATACCCCTATTTGTTATTTTGGAGAAAGTCACATGTTTCCCACCCACCCTTTCAGCGGAGTGACTGTCCCCGTTTCAGGATTTCTCATAGTCACTCGCAGGCTCCGTGATTGTGTGAAATCCAGGAATGGGGAAGGCAAAGGAGAGAGGCATATCCGGTCTGCTTTCGGAGCTTCGGCCACATCGAGACAACCTCTTTCCGGCGGCTATGCCACTCTCCTTTTATTTGCCCGGCAGTCTGTTGCTTACCCATATGCCCCAGCCTTTTAGGGCTGTATATAGGTAGTCGGATATTTCGCCGCTAAATCGGCAGTCCGCTTCAATCGTTTGCTTGCTTTTCTCCGAGTGGATGCCTTTCTGTTTTTCCGGTTGTATAATCTTCTTTTTCCGGAAACAGTTGTAGTGGCTGTATGCCTGTATGGTTATGTTCTCCCCGCAGAATCCGCAAGTCTGTTCTTCCGTTGCAGCCTTTCATTTTATCGTGCAGTCACTTTTTTCGATACGTGGAATATTGTATGCTTCATTCTTCGGCTTCATTTTTTTAAAAGGAATTGCAGAGGTTTCTTCCGGTGTGTCGATAGGCGGCTGACCATATTTTCGGAATGTGCCATGCTTGCTGTCTGACCGGTTGTTTTTTGCATCCTTTCCAAACCTGTTGCTGATTTTCAAGTTTTGTCTTTTTCATATCATTTTTTAGGGAAGTCAAATCATTTTCCGTTGCAAATATAGATTGTTGCTAACCCCTTTTACGGGGATAAGGGGACGATTCACAAACACCACGTTGTTATTCGTCTGAAATCTTCCTTTTTTTGCCTTGCATAAAAAGCGTATTTAACCCGAATTATTTGCTGCCATCTTCACCAATAAAAAAGTTACAAATCTTCCTTTTTCCGGCCAGCATAAAAAGAGTATTTATATCTTTTTTCATGGTGTCCCCCAAAGCCAACAATCAGTTATTGCACTGTAAAATTGATTAATTAACTTCTAAAAAATCAGAGATATGAAAAAGATTGAAAATTCATTCGCAGTAACAGGTTTTATCGGTAAGGATGCAGAAATCCGTAGTTTTGAAACAGCAAGCGTAGCACGCTTTTCTATCGCGGTCAGCCGTGCAGACAAGACAGGTGAAGAAACCTCTTATGTTTCCGCTTTCATGGGGATTGAAGCCTGGAGAAAGAATGAAGCACTGGATTCCTTCGATGTATTGAAAAAAGGTGAGCTGATAACCGTTGAAGGCTACTTTAAGCCGGAAGAATGGACGGATTCTAAAAGTGGGGAGAAGCGTAACCGCATTGTGATGGTAGCCACCAAGTTTTATCCGGCTCCGGAAAAAGAAGAAGAAAAACCGGATCAGCCTAAACAGAAGGCTGTCTCTAAAAAGAAAAAAGCAAGCAAATGATTGAAGCGGCCTAGTGCCGCTTTTTTTTGCTACATATCCGAGAGTGTTTTTGCGTTCACGCAGTATTCTTCCCCACCCTCCCCTTCATCGGAATGACTGTTCTCATTCCCGGTTTGCCCGTAGTCATCCGCTATGCGGCTGATTATGGGCAAACCAGAAAAGAGAAGTTCCAAACGTGGGCGGGATTGCAATGGTCATCATCCGGAGCTTCGGCATTGCCGAAACAACCTCCTTCTTCCGTATTGCAGTTCCTTCCTTTTACCGTTTGTCCCGGCAGTCCGTTGCTAACCCGTTCCCCCCCTGTCACTTGTGGCAGGGAGATAGGAATACGGTTTTGCAAGCAAAACCGTATGGTTTGTTTTACTTTCCGTACTGCCCTTTTCCTTGTTTCTGCCTCCCCTAATGTGCTTTTTTCATAGCTCCATCTGAGATCCTTTGTTTTTGAACGGCAAATTTATTTCGGTGGATGGATACGAAAGAGTTCCGGTCTTCGCCCCTTTGTCCCGAAAAAAATAACGCCGGACGGCTTCGCTGTCCCCAACATTTTTTGTCGTCCAAAACTTTTCTTAATCCCTCCTTCCTTATTGTTGTGTGCCGTAAAAAAAAGGCTCATAAACTCAGATGGGGCATGAAAGCTCAAAAAAAAAGTCGGCAGAAAGAAAAGGCCATCCCGGAAAGGGGTTTTAAAAAAAGGTCTTTAAATCTAGCTGAAGCATAAAATTAGAAGTTTAACAAACTAAGTAGCAGAAGTATATGCAAATCATTCAATTTGTTTTTTCGGTCATCATCGCTCTTTGTGCAGTGGCTATGTTTGTCGGAGCGGTAATAACGCCAAGTCCGATAAAGGTTGTGTCGGTTACGTTGTTGGCTCTTATTTGCCTATTCTCCTTGTTTCTCGTGAAATTGGCTTATTGTGAAATGAAATCTAAAAATGATATACTATGAAAGTGTCAGAACAATTTAAAAGTACCATCAAGGCATACCTTGATAATATGGCAGCGGTGGATAGTCTGTTTGCTCCAGTCTATCAAAAACCTACAAAGAATATAGATAATTGCATTACCTATATTTTAAACCAAGTGAAGAAAAGCGGTTGCTGTGGTTTTAGTGATGATGAAATTTTTGGTATGGCGTTGCACTATTATCAGGAAGATAATATTGAGGTGGGTAGCCCATTGAAATGTAATGTAGTCGTAAATCATCATGTTGAATTGTCAGAGGAAGAAAAGAAAGCGGCTCGTGAGGCTGCTATCAAAAAATTGCAGGAGGAAGAATTGGCAAAGTTGAAGAAGCGTCAACAAGCTAAACGTGAGAACAACACCGAAGTACAAACCCAGTTAACTCTTTTTTGATATGAAACCCAAGACAAAATTACAAATGGAAATCGTGAATGGGAGCAGGAAGTTAGCTCCCGTTTCAGAGGCTCAAAAGCGTTATGCCTATAAACATTGCTTTGTGCATTATTTCAAGCGTGATGCAAAGGGGAATTGCTTTTGTTTGGATTGTGGGCATACATGGCGGGATAAGGAAGATAAGAAAAACTGTAAATGTCCTCATTGCGGTATGAACCTGAAATTGGAGAATAGCAGGAAAAGGACGGCTGTATATAAAGAATATTTTTGTGTGATTACTACATACAAGCAATATCAAGTTATCCGTTTTTTTATGGTGGACTGCCGGCTGAAAAAAGGGTCTCCGGCTAATTACTTTATAATTGAGGCGGTACAGTGTTGGATGAATAAAGAGGGCAAGACAGAAACGCTGTCTTTGCTGCGGGGCATGTCTATATTTTATTACGATGCATGGATATATGGAAGTTCTTTGGAATTGCGTAAGCGGAATGTGCATCATGACCGTATTTATGATATTTGCCCGGCAGTTATCTATCCGAGAATGAAAGTGATACCCGAACTTACGAGGAATGGATTTAAGGGTGCCTTTTATGATATTTGTCCGAGTTCCTTCTTTATGACATTATTAACTGATAATCGGATGGAGATATTATATAAGGCAGGGCAAATGAATTTGTTCTTGAGATTTTTAGAGAGAAAATACGGTATAGATAAGTATTGGACGTATGTAAAAATCTGTTTAAGACATGACTATGTGATACATGATGCGGACTTGTGGCTGGACTATGTGGATATGCTGATAGAAAATAAATTGGATGCGAGAAATCCTCATTATTTGTGTCCGTTGAATGTAGAAGAAGCGCATGATTGGGTGATGGGGAAATGTAAGAAAAAATATTCTGAAAAGGATGAAAAAGACTATATTGCTGCCAAATCACGTTTCTTTAATCTTTCGTTTGCGGATGGAAATATTATGGTTCGGGTATTGGAAAGCCTTTCGGACTTTTACAAAGAGGGAAAGTTGCTGCATCATTGTGTATTCAGCAACGCCTATTATAAGAGAGAAGATTCGTTGATAATGTCGGCAACGGTGGATGGAAGGCGCATGGAAACGGTGGAGTTTTCACTTAGCAGGATGGAGGTGTGCCAGTGTCGTGGAAAGTCTAACCAATTATCAGCCTATCATGACCGGATTCTGAATTTGGTACGGGATAATATACCGTTGATAAGGGAAAGGATGGTAGTGTAATGAATAGCCCACACATCTAAATGTGTGGGAGTTCTTTTTTGGAAGACGCCCAAAAAAGAACCCCAAAAAACGTTGTCGCTACACATCGTTACGCTCGGATTATTTGCTTGTCGGCTTTAGTTTGCCGATACATTTTTCCATGTCGGGGGACAATAGGAAAGAAGCCGTCTTTTTCTGCTGCACCCCTGAGTGTGGCTGGACGATGGCATACCTGCATTTTAATATCTTGCCGATAACTTCCGTACTGTCACGGTGCAGGTACATGGCTTTCATGGCATCCGTTGCTTTCAGGCTTTTTTCGGCTTCCATATAGGCGGAAAAGGACGGTTTGAATAAGGCACGGGGACTTTCCGCTTTCTGTATGACAGCGGATAATTGTGCGCTTTTGTTGTTCAGGTAGCACAGGCTGTCCGATACGGTGACGTCTTCTGTTTCCAACACTTCCAGTAGTTCGAACTTTAAATCCGTCCAGGTGCCGTGAGAATCTGTCTGAACCCATTCCGCAATGGCCTTCTCATAGCCGGGTTTGCTGCATGAGGAAAAGGCAATGAGCAGCATACAAAAAAATAAATGCTTGATATTCATATTGATCTGATTTTATAGGTTGTCGTATTATGTGATGGAGCAAATCTATGAGGTTACTGGCCGTCCTCCGTGGAGGAACAGATGCCACACGAGATTTTCAGATCATCGTTCCAATCCTTGTTTTCCGAAAGTTCGACGTTCTTCAGTTTCCGTACCTTGTTGCGGAGTTCATCGTTACTCAGGCTCTCGACATCAGTCGTATCGCCATGAAAGTAACGATGCAGCCATAGAGTGTACTTGTGCCCTTGTTTGTCGTTGTCAAAGATGCTCCGGAGCTCCTTTACCTGGTTCTTGTCAAGAATCAGGCGTAATAGCCTCATTTGTCCTTCCGTGAATGTCCCTTCCGTAGATACATATACAAGATTGAGGTCGTTTCCGGAATGGCGTAATTGATAGTGGGAGATACAGTCTATAAATGACTCCCCAATGTAGAGAATGTCTATCGGGCGGCTTTTGTCATGGTTGCTGGTCGCCAGACAGTCGAACTTGCCACCGATAATCCCTTTGAATGTTTCATTTCGTTGAGAAATGGCTTGCACACCGTTTTCATTGTACATCTTGATGCACACGTTGCGGTAAACACTCCCTTTGTTCTTTACCTCCCGGATAAAGAAAGTGTCTTTGAAGAACCGGCTTTCAATGCTTTCTTTCAGGATACCTCTTTTCTGGAGATAATTGCCCTTGTAGGGTTGTAGCTGGCTCAAGTAGAATTGAAGTTCGTCCGCTCTCATGCTTGTGTTACCTACTTCATACCGGCTTTTTTCGGGTGTCGTGATGCGGTTGGTGTTGATGTAGTTCTGAAGGATCTCCCCCACCTCGCGCAAGGACGGCATTTTTCCGGTTGTTTCAAATAGATGTTCCTGCATCAGATCCATGATACTGCGGCCACGCACGCTGTCACTATGCACGTCCCAATAGGTGTATTGGTTCTGCGAGTTCCGCTTGATGACGATGGTATGCGTTCCGTTGCTCATTTTGGGACAGGAGTTGGAAGAGCCTTCCACGATTTTCCATCCTAGTTCCAGCAGGAAATCGGGCAGAGAAATGGTTGTTTTTATCTGATTGAAATCGACTTTCATAACGTTGACTGGATTAGTTGAATCTCATTTTATCTGAGCTTAGATTATAAATGAGAAAGATTATCTTTCATAAAGATAAGAAATATCATCTAAATATGGAAGAGAAAGTATATGTTTTTTGATTCGTCTGCATTTTTATTTCAAGGTACTGTAAACCAAATCAACAGTAGTGTCTATACCGGGAACGGCCTCCAACTGTTTGCTCTGGTTGAATACGCTTTCCCCGTCTTTTTTTATCTGCATGGTGATGATAGCACTCTCTTTTGAATAGAGAATGCCTTGCACGGTAATTTGGCTGACAGGCTTTTCCGTGCTGTATTCCGCTTTATCGGTGAAACTCTCATCTACGGAAGCTGCGGAGGTACCGGTGCGTTCGTTCCTGAATCTCACGCCGTCAAGATTATATATATGCACACTGCCTTTGGGTGAGGAACCGGTTACGGCTACGGTGATGTGATACATGCCGGCTTTGTCTGTTTCCGATTGGATTTCCTCTTTGTTGCATGAAGCGGCCAATAAGCAGGCTGCCGCTAATAATGAATGAATTTTTCTCATGGTAGGATTCTTTTGTTGAATGTTATCGGATGATTTTTTGTTCTGTCTTGTGTGTCCCGGTTGGCGGAACTGCTGACTTTTCTTTTAATTTGTCCTCTATCTTTTTGAGGATGGCGTTGACATCTTCAATGATTTTGATGTAGTTCTGCTGGATAATCTCTTCCAGGATTTCCAGTTCCATCTCTTCTTTGCCGTTGCCCAGTTTGACCGGTAAGGAGAAACGGGGTATCTCCTTCTCTTCAAAACGGCACATATCCATCTGCACGCTGAAGAATGGCGGCTTGCCTCCGGCAATCTTGCCAATGAAGTGTCCGGCTGCTTGTCCGGCAATGTCCCTTGCCTTTAAGACTTTTTCTTTTTGCAGGCTCTCCGTGACACTGTTATTGCCACCGGCTTGGTGTGAATAAGATTCTTGCGCTTCTTTCTTCTCCCCAAGCAAGTTCTCGATGTCTTTGGCGGTCTTCTCATTTCCGGTCATACCGTAAGCCTGCGTTCCGCAGGAGGCTTTCAGGATGTTGGCACTTTTCTCTCCATAGTCCCTGACCGCTTGGTTGAAGTCCTGAACGGCGAGAATGGTAGCGACATTGTGCTTCCGGGCGGTTCCGATGAAAGTGTCAATGCCTTGCAACAGGATGGTCGGAAATTCATCTACCATGAATATGCTGGTCGCTTTGCCGGGATTGTTCATCTGTGACATCAAGACGCTGCCGATGCAGGAAATAGCAGGGGAAACGGCTTCCTTGATGGTGGGCGCATTGCCTACGCATAACAGCGTTGGGTGTTCCTTGTTGGTTATATCCAAAGAGAACTCTTCTTCGGGAAGTGGCGACAACACCCAGAAGATGTATTTGTTGTTCAGGAGTACCAACGGAGTCTGTGCGGATGATACGGCTCCGGCTGTCTGCTGTTGTGCACCCAGTTTCCAGGCGGTCAGCATGGAGGACATGTTCAATGCGATTTCAGGATCTTCCGACAGCCAGTGGAATACTAGGTTGCTGTCAGAAAGGGCAAGGGCTATCACATGGGGCAGCGTACAGATACCAAGCTTCCTTTCCTTGAAACATTTATAGGCGATTGAATAGACGTAGTTGATGGCATTGTTGGCCCAAAAGTCGGTCTTTTCCTTCCAGCTTGCTTCCAGATTCTTCATCAGTGTCATGATGATATTGCGGATGAATAGCGATTCGTTTCCCTTTGACATGTATTGCGGAGAAAGTACGTTCACCCTGACCGTGCGTGACATATCCACAAAGTTGATATAGGCGAAACGGGGTGTTTCCATCCCCTTGTTCCGGAAATGTTCGATGCTTCCGTATGCGATACGTGAGAGGATGGGTGACTTGTCCTTGGTGGGATCACCCTCCCAATCGTACACGAATCCGGCATAGTTGCGCTCGGCGCACTGGTAGATGATTCCCTTGATCCAGCTCTCTGATTTACCGCTTCCCGGACCGCCGTCGATATAGACATTCTGCTGCGGCTTATGGATGACCAGCGGCCCGGAGGCGGTTTCAAAGCGGAAGTAGAAAGCCGATTCTTCCCGGCTTAACCCGAAAATGCTATCATCGGATTGGGCATGACGCCGGATGAAATAAGGCAGAGTCTTGATGACAAGCAGCGTGTACGCTACGAATAGAATGGGAAATACAAATAGGTTATACCACGCTGATAACCGGCTGAATCCGACAACCAGCATGGATGCCGTAACCAGTGTCATACTGGTGTAAACCCATTTCTTGTTTTCGTCTTTCACTTTGCCAACCGGAAAGAGAAAAGCGAGGCCTCCGATCAGGATAACGTAGAGAAACCGGAATAGGATATCCTTCTCCATCAGCCTTTCCCACATGGCCGGATTACGTAGTGGAGCGTATAATCCCGTAACGATAGCCCACTGAAACAGTACGGCTGTCCCGATGAGCGTGGATAGCAGGATCAGGATGAATGACAGGTCTTTCTTCTCTCTTTCCATGGCCGTTGCTGTTATTGGGGTTGTCCGGATGCCGTTCCGTCACCGCTCTCTTTTTTCTCTGCCTTTCCCAGTAACTCAATGCGTGAGACGGTCAGGCTGACGGATGGGATGTGGCTACCGTCATCCTTCTGGAATACATCGGCATACACATCGCCGCAGACATATACCTGTGTCCCTTTTTTCAGATACTCAAAGACTTTACTCTCGTAATTCACGAAACAGCATACCCATAGGGTCTGTTCCTCGTTGTTCACGTTCTTGTACTTGGTGGATACATGGAAGTTGAATCCTTTTCCGTTCTTGTTCTGCCGGGCATCCGCACCGACATAACCGATAATTTGTCCTGTAAACATAATGATGGTTTTTAAAAGTTTATAATCCGAGCTGTGGCTCATTCATATTTTTCATGGCTGGCTCCGCTTCCATGGAAGGCAGCGAAATGCCGAAAGTGCTGTGTAGCGTTTCAAGGTTGTCGGCTGTAGGATGGTTTGCCGCAACACTTTCCAATAACCGTGATGAAGGGGTAAAACCTTCGTTTTTCATCTGCTCCAATACCGGACGGTTGTCTTGCAGGACGGCCTGCGTGAACCGTTCCTCCGGTGTGAGGTACTGTTCCATCCGTGCGGTATGTTCCTGAATCATATTGCTGGCTTTTCCTACATCGGCAAGGATGTTGTAGATGAATTTGGGATCTTCTTTCAAGGCTCCCAGCCAGTTTTTTAGATACATGGCATTTTCTTCCCGGATATGGGTGGATATTCCCAGGCTTTGCCCGACGGTAGCGGAGGTGAGTTCGGCAACCAGTTCCTCTTTGGCATATTGCTTGTCTCCGAAAATCACGCCTTTTTCCCGGTTCAGATGCTCAGGTTCTCCAGTCGAGTGCGCCATCTCATGCAGTAGTGTGGAGTAGAAATTCTCTCCGTCCTTAAACTGCCCCTTCAGGGGTACGACGATATGGTTATCTTCTCCCCTTGCATGGTAAGCACTATTTCCTTCCTTGGAATAAATGGGGCAGATCCATTGCTGTTCCCGTACCATCGCATCAATCAGAGGCACGGTGAGCATCCCTTGCTCGTCCTTGATGGCCGGTATCTTGAATTGCTCCTTCAATGCTTCCCATTTCTCCGGTTTCGTTTCCTGAAGATTGGTCTGCTGTACGTTGAACACATTGTATGTCTTCAGAAACGGCGTGACCTTATATTCCTGCTGCTCGTTTTTATCCAGGTTCTTATATACGTCGAAAGGTATTTTCTTTCCGTTCTTGTCTCTTACTGAGAAATTCCAGTAAATGACTGGGAATGACTTTTCTCCTTTCAGTATGTTAAGGCCGTTGTCTTTGGCTTGCATGAAGGTCATATAGACCGGCAGGCTGTACTGCTCTTTTTCCGAAAGTAGAAACAACATGAAGGAATTTACTCCGTTGTAGGTTCTTCCCTCGATATTTTGCGGAAGTCCCCCACCCTTTATCCCGAACCAAGGCTTTTGCCAGTTGTCTTCCACCTGCTTTATCTTTTCGATCATCAGTTCGGCGAAACGCTGTAATGCTTTATCACTTGCTGTATCCATGATTTATTGGTATAGATTTCTGTTCTCGTAATCAAGCAGCCATTCTCTGGCCGTTTGGTTGTTTGTCTCTTGCTGCTTGGCAGCCATCTCTTCTTGATAGGCTTGTGCAAGCTCTTCCTGTGCAAGTAGAAACTCTAAGTCACTGATTTCTCCTGCAATGTTTTTCTGTACTAATTCATCGTAATCCATAATTCCTGATTTTTTAGGTTATAAGTCATTGAAAGCCCGGTTGATGGTGCTGGCTATCGGACGGGCCATTTCCTTGCTGTTGTCGGGTTTGGGTGTGCTGGCCAGTTTGACATCTCCCAGTGTCTTTGTGCTGCCTTCCATCCCGAAAATCTTTTGTACGGCTATCAGTGTGTTGGCTTGCACACCCGTTTCACGCATCCGGGTAAGGTCTTCTTGAGTGAGCCGGTACCCTTCTTTCTGTATCTCTTGGATGACATGAAAGTTGTCGGTCTGTGCGGCATCCAACAGACGTGCGGCCTGCCTTTCATGTTCGCCCTGTTCTTCCGGCTTGGTGCCGAACAGCTGGATGACTTCATGGGTTTGCCTTTCATCCAGACCGTGTTCCTTACCGATTCCTTTGATAAACTCTTCACTGGGTTTATATCCTTCCTCTTTGAGCTTCCCGATTTTTTCAAAGTCATGTTTGCCCACCGCTTCCTTAAACTCGGCTTCCATATTGCGCCCCTCTTCGTGTTTTTGCTCTTTTGCAGCTTCTATGTTGGCCGCATGGGCTTCCAGTTTGGGGGTCATGGCCTTGATCAGCTCTTGTGCCTTGCCGGGAGTGATACTCTGTATGTTCTGTATCATGACTCCTTTCCTGTCATCCGTCAGTTGGATGTCGGCAATGAAGTAGCCTTCCGGACTGTGCAGCAGCTTGTTCTCCAGTGCATGGCCGTTGGCGAGCAGGTATTTGTCGGCTTTGGTTAACTTGTAGCCGCCATATTCGCTGGTCTGCCCGATGATGTCGGGAATCTTGATTTCCTGGTTGGTGCGCAGGATGACGGAGTTCAGATCCCGGTCAACTTGCAGCAGGATGTCCTTCTTATTTACGGTGATGGGTACGATGTCACCGGCAAGCAGCTGTTCTTTCTCTTTCTTGCCCAACTTCTTTCCCAGCACCTTGTCCGGGATAACCAACGCCTCTTTGCGGTAGAATACGGAGATTCCGTCATCGTTGAAACGGAGCTTCCCCGGTTTGCCGTGTATCTCCATCAAATCAGACATGACACCCTTTTCCAGCTTGGTGCCTTTCCCGTCGAGGATGTTCCCTTGCTTGTAGGCGTATTCATAGAGCGACTGTCCGGTGTAGCATACCTTCAGGCGATGGTCGATGACGGTAAAGCCGTCCTTGTCATGTCCCTTCAGGTTCTCCCACCGCTTGATGCTGATGCCATCCTTCTCCAGCTCGGCGACATATTTAGGATCATTGGCACGTTCCTTGTCAAAAAGGGCGGATACACGTTCTTTTGATTGGTCACGAAGGCTTTCATCGTACTTTGCTCCGGCTTTTTCCCTGATTTCGCTTACGCTCATGCTCAGCTCTTCCCCGTCTTTGCGGAACCGGAAATATCCGTCCCGGTATTCGGTCTGATAGCCCAGTGATTCGGCGATGCCGCCGAACTGTCCCACGTTGTCGAACATATAGGTGTCTAATGCTTCTCTCAGTTTCATGGCTGTGGCTTGTATAAGGGTTCTGCGGAAAGGATGTATTCGTTCAACACGGCCAGCTTGATGTGCCGCCCGCCGTTTCGCTCGTAAATCTCGATCTCGAATACCTTATCATCGGGTATCGTGAATTTGTCGAAACCAAGTATCAGCCGGTTCCGGCTCTTGCCCTTGATTTTCGTATCAAAATCTTTCTGATAGATAGGTTCGATGGTCGTTTCTTGCTGGATGGCGTTCTTGCTCTTCTTTTGGTCACGCTGGAAACATTTGACAAACTCGATGTCGTAGTCGATGTATGATTTGTTTTTCAGGTCAAAGATGAAAAACATGAAGTCCTCATGCACATACAGATTGGCCATTGACAACTCAAACTTGTTCTCGATGACCCCCAGGCTGTAGATGTTGCGCTTCTTGGTGCGCAGCTCTTGGATGCATCTTTCCATTTCCTCGCTGTTCACATCCACATGGGCGGTATATTTGCGCTGGTCATCAAAATTGTAGGTGAATACGGAGGTATTGCCCCGTTTGATGGTGATGTGGTAAGTGTTCATGGCCTTATCCACCACAAACAGGTTGGAATATGCCACGGCATCTTTGGCGGTTGATACTTTCAACTGGTTGTTGTAGGCGGCCAGAGTGAAGGACACCTCGTTGCCGGGCGTTCCGTAAGCGATGTCCTCCGGAAAGAAGAACTCGGCCAGATGGAGGTCGCTGACTTCTGCCTGATAGTCATGGTGCTGCCATTTCCCGTTGTCCTCGTAAATGTTCGGGTACGAATCCGTGCCGCCTTCGGGAAGGTAGCGGATGTGATAGGTGTAAACGCTTCCGTCGATGCAGACTACGGTCAGGTTGGTCTCTTCGGTGAATCCTTCCGCTTGCGCCGAGAGCCTGACGATATGGGGCGCCTCTTCTACCCGGCTGGCCATGACAAGCTCCTGTTCGCCGATGGCGATATCAGATACTTGCACAGGAAATACCAGGTGTTTCACACAGTCGAAAGAGATAAAGATGTCTTTTTGGCTGATGGCTTGTTTCCGGGGAGTGCCGTTTTCCTGAGCGAAGAGCGGCAGACTGCACACAAAGCAGTAAAACAGTAGATAAATATATTTCTTCATGTTGTCGATATGTTAAACGGTTCTTGAAAAAAAGGCGGTGAATACGGTAATGCCCCATAGAAGAAGCAGGGTAATGCCGAAAGAAACGGTCAGCGGACGGATTTCTTTAAAGGCTCGTCCGTTCCGGCGTGATACGTAGATCCGATAGCCGAAAAAGACCGCTGACAGCGCAAGCAGGTAATTGAGAATGTCTATCATAATTTGTCTATCAATGTTTGAAGGGGATGATTTTTCTTGTTCGTTTTCTCTTGTTCCATTTGCTCATAGAGCTTCTGTAACTCCGCTTGCACGGCTTGCCTACGCAACTTCGATTCCTGACTCTCTTCTTGGATATACATTTCGTAGTTGGACTTGAGATGTACCTTCACTTGTGAGAGGCTCATGTTCAAGATTTGCTTGGCTACCTGGGTGGTGGCGTTGACTACGCTGGTCACTTCGCTGGCCATCGTGCCGATGGAAGAGAGCGGCATGTCAATGTTCTGTACAAGACCTTGTTCCATACGCTTGGCTGCACTGGCTTTCAGGTTATTGGGCAGGTTCAAACCTTCCATGGCATCATTGTCGAAGACAACCACCGATACGGGATTGAGGTTGTCTCCTACCTTCAGGTTGCTGACTACCACATCGAGGCGGTTGGCTCCCAAAGTGGCGATACCGTAAAACAGCGTGTTGGCCGGTATCTTCATGCCGGATAGGGTTACGTCCTGAAGCAACCGCATCCGTACCGTACTGCCCGTGACTACGGTCTGGTCGCCGTGGATGCAAGCCCTGAAGAGGTTGCTGTTTCCCGGTGCGGAGGTCGGTTGGCGGCGTACCCGCTTGCCGTTTTCGGCATGGTAGATCGGGCCTTTTTGCATCAGGCTGTCGGCGGATGGATGGCCGGAAGGGTTGGCAGCGGCTTTCTCCGTTTTTCCCTCTTGGTCATAATTGACAATCCGTTCATACATGCGCTTGCGGTATTTGTCGGATTCTTCCAGTTCCTTGCGGATGCGTGAGTTCTTCTTGGCTTCCCGGATAATCTCGTTGAGCGCCTGCTCGTCCTCCAGTCCGTCCAGTTGGCTTTCCAGCTGATGAGAGAAGCGTCCGTTCCGGCCACCTCCGTATTCTGCCATGACTTCGCTGTACGGATCGTTCTGCATACGGCGGATGCGCTCCAGTGTGGCACGGTCATACCGCTCCTGCTGGTTTTGCAGCTCGAAGTAAAAATCAGATCCTTTGACCTGAGACTCTTTCAGGATGCGTGCCTTCTCCTGCTCTTCCAGTTTGTCCTGCTTATAGGCTTCCATCTTGTCGTTCACCTTGTCGGCCATTTCCGACTGTGGTTCCAAAAAGGCTTGCGAGGCGGCCTGTCTGTCACTCCCTGACGGCACGTTCCCGTCCTCACGGATGAAGAATACATAAAGGAAGAGGATGCCCAGGATTACCGGGATGGCCATCAACAGCTTGTTCTTGTCTTTGATAAGTTTATTCGGTTCCATGGTCGGTTGGTTTAGAGGTTTCTGACTGGTTTTCATTCTTGCCCGGAGAAGCTGCCTGCGATGTGTTGGTGCCGTTGCTTTCCACGGGTTCGGAATAGCGGACAATCCAATCTTCTATCTTGGCTCCGTGCGCATTTTCCTCGCTGCGGGACAGCATATCATAGATGGTGAACTCCGCTTCGATATTACGTGAGATGCTTCCCCGTGCCCGGTACCCGGTCTGCGTGAAGATTATCTTTCCGGAAACGGGTATCGTTTGTGTGTTAATCTCTACATCCTTGATGCGTACCCCGTAACGGATATTCTTTTGTATGAGTGAGTTCAGCATATTCACATCGTTGTACTCGTTCAACAGCTCCTTCCCCTTGTTGCCTATGAGGTTGAGCGCAAGCGAAATGTTCTTCTCGTAGCTGCTCTCGTCAAAGGCATACCAGTGGGTTACGAAGGTCTTTACATGGTTCATGTATTCGTATTGCCGCATATCGCTGGCAGACAGGCTGCTTGCCTCATAGACTTCTCCCTGCCTGTCGATGACGAGAGCCTGGCCGTATGCTTTTTCTATTTTGTTGATAAGGAAGATGATACTGCTGGCAAAAGCGATAGTCAGAATGATGCAGTACCCGGCTGAAAGCCGGATAGTCAGCTTGACCGCATCATCTGCTCCTTTGAATTTCATCAGATTCATAGTTCTATTTTTTATTGTTGTCGTTTATGAAACTTGCCCCGATAGAGGCGGCACCGCCTACGTTGGTCAGCTTGCCGCCTGCCGCTGCGCCTCCCATCAGGGCGATGGTGGCCGCCGTGGTGACGATTGACACGGTTTTCGAAATGATTTTCCCGGCATCGCTGTGTCCTACGATTTTGGAGGATAGCCAGAAACAGCTGCAATAAGCACCAATCAGGGCGAGATCCATTCCTAAATATTGTATCTGCTGCGTAGCTGCGTCCACCATGTCGGCACTTTCCGTATAGATGGCCTTGAAGGTCTGCCATATGATTTGGTTCAGAATATTGATGACGGTGAATACCATACAGGCGGAGCAGAGCGTACCGAACCAGATACTCAACTGTTTCTGAAAGACCGGCAACATGCTTACGGCAAAGACAAACGGGCCGAGAATGACCAGTAGCTTGACAATGACCACGCCGATACCCAAGATGACTACTTGTATGATTCCTACCAATAGGGCGGAAATGCCATGAAGCACAAGGGTGGCGAGGTTGGCGGGGTTGAGCAGCTGCACAATCTTCTCCACGCTGGAGCGTACACCGGTCATTTCGTCCTCTTCCATCTTTTTATCCAGTTCGTGCTGCATGGCGCCGGTGCTGTCTTCTCCGGCTGCTACCTCCGACTGGAGGCTGTGTTTGTCGTATTCGGCAATCATCTCTCCTTGTTCGATGGCTGATTGTGCCATGAACTGGGCAAATTCCTGCGCACGCTCGGAGGTCAGCGAGGTGGCTTCGTTGATTACTTCCATCGTGCCTACGATGGTTTGGGCGATGGGGGTGTATATGCTTAGGCAGAAGAACAGTACCAGGCAACGGGCGATTTCCATCATGTCGGGAAATTTGTCCTCATTCGGGCTTAACAGCTGGCTGGCTCCGTGATAGAGATAGTTGTATGCTAGGTTGCAGATAAAGCAGATGACACCAACACCGAAGGCGATGACTGTCATTTGCGAAACGAGTTCCATCGTCAGACCGTCCGTGATCTGAAGTCCCCAGAGAAAATTATCTTGATTCATAACGCTTTAATTGGTGTGTCGTGTGAAAGCGGCCAACCGTCCCTGGTAATAGGTCTTCCGGTTATGCCCCTTCATGGATTTGTAAATGACCGTGGAACGCACGGATTCGTTAAACTCACGCATCTCTTCGGCGGCTTTTTCCACCGATTCCTTCACCTGCTCGATAAAGGACATGCGCCCTTCCGAGTTCATCGAGAAGTAACTGGTCACGGTGGCCACCTTGAACAGCAGGTCGGTACTCAGGCTCAGATTGACGGTCACACGCTGAAAGTTGAGAAATTTCAGGCAGTGGTAATTCGATCCTACGTTCAGGTAAAAGCTGTAGTCGCTGCTCAGGCAGGCTACGTCGTCCAGCAGGTCGGCAAGCTCTTTCAATGATTTGAGTTCCTTCAACTGGTCGATCTTTTGCAGGCCGAGCCGCAGTTCCTGGGCATCGATCATTTCATTGATTTGTGTAACCCATTTCTTGACATTGGCGATCCATTCCGTTGAGTTCAGCAGGGTGTGGCCGGGATCATGCACGACGAACTGGGCATGAACACTGCCGGTTCCCATCAGCCCTATCGAGGCGGCAAGTCCGAGTATGAGAATGATTCTTTTCATGACGGTTATTTGTTGGTGATGAATAATAGGGTGAATATGACACATACCAGCCAGGCTGTCAGATAGCTCTTGGCATTTTCCTTTTTCGTGGCGAGTGCCCATACCACGAAAATGAGCGCAACGCCCAAAAGTGCGGCGGCAATGCTTCCGGCAAGATTGTATGCGCTGCCGTTGAAGTCGGTTGACCAGCCTAGAAGGGCGGTCAGCCCTTGGGTGGCGTCATCCATACTTTTTCCTCCTTTCCTCCAGATAGCGGTTGATGGCCGTATAGGTCGAGCCGCTTTCGTTGAACAACTGCTTCAGTCGTACTACTGTCGCCTGGCGCGAATCGAAGGCTACGGCGGCGAAGTCGGACACCTCGTTGCGGAAGATGAAGGCATCGTTCGACATCTTGATGAAAAACTCTCTCCAGCGTTCCGTGCGCTGCAACGACTCGATCATATAGGCCTCTTCGTCCGTGATGGAAAGCACGGCTTTCACTTCCGGCAGGTTCTGCCGGTGTTCTGAATGGTCGAGGATAATCTTGGTCGCGCAGTTGATGATGATGGAGTCCTTGATACTGGACGGCATGTTTTTCAAAAACAGGATGTTCTGTGCGGCCAGCGTGATGCTTCCCTCCTTTTTACGGAAGGTTCGGTACAGGTAGGCGATGAAGTCTCCGAATTTCTCGTCTTGCAGGAAGTCGAGTGCTTCGTCGATGATTAGCTCTTTGGCAAACCCCTGGCGTTTCTTGATTTTATCCACGATCATTTGCAGGGTGATGATGGCAACGAGTGGAAAGTACTCTTTCTTAGAGGCATCTTCCATATCGAAGGCTATCAGCCGGTCATGCACGATATCCACGTTCTCGGTAGCGTTCAGCAGGAATGACAGCTCTCCGTCCGTATAGGGTTCCAGTAAAAGCAACAGCTCCTCTATCTCGAATTTCTGTTTCTCAAACTCGGTCATCCGTTTGCTGAACACTTCCTTCAGATAAGCCCGGTAAGTTATCAGCGTCGGGAAGATACGCTCATGCTTCTCTCCTATTGAAGAATTGTTCACATAGTCGTAAAATCCGATGACGGATTTCCTGAGAATGGCGTTTTCGGCAGGCAGCATGGGTTCACGTACCTTCCAAATGTAGCTGATAATGGCGACGATGGTCTTTATCTGGTCATCGGCAGACTCGGCATCCGTGGTGTCGATGTACAGGTATTTGCCGTTCTTGTCACGGTCACACAAGAAGGGGTTGAACGCAAATTTCTTCTGCTCGGTAGAGTCGAAGTATTTGCCCCGGTTCAAGGCTATCATCGAGCGGTAAGAGCCGCCGATGTCAATGATCATCACATCCCGGCCCAGCTCATAGCTTTGCAGGATGTAATTGTTCAGCCAGAAAGATTTACCGGAACCGGACGGGCCGATAACGATGCGGTTCTTGTTGTTCAGCGCCGGATAATCCCAGAGGTTTATCTTGGCGGGAGTACCGAAACGGTCATGGTAGATATGCCCTTTCT
The DNA here is from genome assembly GCF_000154845.1 of Phocaeicola coprocola DSM 17136. Taxonomy (GTDB): domain Bacteria; phylum Bacteroidota; class Bacteroidia; order Bacteroidales; family Bacteroidaceae; genus Phocaeicola; species Phocaeicola coprocola. The sequence continues at coordinate 37,038 of NZ_DS981485.1, read as the reverse complement.
CGTCCGAAAGGTACATCCCCTCTTTTTGCAGATAGCAGATGGCCTGCTTGGTCGTGTTGACGAAGCCCCGGTAATTGGCCCTGGCATTGCCGGGTATGTTGCAGAAGAACAGGTTGCACAGCTCGGCGTTCTCCACATAGCACGAACTTTGGTTCATAAAGCTGAAGCCTTGCTGTACCAGTGCGGTTTTCCGCATGAGCGAGGTGCGGTCTGTATCGTTCAGCACGACATTGAAGGCGGTATAGGCGGTCTGGTAGTCGAACTGGGTAATCTCATCGCAGAAGGCTGCCTGCTCGCGTTGCTTCTCTGCCGCCGGAGGGTAGAAGTTGGTGATGTAGTTCAGCGCGTCTTTCTCCGCACCGATGGCCGTTACGGTGGCATCTGGATCGGTTATCTCTATCACGATGTTTACGATGTGGTTGAACGGCAGGCCAAGTCCTACGGGGTACAGCATCGAGCATTTGCTCCGTATGCTGTCCGGTATCTCTATGTTTCCCCCGTATGCCTTCGACTTGCCGGTGTGCGGCACGGCCAGTTCCTGAAGATGCTCGCCTTCGTTGGTCAGCGAAAGGATGGAAACGTGCTGCTGCCCTATTTTCATGCTTCCGCTTTCACTGACAGCCATAGGGTTGACGCTCTTCTGCGTGGCATCGTTTTCCGGTGTCTCGTAAGAGAGGTTGACGTAGTCGTAGATGGCGTTGTTCAGTTCCGTATCATCCATCTTGCGTATCTCAAACTGCTGGATGGACGACAAACCGTTCTCAAAGTTCATCAGAAAGGCTTCCATTTCTGTCAGCCGTTGCTGATATTCCTTATAAGGTTGCTTGAACGGGTAGTGCAGCTTTCGCATCAGCGAGGTGCCCGATGCGCTTTTGCGTATCTTACCGTTTCGGCTGCCGTTCGTGAACGTCACATACAGGTTGGTGTAACTGTTCAGTATCTCCTTGCCGTTGAAATGACGGTTGTTCTCCGCTATCAGGGCATTGGAAGAGTATTCTGCATGATGGTATCGCCCCGTATAGTAGAAATTCTGCTGATGGATGACCGTGCCTGCCGGAAGCAGCTTCAAAAGAGCCTCCAACCGCTCATGGATGTATTGCGCCTCGCTTTCCGACAAGGTGAACACTTCGGGCAGAAGCAGCCGGTAGCCGACGGTGATGTCACCGTTCCCGTTGATGACGGCGTTCTCCGTGATGGTCTGGATAGGCAAGACACTTTCCAGATCCACGGATTTGTCCTTCACCTCTATCTCTGTCTGCCGGATATACAGCAGAGCAATCAGCAGGCACAGCGCACAGATTAGCAGGGATATGAGTATGATGATTCCTATCATGGTTGCTGTTTTAGGATGAATTTGAAAATCTGCCGTTTGTCCGTTATCTGCCGGGGGGTGGCGTTCTTGATCCGGAGGCCGGTCAGGTAGTCCGGGTTACCGGCCTTGTGTTCCTTTTTCAAGGTTTGGAACAGCAGACCGGATAGAAACAGAATGGCGGAAATGATTCCGATGATGAGTATCGGGTGCAGCTGCTTGAATATGCTCACGATGATGATGATGGCCGTCAGCAGCATGAAGATGGCGAACTGTCCCGATGACAGACCGAAGAACTTGATCGGCTTGTTGATTTTACGCATGGTTCTCATGGCTCTTCGTTTTTAGATAATCAGGAAGGCTACCATGATGACTACCACGGCGATGATCCAGCCGAGCAGGTATTCCTTGGCATGGGGATTGTTCGTGGCAAGCGAATAGATGACAAAGACCAGAGCGATGCCGAGTACCGCCGCCAAAATGTATTTGGCTACGTCCAGAATGGTGTCCGCACCCTCTTTGGCTTTGTCTGTCACTTCGGATAGGCTGTTAATCTTCAGGCCGCTTTGTGCCTCCGCCACTTGTGCCGTTCCCAACAGCGTGAAGAATATGAGAAAGGTGAAGATAACCTTTCCATAGCGGTTAATGACTTGGTTCGCTTTTTCTCTTACATTTTCGATTGCTTTCATTTTGTTCCTATTTTTTAATTAAACATGAATCGTTTTCAGTCTCTCCCATTGCACATCCTTATACTTGATGGATATGGGCTCTTCTTTCGGCTGTTCCGGCAGTGGTTTGCCTGAGTAGTAGTAGGCTCTTCCATGCAGGTACATATCGGCTATCTCGGCAGCCAATTCCTCTTCTTCCAGCTCAGGCTGAAATACCACGCAGATGACCGGACAGGCTCTCTCCTGCCCTTCCTTGCGCACCGCCTCCCTTATCGGCTTCTCTTTCTCCTTTCCGGAAGAAAGTGCTTTCTTCTTTTTCCGAAAGTAAAAGTGAAGCGTGACACAGGCGAGTATGGCAACCAGTATCAAATCCACTACGTTCATAAGAGTTGCCAGATAATGAGCCAAGTGACCAATGCCGTGATATAGGTGATGATGGCCTCTTTGGTGCGCTCGTGGTTGCTTATCAGCTTTTTAAGTACCGCTAGTCCGGCACATAGAAAGCCTACCCCTATCAGCATGGCGCCTATTTCACGGTATAAGGAGATCAGGCCGGATACATTTGTATCGGCTAACAATATGATAATAAGCATGGTGATATGATTTGTCGGTTAGTAGAGCAGTATCTTTATTCCTACGTTCCAGACAGTGTTCCACTTGTCAATGGATAGGGGATTCCAATGTTGTTGTATGCGGGCAAGCAATGCCGTTCGGGGCAGGATGAATACTTCCAGTTCCGTTTCCAGTTTCGGGCCGATGATGAAGTTGTATTCCTTATCGGGGTGGCGGACGTATTCTGTACCGATGAATCCTCCCAGGCCGATGCCCCAGTAAACGGATTTCAGGTTGCAGGCCAGGGTTCTGTAATAACCGCCGTCCACAAAAAAGTCCTTACCCTTGTCATGTATCGTTTCGGGAATCGTTTCTTCCGGGTTCAAGGTAGAGACTTGCGGTAGGTTGGCTGTATATTCGTAAGGTTTCTCAAAATAGCTAAACCCGGCTTTCCAATAGCTTGTCCGGTTGATGTATCTGGAAAAGGACAGGTTGTAATAGTTGCCTGCATTGCCGAACAGGTTAGTGCCGTAGTTCAATTCAAGTGCCGGGATGTTCTCATAATGGCGTTGCGCAAAAGCGCTTACGGTGCATAACAGCAGGCTAAGGCTGATAGCAGTCAGTCTGATGTGTTCCATGGGAATTACTCTTTAGGTTATTAATGTTATATATTTTTCTATTTGTCTCATACGGTGTTTCCAATTTACGCGGATTCCTGTCGGCAGAACCGAATCAAGGTGCTTATCGCGTTGTTTTCGCTCCAAACATATAGATTATATACGGGAGGACAAATTTTATGAAGGGCTTTTAAAGGGCCTTTCGTGTTTATTTAATGTGCATTAAAAAATACATGTGCCGTAAACCGGCAGGTGTGGAATAATTCTACAGAAAAAAGCCGGATAGGATTAGTTGTGTAAAACTGTCCTGCCCGGCTTATAGGGTTTGGTTTATATGCGCTTTCGGATGTTGCTCAATGCTTGTGGCGTGATGCCGATATAACTTGCTATGTCTTTTAAGGGTATTGAACGTAACAGCCATTTTTCATTGGCCAAAAGCGCTTTGTAACGCGCTTCGGCATCCAGTGTGTAAAACTCCTCTTCCCTTATTATTTTGCGGTTGATGGATCTTACCAAATGTATTCTGGCCAGCTTGTTGAAATTGATGGATAACTCATATAGCTGATGAAGATCTTTTTTGGGCAATCTCCAGATCTTGCATGGCTCCAATGCCTTGATATTGTAGTGGGCATGGTGTTCTTCATGTGAAAGGAAAAAATTGATGAACTCTTTGGCTTGGATAAACCGTGCTGAAATCTCTCTATTCTCTTTGTCCGGAAACCATAACCGGACGATGCCGGATTCCAGATAATAGAGGTAGCATACTTCCTCGCCCCTGGTGACGAGGTGTTCTCCCTTTTTGATATGGATAAGCTCGAAATGAGCATCAAGATACGCCTTTTCTTCGTCTGTCATCCGCACGTGAAGATGGGCGCCCATTACCATGAGCGTCTCATCTATCAGGGTGGCAATTGTTTGAACCATTGAATTTGGGGTCAGTAGAAATTTAGTGGGGATACGCATATAGCTTCGCAATGCGGAATAAAAAGAACTTCTTATCAGCTACTCCTCTTAGATTTGCTCTGAACAGTTTAATTTTTGCATTGAACGATTCTGCCATCGCATTTGAAGAACGATGGTTGTAGAAATTCAGTATTTCATCATAGTGCTCATAGAAAGTAGCAGCAATGACATTAAAAGAATGCATCCCTGCTTCTTCTACTTTATTATACCATCGTGCCATAGCCAGACGTGCAGCGTCCTTTATGGTGTTCTTAGAGAAAATCATCCGCAGGGAATGGCACAAACCGTATGCCTTTTTGATGTCAGGGTATTCCTCAAATAGGATTGCTGCCCTTTGCTTCTGTTTTTCTGTCCATTTATCAGCTGACTTGAAAAGCAGATACCGGGAGCGTATAAGTAATTCCCTACGGGTATCGCCATTGGAATATCGGTATGGGACATAATCTTCGTTCTTCCGCTTAGCTTCTTCCATTTCCTCATTGGCCTGCTGTATGGCATCCCAACGGTGTTTGATGCGTAATTCCTGCACAGCATCACAAGCTAATCTCTGAATGTGAAAACGGTCTATCACACGGCTGGCTTCAGGAAATGCAGTCCGTACAATCTTGCGCATGGAGTCTGAAAGGTCAAGTGTCACTTCTTTAACGGCATAACGGCTTTCCTCGTCAATTCGTTGCAGCACAGCTATTACATCCTCTGATTTAGTTCCTGCCACGACAGCTACCAGGGAGCACTCTCTCGTACAGGCATCACGGTTGGTTACAAAGGTGTAAAGTTCACCGTTGGAGAGTGAGGTCTCGTCAATCGCCAGATACGGTCCCATATTTTCCGGAAACAGCATCCATTCACCGGCATGGGATAACTGTTCCCAATTACGATATCCGCTGAGAACCTCCTTGTACTGTTTTTCAAATGTATGACCATCTATATGATAGAATTCCTCAAGCGTACGGCAGGTCACTGGGGATGTCTCCATACGTTTCTTTTAAAAAAGCCCCAAATTCTTTGGAGTATCTGGTTCCCTTGGCTACAACATCGAGGTCGATGGGAATACTGAAACTTTTACCTGTGCGCAAGTCCGTCCAACGACGACGTCTGATCTTGAGGATTACCTTATGGTCCCGTATGGGAAAGTCTGTCACATTAACAGCTTCCATAAAACCTTTGGATTCAAAATGTTCGTCATTGCTTAACTTGGAATTCATCTTTTCATCCAGACTAATATGAATCTCTTGAGAGGTTTGTTCAACTCCAGAGATAAGAAAGTAATCTAATATCTGAGCCGGCAACACGAGGCTGGCTAGCATGTTCAAATAATCGTTTTTCATAATGCGAAGTAAGCAATACTTTACGAGTATAAAAAATAATCCCCACGAAATTTCTACTGACCCTGAATTTGTTTTATGTTTATATAAGGGTACGGAAACGTACCCTCTAACATGGACGTGGCGTTCCAACAACAAAGGCACGCCCCGTACCAGTTTCATACTGGTACAGGCATGCGCCTGTTGTTGTTAATTCCTTAACGATAGATGCCACTCTTTTGTTAGACAGACGGACGTATGTAAAAAGCGGGCTGCCAATTTTCTGACAATCCGCTGCAAAGATACTATTTTATGGTTTTTGTTCCAACTTTTAGGGATTTAAGTTGACGGCAAGGTCTTCTGGACGAATGCCTACTACCTTTATATAGATATCCCGGTAGATGTTCTCCTTAATCTCCTTGTCCTCTTCAGAATAAAGCCATGCGGTAAATTCATGATAATATTCGCCGGTTCCCAATTTAAAGAAATCCTTATATTGATAATGTCTGCTCACGGGAATGCCTTTCTTGTTTAACAAGAAGCATGATTTAAGCGCATCGTGATATTGCGAGGTCAGTATCGCCTTTATCTTTTCGTCGAAATATTCCAATGTTTCCTGGTCAAAGAAAAACTGTACGGTGTAGGGCCACTTCTCCCCTTTTCCTTTGATGTACTGGTATTGGAATTTGGTTCTCTCCAGCTTTTTGTTGATACCGTTTAAGATGCTGGTCACCTTCTTCTTCCGGTCATGGTTGTCCTTTACCGTTACATCAAATTCCTTGGCAAGTTGGTCAACCGTAACGGTGAAATAAGGTGCTTGTCCTTGGTCAATCTTATACTTGATCAGGTAAATCATTTTCGCCAGGTTCAGATAAAACTTGCGGTAGCCTTTGCGGTTGGGCAGGTTACGGTAGTCTTTCAGTTCCAGCAGATTGTATTCGGTAAGCAAAGTATTCATCAGATCTTTGCTCAGATGCACGTTGTAATTCCGCTTGGTGCGCTTTTTCGTGCCGAAGTTATCCTTTATCTCAAAGCGGTCCAGTATTTGAATGAACTTATATTGCGTCTTGCCGTTCATGGCGTATGCTACACTGAGGTTGGATGTCCCTAAACGGTATAACGCCGCTTCAAAGGTGTTCTCTATCGGATGCTCTATCTTTTGGCCGTTCTGTTCGGTGATATATACCGGACGTTGGTTGCTGAACAGGAAATCAAGCTGCTTCTCGGTCAGTTTTCGTTGCAACTTGGTTCGTTCATACCCCATGACCTCACAAAAATCGTTGATGGAGAACCAGCAGTCGCCGAACAGATCTTTCATTTGTGAAGATGCCACGTAAATGATAATGTCAGACATGACAGTGCCGCCTGCATCAAATAGAACTTCCAATACTTTCGTGTTGGAAGACTCGCTGAGAGTCCTGGGGACTCTGCTCAACTCTTTTTGTGTATTACTTTCCTTCATAGGCGGACACTTGTTGTTTACTGATGCAAAGATACGTTTTTTTACGGAGATAGTGAATCTAACTCCCTATAAATGAAGATTCCAAAGCATTTTTTTCGTGCTGTTTCTTGATTTAGTTGTGTAAAAGTGTCCCGACTACGGCTGTTTCCGATCCCCCAGTTGTGTAAAAGTGTCCCGAATGGCCGGTTTAGTTGTGCAGAAGTGTCCCGGATTCCTGATTTAGTTGTGTAAAAGTGTCCCGAATGCAGATTCTAGTTGTGTAAAAGTATCCCGACTTTCCTGTTCAGTTGTGCAGAAGTGTCCCGAATAGTCGGTTAGTTGTGCAGAAGTGTCCCGGTTACGAGAAGATGCCAGTAAGTGCTAACTTGCAATAATATAGTTGATTATACGGAAAACCTCCCTTATTAGTTGTGTAAAAGTGTCCCACAAATACTTAAATCCCTAAAAACCTAAATAAAACGAAGAAATGATTTTGTTACCGTATTCTTACTTTCGGAAAAAATTTTGAGGTGGAAACAAGTAGAGGTTTGAATTCTTTAACATATTGTCCAGGATAATAGGCAAAGGGATTTTTCCGCAGTTGTGTAAAAGTGTCCCGGTTCAATGCCGGCCTTCACTAAAACGGTGTGCAAAAATAACGCCTGCCCGACGGATGCAGTCGAACAGGCGTATATATTTTTCCGAAAGTAGAATCAGATGCTCATATACTTCTTCAGTATCGCTTGAATCTCCTTGTTATGGCTGGTCAATATGTCTTCAAGAATGTTGTTTGCGATGTTGTGCATTCCTAATCCAGTGGCCATAGCAATCTGCTTCAGCTTTCTGTGGGTTTCGCTGGATATCCGGATTACTTCGGTGTTCTTTAATTTTCGCTCTTCCAGATATTCCGAGAATTTTTTTCCGCAGACTTTGCTTTCTTCTGTTTTTGGAGAAGACTGCACGGAAGGTTTGGATTCCGGCTTTTCCATTTGTTCCGGCTGAGGTTCTTGGACGGTTTCTTTGACTGGAGCCGATTCTTTCACCTCTTCATGGATGGGGTGCTCAATCGCAGGTTGGGGGATAGTGCTTTCCGCAACACTTCCGATCTGCTGGATTTCCTGCTCTTTCTTACTGGCGCTTTGCAGCAAGAGTTTTCTCATGGCGGCTGATGATGTCCTTTCTTTGTTGGTTGCCATAGCTTTATTCTCCTATATGGTTACAGATTAATTCCAATACCTCTTCACAGAAAGCATCACAGGGATGATGGTACGCTTTACTCAGCGTACTTAAATTGCGTTGATAGTCAACCCTTGAATCCTTGATGTAGTTTTGCATCAACTCGAAAGGCAAGGTTTTTTTATTTTTCAAAATTTCTTTGAACTCCAGCACATTCGGAAGAACACGGTTCATAACACCACGCACGGTAGTCTTTTTACCAATCTTTCGACGGCTTTCGATAATCCCTTCATAGATGTTATAGTAAAAGGTCAATGTAGGTCTTAAATCGGTCTGGTTCGGTTCGAAGGGAATGATGATCACGTCAACGAAGTGCAGCGTTTCAACTACACCGTTTTGTTTCAGGTTACCCGGAAAATCGACAAGTATAATGTCGTAATTGTCCTGAAGGAAATCCAGTTGGTTGATGAACTCTGAGGAAGAGATATTGATAACCTCATATTCTTCTTCCTTTTTCATGATTCCGTCCTCGGCTTCGTCCTCACGTAATTTTCCGATAGTGTTCTGCATGTCGTCGATATCCACCACGGCAATGGATAAGCCCCCCTCTTCGTTTGACTGCGAATGAATATAACCTGCAAACAAAGCTGTCAGCGTAGACTTCCCTACCCCGCCCTTGGGATTCTCAAAAGCTACGACTACTCCTGGTAATATTTGTCCCATAATGTACGTTTTTAAGTATGTGCGCAAATATATAAATAATAAATTAAATAATTGCATACTTTTATAATTAATTTATTATACACTTTTTTACTTAATTGTATAAGTAATTACATATATAAATATAAATATAAATATGTACATACTTAATCTTATAATTAAGTATGTATGTTCATACTTTGTAATAATATAATTAGTAATTATGTATTTTGTAACTAATGGCTTTCCGTTCGCCTGTTACAATGTGCGTAGTTACTTTGTAACAAAGTGAGCGGTTAATCTGGATTAAGAAATCAAGACTTTTGTCTGGTTTTGTTTCACAGCTGAGTATTATTGTATATCTTTGCTAATGCAAGGTATGTTTTTGTGGGTACAAAAAACCTTGCGACAGCCGAGCTGCCGACCAATGTTCGTTACACTCACATACTCTGTATATATGAAAGAGAATCGAGATATAAGTATAAAGATCCGCTTGACGGAAGCCGAGAAAGAACAGCTTCTTCAACGTTCAAAGGAAGAGGGAAAATCCCTTTCTTCCTTTATCAGAGAGTCTGCCTTGAAAGGCAGAAGCATATCGAAAACCGATGTGCAAATGATATATGAACTTCGTAAAATAGGAGCCAATATCAACCAGCTTGCCAAACATATCAATACGCTTCCGTCCGATGAAAATATATTGTATTCATTGGATCGGATTAACCAATACCTTTCGGATGTAGAAACCATTAACCGGAAATTGTTATGATAGCCGAGATACAACCTTCTTTCTCATCCCACCTGTCCATGAGCCGGAAAATTGAATACCAGCTTTCCAAGGTCAAGGAAGGAAACGGAAAAGTGCTTTACACCTCCACTGGTGACGAACTGGCCGCCATGCCAGCCTACATGAAACTTATCTCCCAGTTGAATGACCGGGTGAAACTACCTTATGCGGAATTTATTCTGAGCCTCTATCCGGGAGAAAGCCTTTCCGATGAACAGTGGCTTTCTCTTGCCGGGGAATATATCGAGAGGATGGGGTACGGAAAGTCCTGTTATGCCGTTGTCCTAAATACCGACAAGGCACACAGCCATGTGCATGTGCTGCTGACCACAATTGATGAAGAAGGCAAAAGCATTCCTTCCGGAAATAATTACAGCCGTTCCGAAAAGATCTCAAGGGAACTGGAGCAGAAGTACGGTCTGTTGCCTTTGGAAAGGGAAGGAGGCAAGAGAACCACGTTGGGAGAGGCGCAATACCGTAACTATTATTTCGATGCGGCCTTGAAGAAAGCCATGCGTAGTTATAATTACAAGGATAAGGTATCGGCTGTCCTGGAACAATCCGATACATACCGGTCTTTGAATAAACCCTTGCAAGAAATAAAATTGGCCAATGAAGAATGGCGTGTCCTATTGGGGGATGAAAGCTATGACAACCTTTTCGCATTGCTGGAAAAAGGAGGTTTTTTCAACCCCTTGTTCAAGGATGAACTGTTACAACAGCTTGACCGCATCTACTCTTTTTCCGAAAGTACATCCGATTTCCGAAGGAACCTGGAACAAGAAGGATTGTATATGCGTCTGGTCACCAAGAAGGACAAATCCTATTATGTCTATGGCATCAAGGATTCAGGCTTTTACCTGAAGGACGTTTCACTTCCTCAGAAATATCGTTTTGGTAATATTCGTTTTGATGGCCGGGGCATGAGCGCCGATGAACAGAAGCATTATCTCTATGACCATGTGTTTAAGGCATTGAACGCTTCTTTAGGCTATGAGGATTTTAAGAAAAGGTTGGCGGAAGAATCGATCCGTGTGACGGAACATGTAAACAGCAAAGGCGCATACGGGATTTCCTTTTATATGGAAAACGTGGAAAATGCTCATGTCTTTAAAGGTGCGGATCTTTCCCGTAAGCTCACTTATCAGAATATCCAGAAGCATTTCGATGGTGTGGCTGTCGGTCTCTCGCCACATATCGATAGGGTAGGGGAGTTCCGTGAGCGGGTGGATCGTGAGGCTTTCTATATGCAGGGTGGGGGAGTTATGGCCATTCCGGAACTTGACATTACCGGCAGCGGGAAGAAGTCGCAAGAGGATGATCTCATACCGTCCAAAAAGAAACGGAAACGCAAGAGTGGTCCCGATTTCTCATTATGATGAATACTAACTTAATATATTTGCTTTATGAATTATCAGACCGTTTTACAGAATTATCATCCCACTGAACAGGGGGATTTCATGTTGAGATATGAGATAGGTGGCCGGGGATATGTCGTTTACTCACCGGAGAAGGATGCGTTGTCTTGTATTGAATTACATGGCTTTTCCGAGCTTACTCCTTGGCAATTGGCTTTTGTTCTTTCCTTGGATATGCAGCAGATGAAAGAACAGGACGAGCTTTCTCTCTTCGTATGTTGTAAGCGAGAAAAGCTCTTGTCTTATCTTTTCGATGTGGAGGAAAGCGAAACCGTCTTGAAGACAAAGCACGTGTCCGGTTGGCAGGGCTATCTGATGATGGATATCCATAAGCCGGACAGGGTACGGAACGTGTTCCAGTTCCATCCGGAAACGAAAGAAGCCCGTTTGGTCTTTGATAACCGTTTATGTGTCGCTTCCCTTCGTGAGAAAGAAAAAGGAAAGCTCATCCATCTCTGTTGGAGTCCTTCTGTCTTTGCTGCCATCGATAAGGGAGGAGAGCGTACCGCACCGGCTTATCTGTTGGCTTCTGATGCTGCCTTGTTGCATGGGTATGCCATGAAACAGATTGCGGAATGCTTTGCCGGTACACCGGTTGAAGAACGGGTTATCGGTATTCATGTAGGGGATAATGTCTATGAGGCCTTGTCTTTTGTGTGCTATTACGTCCGTAACGTGCAGGATGAATATTTGGTTATTCCTGAGCGGAAAGATGGGATGGTGATTCTTGAAACCCCGAAATGGAATCCGATACGCCAGGCTAACTTCGTGGCTTCACTGAACAAGATGGCGGTTGACCAGGCGAAGAAACGCTATCCGGAAATGGAGGTTCCGAATGAACGGCCATTCACGTGCCTCTCTTTTGCCCGGAAGTCTTTCGTCTATTTCCCGGATCTGAAGGTGTATCAGGAGGTGTTCTTGAAGATGTATTTGGGGTTGGTGAGGTTACAGGAGGTGCATTTGCTGGGGTAAGGAACAATTGCAGTGCTGCTTATAAAATAGTGGCACTACTATTGTTAGAGTACTTCTATCATTCCTTTGGTTACGGCATCGGCCAGTAGTCTTTTTACAATCCTGCCACTGGGAGGATTGGTTATCCCAAGCGTTATCTCAACCCTGTTTGATAGAGGATGATAGTGCAGGTATTGGAGGATTTCATCTTCAATAGTCATGTTATAATTCTTTTATCGGGACAATTTTGCCTGATATTTATGCTTTTGTTTATTGTTCTGTCCCGATAGAGATTATTTTGGATGGACAAAGAAACGCTATCCAGAAATGGAGGTTCCGAATGAACGGCCATTCATGTGCCTTTCTTTTGCTGGAAGTCTTTCGTCTATTTCCCGAGTCTGAAGGTGTATCTGGAGATGTTTTTGAAGATGTATTGGGAATTGGTGAGGTTACAAGAGGCGCATTTGTTGGAATAAGGAAAAGGGTGCATCTAATGCCCAATTTGAAAGGATCACCTGCTACAGATAACTGTAACAGGGATATTATCCTTAAAAAAGTGAGTTAGATACACCATTTTAAAGTGCTTCTGTTATTTCTTTGTTTACGGTGTTGGGGAATAATCTTTTTATTACTCAGTTATAGGGAAAATAGGTCTGATATTTATGTTTGGATTATATACTTTGAGGATAAGTGAAGAAAGATATCTGAAGGTGGATTCTTTTATTTAGAGTTCCTTTTAGAATAAGATTTCGCCAAACAGAAATATATTTAGAATTGTTTCTCATAAACCTCAATGCTGCAACATTGAAGTCCAATCTGTAAGCTTGATATCTTATACATTTATTCTTATTTCCAACTTTTCATATAGCACAACTGCCTTTATCAGAGGCAGATTCTCCTTGCAGAACCATGGAAAATCGATACATCTGAAATCGACATGGCTCTCCTCCAGCAGATTGAGAAAACGGATGTCGTCTATCATCCCTTTTAAGGAAACGAACAGGAGAGGTATCTTTTTTCTTTGGCAAAAAAATAGCGCCTTCTGTAGTTCCGCATATGCGATGGCTTGTTCATCCTTGCTAGTGGAATCATTTCTCTTGTCAAAAAAAGACAACTGGACTTTTAATGAATTATGTTGTTGGAGGTATTCCGCCAGCTGTTGCTGTGCTTCAGGAGAGCTGGCATCTCCATACAGTATTATATCACTATATTGCTTCATATCGGGTATTTGTTCCGGTTGTACGCTCCTTTTTTCCAAAGGCACCCCTGCATATTCTTTCAATAGATGCTGCTTCGTGATCTTTCGGGGTTTCTCAACGGAGTAGAATGCATATCTGAATATAAACTGAGTCCCTTTCTTCTGTACGGATTCCTGTTCCAGGAAAAAAGAATTCAGGCGTATCTTGTTTTCTTGAAGGATATGTTTGGGAATATCTTCCTGATAGATATCGGTCATGTATTGAAGGATGGTCTTTTTCATTAGAAAAATCAATGAAAAGGTTCATTACCAGTATTTATAATAAGTTTTTCCAACCCATTAATTTTTGCGTAATGCTGTTTCTGCGGTTTAGAATCTGAAAACGAAGCTACTTTCGCAAGATCCTGTGTCCGGTATATATACTTACTTACATATGGATAGTGATATTTTATCATTTTACCGGCAAATACATTCCGAATGTTTTCCACATTGAGTACAATCTTGATCTTGTTGATAATAATCAATGCTATAGATTATCATTTCTTTTTCAATATGGATATCAGGTTGCCTAATTGAGGTTCGATAACTTTCTTGTAAACCAACTTCATTCTTTTGTCAGAGGTTTTAACGAAGGATTTTACCATTTATAGTCAAATTGTTCAATGTCTTCTTCTGCAAGTAGATTTCCGGACTGCACCTCGATGAACGTCAATTCAGAGATAGCCCTGACTGCATGTTTAACACCTTTCTTGATTGTAATCGTATCGCCTCTGCTGATAACCGACCTGATATCATCGAGTACCAGTTCTCCCTCGCCGTCGATAAACGTCCAGACTTCATCGCGATGGCGGTGTACCTGATAGCTGATACTCTTACCGGATTTGATTTTCAGTTGCTTGGTAAGTGATTTGTAACCGTCGGAAAACTCGGCGGTATCGACAACTTTGTATTCACCCCAGCGACGTTCTTCGAACATTGGCCGATGTTGTAGGCAGTCAGCGTAAGTTTTGATGTTCTCGCTTTTATCTTTGTCCGAAATTAGGATTCCATCATTTGATGCTGCGATAACTAGATTCCGTGTGCCAATGCACATGATTGGCAGTCCAAGTTCGTTGATGACGTGGGTATTTTCGGATTCTTCATCCATGACAACATTGCCCATGGTGTGTTCCGATAGTTCATCAGTCAACGTATTCCATGTACCAAGGTCTTTCCACTCTCCGGCAAAAGGTACGACGGCTACCGACTGCGCTTTTTCAGCGACTTCGTAGTCAAAACTGATTTTCGGAAATTCCCCATAGCGAGAACGAATTTCTGAAAAAGTGTCGGTTTTGATGTGTCGGGTTACAATATCTGTCATATACCCCAACCGAAAAGCGAATACGCCTCCGTTCCAGAAAGCACCCTCTGAAATAAGTTTCTCGGCAGTTATCATATCTGGCTTTTCCGTAAAGCGTGATACTTGAAATATTCCTTTGTTCTGTACATCATTGACTGGCACTACATATCCGTATTTTGCTGACGGATATGTGGGGTTAATTCCCATCAATACTAGTTCGGCTACATTGTTTTTCACTGCATCCGCTATCCTGCGAATCGTTTCAAAATAACCTGTTTCGGTATAAGGGTCGCAAGGCATGACGATTATAATCTCATCGGTGGAACATTTTCGTTTGTAGGCCAAATACGAGCTTGCGAGAGCGATAGCCGGGAATGTATCGCGACGCTCCGGTTCCGTAACTACAGGAATCTCTTCTCCAAGCTGGTTGATGATGATATCCCGTTGTGACTGGCTTGTTGCCACAGTAATCGAATCACAGATGCCGGTTTCTCGTAATTGCCGTACCACCCGCTGCACCATCGACTCTTTCGAGCCATCGGGCGCAGTCAACAGTTTGATAAATTGTTTTGACCGTGTATTATTGGAAAGCGGCCATAGGCGTTTACCAGAACCGCCGGATAACAGTATGATTTGCATAGATGTTATTTAATTCGATTTTTAATTTGCCGATAGTATTCTTCAAGCATCAATTTCCAAAATTTATTGCGTTCGTAACGTGATGTAATCATTGCCCTTGCATTCTTTGCCATTCTTTTTACCTCATTAGGATTATCCAAAAAATATTTCATGGCTTTATACAATGCGTGTTCGTCTTGTGGTGGAACAATTATTCCATTTTTGTTTTGAACAATTATTTCATTACAACCATTGATATCTGTAACGATTTGTGGTAATTCCAAGGCCCCAGCTTGCATGACAACATTAGGGAAACCTTCACGATAGGAGGGAAAAACAAAAGCCTCACACCCCATTAGATAGGGACGAACATCTTGTTGAAAGCCGACAAACTCAATGTGAGAATTTGTGCTAATCTCTTGTTTTACCCAATCATCAACCGGATAAAGGTTTTCTTCCATAAAGCCGATTAAACGTAATCCTATGTTAGGATAATCTTTCTGTAATCGAATAAAAGAAGCTACTAATTCATTGATTCCTTTCTCATAAAATATACGACCTACAAAACCAAACGTGAAATCGAAAGTTGAAATCTTAATATCTTGTGTAGCATTTCGCGAATAGAATGCCGTATCAATTCCATTTGAACCACCATTACCGATAACAAGCATTTTTTTAGGATTGCCGATCCCCATTGAACAAATAATATCACACATCTTTTGTGAATTGGGATATACATTTGTGGCACAAGCGTAAGTTAACCGTTCCGTAAAACGAAGAATTTGTTTTTTTATGCCCGTAGCCGTCGTCAATGGGAAGCCTGTTACCGTGTGCATACGGATCGGCACACGTGCTATCCATGCTGCTAACATACCCAAAAGACCAGCTTTGGGGGTGTGCGAGTGAACAATAGTCGGCTTCTCTTTGATAAAAAGTTTTACCAATTGGAAAAGAGTTATTAAATCGAAAATCGGATTTATGGCTCTTGACATTTTTACCGGAATACAACGTGCCTGTTGCTTCTGTAATTCCTCCCAACCTTCTCCTTTAGGGGCAACGGCAATGACATCGAAATATGCGGAAAAATAATTCAATTGACCTTGAAGTTGCCGGACTTGAAAATAAGCTGAATTTGTTATTTTGAATAATTTCTTTTTTTTCATTGAAAAGATTTTATTTTTTTTGCAGGAACTCCCCCATAAATAGAGAATGAGTCAACACTTTTATTAACCAAACTATTTGCGCCTATTATACATCTTGTATCAATGTGAACTCCACATAAAATCCTCACTCCACAACCAATCCATACATCATCATGGATAACTACCGTTTTTTTTAGGATTTCATTATATTTAATAGGTAAATTAAAATCAGAATAAGTGTGAGTACTTGTTAGTATTGAACTTGAATGGGCAATAGACACATTATTTCCGATCATCAATCCTCCGCTACATTCAAAATAACACATCGGATGAATACTGATATTATCTCCCAGTTCTAGTTTCTCTATGTTAGATATATATACATTTTCTTTAATTACAACATTATCACCGCATTTTTTTGCTAGATTTTTCACCAATATGTATCTAATCACAATACCAACTTTTCCTCCAATACCTCTTAAACTTACAAATAAAAAATTATTAAGTTTCCTAGGAAGATATGAATCTACTATAACGAATACCTTAATTAATGGTTTAATCCGTTTAAATAAAGTTCTACCGCTTAGATCCGACATGTCTAATATCTATATAATTGTTTTTTTTATCTTTCATATGAAACAAATAGCCAATAGGCATAAAAATAATATAACTAGAAATTCCTATTTGTTTTATTTTATTTTTCATTTTCAATTTAGAGCAAGGAGCAAAACGCCAGTAATTTATATGAGCTTTTATTTTTTTTAAATATGGAATATCTAGTGATGCCATTTCTGAATAAATTCTCATGGCATAATTAGGTGAATTCATTCTGTTTTTGATTGATGAAACAGATAAACCGTCTGATAAATACTCTGCGATGTATATTTTTTCATTAAAAAATAACATAAGGTAATTTTTTCCAATACGGTTTAGAACCAAACTTTCTGCACAAAATTTTTCTCCGGGTATATCGTCAAATAAATAATTTCTCAGGACTGATGTTTTAAAAACAAACGCAACATCCCCTTTTATATTTTTTATAATCCAATAGTTAATCCAAGAATCTTTTAAAATTTTCCATGTAACCTCTTTCCCTATACGAGAACCATCTGGAAAGCATTTCATACCACAAACTCCAGCAAATTTATCATTATTCTTTATATATTGATAATGAAAAACTATTCGTTCTATAGAGTCTTTTGTTAAATAGTCATCACTATCTACAATATAAAATAATTCTCCTTTTGCATGTAATACGCCATTGTTGATTGCTCTATGTTTTCCACCATTCTCTTGTTTGATGAAACGAATTAATATACGATCTTCATTTTGATAAGATTTTATAATTTCATCAATATCATCAGTGCTCCCATCGTCAACAATAATCCATTCAAAATTTTTATAGGTTTGAGACAACAAACTCTGATATAGATTTCCAATTAAATTCTTCCTATTATATACCGGTGTAAATACAGTAACTAAATCTTTCATAAAAATCTTTTTCTATTTGTTTTGTATTTTATTTTATCCACATTACATAAGTGAACATATAATAACATAGAATAATCCATTTTATTCGTTCTCCCTGGTTATTTATTAAGTTATCTTTTAGCAAGGGATATATCAATACTATAGGATAAAGAAACCAAGATAGATAAGCAAATCTGTTATTATACGGTACATGAATGGTCAATAGCCAGAACGCATTACTTGCTATATAAGTATTAAATAAACGGATAAACAATTTGTCTTCGTAGCAATATGTATAGATATATTTCACTCCTGCGATAATGGGTATCAAACTATAAATAATGAAGTCCCAGCGAAATCCAATATTAGAGAACATTTGCTCCATGCCTTTATAAGACATATTCAAATATTCAGACATCCTTTTATCCTGTTCAAACCAAGGAATGTTTGTCAACAAAGTGGAGAAAGAATCACGTGCAACAAGCATAAGCAGGAAAAACGTTCCCCATAAGTATAAGTAGTGTTTGGGATTATTTGAAAGTCGGGTCAGCAAGAAACAGCCAATTGGCAACATGACGGATTGATGGAAAAGACATGCTATAATCCAAACAGGAATTCGTTTAATATCGTTGTTTGGAACAAGAAAAGAGAAGATAACTAACGATGTAGCTATTCCGTTACGCAGTCCATTTACTCCGTATCCCCAAAAACTCAAAGAACAAACGAACAACACTAGTGCTACAGCATATTGTTGTTTGAATCGTTTCTTTAAAGCAAAGAAAACAGGCAATATATATAATGAGCAAAGAACAAACCAATACCCTTTTAAATTGACGAGTTGTGAAAGCCAATAGGTAAGATACTCAAAACCAATATCTCTATCTCTTATAGCAACCGTACCATAGAAGGCTTTCTTTTGGAAAGCCATGGCATAAGCTGAAGTATCTCCAAAGTAGTGATAATCGGTCGGTCGGAAAGTTACATGAACATATACAATCAAGAGTAAAGCAAGGCTAAATATCTGGTTGTTGATATAAGGCTGTCTTACTGTTTCTGCCCTGACCGGTTGAATAGCGATGTAAACAACTAATAGCAGCAACAAGTTGTAATATAAGGCTATATATAGACTAATACTCATAAAATGACATCACAAATTTGGTCCACATAATGTTCCCACGTAATTTTAGCTTCTATGCGCCGACGTGCATTACGACCTTCATTTATAGCAAGAGATTTATCGTCGATTAACTTAATGAGTAAATTCTCCAATTCTTCGTGGGCGTCCTGATGTATCAACCAACCGCCATTATTCTCCTCGACAGCATCGGGAATGCCACCTGTACGAGTACCTATAACGGCGGTTCCACAAGCTTGCGCTTCGGCAAAAACAAGCCCGTATCCTTCTACATTCCTATTATCCGCTTCTTCACGTGTACAGAGAATGAATATATGCGAGGCTGAATAGAAATCGCAAAGTTTATTATCATCAATGAAACCTTCAAATGATACAATATCTGACAATCCTAAATCGGTAACCATCCGCTCAAGTGCACTCTTATATTTTCCTTTACCTCCGAGATGCAATCGCACTTGTTGCTTATACTTTGCCGGTAAAGAAGCTATCGTCCGGATAATAAAATCATGTCCTTTAAATTTTTCCAATCGAGAAATAGAACAGAGGTGTAGCAAGCCATCCTTATATTTTTCACAAGTAGGGCGAAAATGAATTGCATCAACCGCTAACGGAATAGCGATTGTTTTAGCATTTGGAGAACAATGTTTTACTAATGTCTCTGTATAATGACTGTTAGCAATCACGCAAGAGGCGTTTCTTAGTATAAAACGTCGATAAGTAGGCCAAATACAGCGTCGGAAAAAACTCTTTCCGGCAAGATATTCGGCTCCATGTGCCAATATATAGGTTTCTCTGTTTGACAATAGAGACAGCATTCCCTCTGGATGATAATTCCCGGTAATTACAATATCACCGGGAACAGTTTTTTTGCGTAAATACTTCAATGTACGCAACTCCAATATTCCTCTTCTTCCATGCAATCTCACCACATTATTATCCTCCTCTGCATCGGTAGAAGTACTTTGGGGACAAATGACTGTAACATTCAGTCCTTTTTTCTCTAAATATTTTTTCAGTTCAAAACAAAGCCTTGCAATACCACCATTACTTGGTGGATAATCATAGGTTACAATAAAAATGTGTTTGTTAGATGTTTGCATAATGAGTATATTTAGGAGTTAGTTTTCCTTTTTTATAACCTTCTTTATAAGTTTTTGCAAAAAGTCTAAACAGTCCGGGATTGCGGTAAGTAAAAGCGTATGATGCAACAAGACGCAACAAATAGATGTAAGCAGTCGGCCTATGATACCATTTGAGATGACGGCTAATCAATAAAGCCCGGTTATGTACTAATGAAGCAATATAGCGATTGATATCCAGAACCCTGCAACCGCCTGTATCAGCAGCCAAGTGCCATACATGAGCATCATAATTAAAAAAAACTTTGTATCCAAGTTCCTTTACTCGTAAACATATTTCGGTTTCTTCATATAGAGCAGCTCCATAATTCAAATATTCATCAACACCACCAACTTCTAAAAATATGTCTTTTTTTATGCTATAATTTCCACCTCCGCCATGATCTACATATTCTTTATGATTAATGTGGAATCCCCGTTCTGGAGTTGCCGTATAGAAATGGAACTTGCCTACATTTTTCGATTTGGGATTATTCTTATATTTTTCTGTAATTCCCCCTGCCACTACTGCGATATCAGGTTGTGACAAGAACTTGTAATGCTCTTTGAGCAGGTTGCAGTCACACTCGATATCATCATCTAGAAATAGGATGTAGGCGTATTGTGTGTGTTGCACACCGAAATTACGAGCTTCAGGTAGCCCTCTAAATTCAGTCACATGATAGTACTTAATCAATGTATCACTATCTTTTGCACGACTATACATAGTACTGTCAATGGCTGCCGATTGGTCTACAATAATTATTTCATACGGCTCCCCAAAATCTTGCTCTATTAAGCAATCAACTGTACTTGCCAGATAATCAGCCCGATTAAGTGTGGGCAAAATAATGCTTATCCCTTTTTGCATAAGGCGTTTATGAATAATATGAATCAAGAGTTAAGAAATTAATCACTTCGTTTAGGAATTATACTCTATCAGAAATTTCACTATAATGAAGCATTTCTATATTTTACGTAGTTGTACTGAAATGTTTGACTTTCTTCAAGATGGCAATACAAAAAAAGCCTTAACTCCCCTTCGTATGAATATGTGATTTTATAAATAAAAAGTCCGTTTAAATTTTCTAATAAAGCAGTTGAGTTAGGATTCTTCTACATGATGTTTGGAGCTATCTCTTATAACTCGATTGTAAAATTCGATGTTTTGTGCCACTATCTCGTTGGTGTTGAATCTAGCAGTTGCATTTAGATAAGCCCTGTCGGCTTGTTCACACCTATAAATGGGATTCGAGATTAGCCGTTGCAAAGCCTCTGCAAATTCATCGATACGTTTCACCCTGCATTTGCAAACACAGTTACTGTCTCCTATAATCTCTTGAAAACAATCGATATCGGAACAAACAATTGCCTTCCGCAGTAACATTGCCTCCAGTAAGACCAAACCGAAAGTTTCTGCATGGCTTGGAAATATGCAAATATCGGCACTGTTAGCGTATGACATAGTCTTGTCATAAGGTAAGCGACCTAAATACGATACACAACCGATCGATTGCTTTGAAAAGAGAGATTTGCATTTTTCCCATGTCGAAGAACCATTCACTACTGCATCCTGTCCGATGAGAATGAGTTTGACATTGTCGTTTTGCTCGCATATCCTGTTGAAAATAAGAGGCAAATCAAGTACCCCCTTTTTCTCAACAATTGTCCCCCAATAAAGTATCGTTATTGTATTTTTGTTCATGTCACTAGATGAAAGAGGGGGCATGTTTATATCCACAGGATTATATATTACACATTTTCTCTTATTCGAAGACAGACTGAATAATTTATCCGTCAGGTCGAGAGCCTGTCGGCTAACTCCTATATAGGCATCAGAATTACGCAAAGCATTATATTCCATAAGCCGTACGTTCCATGGAGTTTTGTTTCCAGACAAATGATCGAAATACACATTTGAACCATGTAATCTTGTAACTACTGGTACAGATAAACTACAAAAAGCCAAAGGTCCCTCCCAGTCGATAGATTCAACGAGGTCGATGCCAATCTTTGCCACTAATAGATTTAACTTTTTATTTAGATACCTTCTATTGATAAAAGAAGAAAATGGAGACTTATGAGGCTGGTTTATAGGTATCACAGATATACCATCGTCCCACACAGTTTCTGTAAACTTATTGCCCCAATACACAACTGATACCTTCACACCAGTCTCACTCTTAACGATAAGATGAGACAAATGTTTGATAAAAATTCCGATTCCGCCACATTTCATACCCAATATCGGATATTCTGTAGTTAAAAACGCTATATGCATCTCTATTGTATTTTTTGGAAAATATCAATGAAAGATTTTGTTTGTTGCGATGCCAAGTAACGGCGGCAATATTCTTTGTTTGCCGTCATTGGAAATTTTTCGCTAAATACTTGTTTGATGACAGTAACACCTTGCTGAGGAGTATCTATAAAAATACCTATGCCTGCTTTTATCAATTCGGTTCGTGCTTCGCTAGTCATGGGCACCATTGCTAATACAGGCACTTGTAATGCGATATAATCGACCATTTTTGCGAAATTAGTCCACCATAAAGCCGTGTGTCCGGGAATAAGTACTGCTGCTTTTGCATTAACTATCAATTCATACAATTTACGCTGCGGTACATGATTGATATATTCCACGTTGTTACAGATTCCCAAATCATTGACAAATTCTTCCGTTTGTTTTTGATTGATATTCTTATTACCCACAATTTTAAGGGTGCAACCCTTGCCTTTTAATTCCTTAGAATTGACAGCTTCGGCAAATATTTTCAAGAAATTATCTTTATATTCATGGAGGTATTCACCCACGAATATTATATAATTCTCTTTTTCTCTATTTTGAAAAGAAGGCAAATAATCATCATCTACTCCAGTTGGAATAAAATATGATTTATTTGAGTATCGTCCCTCATATAAATCATTAAATATATTCAGGTATGCTCCCGACAGACCAGTAATAGCATCAGCGTATTTAAAAGTATCTTGTTCAATTTTCTTTTGCTTGGCAAAAACAGGAAAATAATCAGAATACATTCGCTTAGCGTATGTGGTAGGATCCCTGAAATCAGCAACCCATTTTACTCCGGTTAGATGTTTAAGTCGCATACCGATTCTATTTGAGGTAAAAGGCAGGCAAGTGGTATATATGATAGATATATCATGTTCTTTAATTATTTTTCGTCCCATCCTCACGGCACTTCTTTCCCAGAATCTAAAGCGGTCGGGAACTTGAATCCATCGGTCTAGTATATATTTATAAAACTTACCGAATAAAGATTGCTTGTTAGAGGTGACTGTATCCGTGCTTTTTGACTGTGCACCAATAGTTTTTGCTTTGGCTGTAATGGCTTTGAGTGAAGTATCTTCTCCTCCAAGCAACATTCTAAGGCCGCGCAATGTCGGTTCTATATAATTGGCTTGATAAATAGGCACGTCTTGGACTTCGTCCAACAAATCAGGATCTTCTAAATATAGATAATTACGATTAACCGTCAGTACTATCGGATTCCAACCTGTACGTTTAAGATATTTTACAAGTTTAAATGCCCTAAATACCGCAGCATGAGTCTGTGGCGGAAAAAAAGGAGTAATTATAAGTATGTTTTTATTCATCGTTTTAATTTGTTTAAAATCAATGCTTTTACTTTTTTCTTATTTTCTTTGTCTAATAGCACATAATAGGACAGAACAACCAATATTATTGAAGAACTAAGAGCCACGATAATCACTCTTGTAAAGGACTCAACCAAGATATGTTGTATGAGTAGGATTGCGGTAAAAGAAGGAATACTTATGAAAAGATTCACTACCATCGTTGTGAAGAAAAAACGTATCGGTTTGAAATCTTCAACATAATGATGGAGTGTATATGAGCAAACGATATAAATCAATAATGTGCTCACTATAGGCAATCCAAAAGCCCAAGTCAAGCCGATACCTTTACTAAACAATAACCAAAGTATCGGAATGACTGATAATGATACTGTCCCCGCCATAAATGAATAAAATTTCAAACGTCCGACAGCTTGTATTCCAATATATATAATATTATTATTCAATGATATGAAGCTTGAGACTATCAATAAAATACAGAATTCAATTGTATATGGAGGAACTTCCACGAGCCATAAATTCATTACATAATGTATTTCAGAGATAAAAGGAATAGCAACCAACAGATATAACACATTTGCCAAACAAGTAGTTTGCTTTAGTAATTGTATCATGGCATTGAAATCGGTCAATGCGTATTGCTTTATAATTTGCGGCCTCGAAGCCATTACCAAATTGGTTGATACTTGTTCAATCATCAGTTGCACAGTTGTTGCCAATCCGGCTGCGGCATTAACAGCTGTACTGCCAAATATATTAAGCAACATATTTGTTCCCTGTTGACGAGTAGTAAAGCAAATATTGGAATAAAGATTCCATCCTGAAAAGCTAAACAGAGAACGGCCGATAACCTTATTCCATTCCCAATTAATCCGGCATTCGTCATAATGCCTAATGCAATAAATGCGATATGTCATTGCAATCAAGAATGAAGATAAGAGCATAAGTCCTCCATATAAAATGAGCTTATCACATACTGTAATAAGTAGAAGTGTAGCGATCAGCAACTTCAACAGTGATCCAACAATTTCCACAATAGCATACACGTCCATTTTTTCGTGCGAAATAAGAGTCGCATTGTATGGAACTTGAGTGATGCTGACCATTGAGGAAATTATTGAAAATTGATACACCCAAACAGCTGCACTCATTCTCTCATCTGGAATGTTCAATTTTTCGAATAACAGCCAAAGTCCGACCGTTTCAGCCAAAAACAAGACTATAATTGCAATTCCTATATGTAATATAAAGGCTGTATTGAATGTTTGTTGGAGTTGTCGAGGGTCATTTTTGGCAAGTTCGACTGTAAGAAAGCGTGAAGTCGCTCCACTCATCGTTACATTCAAAAAGCTAAATAGGACAACAATACCGCCGACAAGTCCATAAATGCCATAATCATCTACACCAAGTGCATTTAACACGATCCGTGATGTATATAGTGATACAATCATGGACAGCAACATACGTGCATAAAGTGCCACTGTATTCTTGAATATTTTTTTATTATTTACGGACGATGTCTTATTCATAGCAAGCTTATGATCTTCCTAATACAGACGGAATGTATCTTTTTATTAAGGTTGTCGCAAAATAGCATATTGCAACAATGAGTGCAAATTCCAATATGGTCCAACTGTAGTTTACAAGATGTAACTTATTGCGCACGATCCAGAATGTATCTACAAATAATATATGTAGCCCCAATAATGCCAAACTGTTAATTCCACACCAAATCAATATTTTATCCAATGGAATAAGTTTCAGCTTTCTCGAATTAAAATATGAATTGATAAACCAATAAAAATTCATAATAAAAACCATTGAAAGCAACAATAGATGCAATGGAAAATTGTTTGATTTTAAGTCAACGTAAGAGGGAAATAGAACGATGAAAACAATGGCGATAATAAGCAAGAATAATGAGTATATCGGTGAAACCTTCATGCCGTACCATTTGTTCCGCATGAAGCAAAAACCAAGATGGTAATAAATCAAGGTAGACATTGTTGTGTCAATAAAATATGGCAAATCAATGTTATTAGCATTTAACCAATATCCTACTCCATATAATAATATACATAATGCGCTGATTGTTAATGCTTTATTGTAGGGGTGATTTTATGTATCAATAAATAAACGAATGAAACCTCGAACAAACAAATTAAAAACCAAATTACATGAAATAAAATAAAAGAGTTTTCATCACCGAGAAAACCATCAAACATACTCGTTACAGGGAGCGAGATCGCTTTTGCCCAATTATGAGTTTCGTTAAGTTTCAAAACGAACAAATATGCGAACAACAAAAAGGCAAAAAAGGCCCAAGGAATCAGTAATTGTCTGGTCTTTTTTGCAAAAAACTCTCTCAAACTGATTGGACGAAAGAAACAGCCTGACACAAAAAAAAAAAGGGGCATGTGAAAACTGTAAATAACGGTTTTCAACATGTAAGGGATTTGTATATGACCAAGGATGACCAATAAAATTCCTCCCCCTTTCAATATGTCAAAGGAGACAATCCGATTAGAGTCTACCATCTACAACGTTTTTTTCAAAGATAGCTTTAACATCGAATATGACGTGTTGAGCATTTAGTAACGTTTTTACATCAAAGCCTATAAACTGTTCGTGTGCTACAGCTATAATTGCCGCATCGAATTTCTTATCCAAAGGATGTTGGTTCGTTACCGAGATTCCATATTCTCGCATAACTATATCAGGATTGGCCCAAGGATCATATACGGTGATATGTACGTTATACTCTCGCAAAGCATTGTAAATATCTATAACCTTTGTGTTCCGCACATCAGGACAGTTTTCTTTAAAAGTAAACCCTAATATGAGGATATGAGAGTTGAGCACCTGTATTCCTTTCTTCAGCATCAATTTCGCAACTTGGTTGGCCACATATTCCCCCATACCGTCGTTCATTCGGCGACCGGCTAAGATTATCTCAGGATTATAACCGTGACGTTGTGCACATTGAGCCAAATAATACGGATCAACTCCAATGCAATGGCCTCCAACCAGCCCAGGCTTAAATGGCAGGAAATTCCATTTGGTAGAAGCTGCTTCCAGTACATCCTGTGTATCAATGCCCATTTTAGTAAATATCTTGGATAGCTCATTCACAAATGCGATATTGATATCACGCTGTGAGTTTTCTATTACTTTGGCTGCTTCCGCTACTTTCATCGTAGGAGCGAGATGTGTACCGGCGGTAATTACAGAAGCATATACCTCATTTACTTTCTTACCTATTTCAGGCGTAGAACCGGAAGTAACCTTTTTGATTTTTTCTACTGTATGAAGTTTATCTCCCGGATTTATACGTTCAGGGCTATAGCCAGCAAAGAAATCTTCATTAAATTTCAATCCGGACACTTTTTCCACAACCGGGATACATTCGTCTTCTGTAACACCTGGATAAACAGTAGATTCATACACCACAATATCCCCTTTGGAGATTACCTTACCAACAGTTGTGCTGGCACCGTAAAGCGGAGTCAAATCCGGATTGTTGTTTTTGTCTACCGGAGTGGGAACGGCAACTACATAAAAATTGTAATCACGGATTTCCTCTATATTGGCAGTACACTTAAAACCATTGGCAAGGGCAGATTGGAGTAGTTCATCTGACACTTCGAGTGTCGCATCATGACCTGCCATCAAAGCAGTCACACGAGCTTGGTTCATGTCAAAACCTATCGTTTTATACTTTGTCGAGAAAAGACGAGCCAAAGGGAGCCCTACGTAACCAAGACCAATTACGCAAATTTTAGTTTCATTCATAATTTCATCTGTTATTATTACTTTAAATATTCTTCCAATACCATTTGACAGCCTCTTTCAAACCGTCACGCATACTGTATTGAGGATTGTAACCTAAAAGGGATTTTGCTTTATCAATACATGCCAAGGAATGGGGAATATCCCCCAAGCGGTTGGGACCATGAATTATTTTCACGTTGGCAATTTCGGGGTCAAATTCACTCAAAAATTCTTTCAAGTAACCGACCAACTGGTTTAATGTGGTGCGTTCTCCGAAAGCAGTATTGTATACTTGGTTGGTTGCATTCGGATTTGTCGTGGTCATAGCCAGCATGTTCATTTGAATCACATTGTCTATATAAGTAAAATCGCGGCTATATTCACCATCTCCGTTAATGACAGGACTCTCATGAGCCATGAATTTCTTAACGAACAAAGGAATCACCGCAGCATATGCCCCGAATGGATCTTGACGACGACCGAAAACATTGAAATATCGTAAGCCGATACATTCCATTCCATAGGTTTTGGCAAACACATCGGCGTAAAGCTCGTTTACATACTTTGTTATGGCATAAGGCGAAAGCGGTTTACCAATCACATCTTCTACTTTGGGAAGAGACTGACTGTCTCCATATGTAGAAGAACTTGCTGCATATATAAAACGCTTTACATTGGCATCGCGAGCGGCTGTCAGCATATTTAAGAATCCCGATATATTAGTTTCATTTGTAGTTATAGGATCTTTGATAGAACGTGGAACTGAGCCTAATGCTCCTTCATGCATAACGTAATCTACATTTTCTACAGCTTTCTTACAATCGTTCAGATTCCGTATATCTCCTACGATAAGTTTAAACTTATTCGGATATCGTTGTAGAAATGGAAAAATGTTTTCAGGTTTACCTGTGGAAAAATTATCCAAACAGATTACATCATAGTCGTGAGCCAATAAATACTCACATAAATTGGAGCCGATGAATCCCGCTCCACCAGTAACTAAAACTTTTGTTAATGACATATGGATTGTTGTTTTATGTTGAAGTTGCAAGCCTATTGCTTGATAGGGGTGTAATGATTTATTTTAAGACTGGTTTGGATAAAAGAGAGATTGTGTGTATCTGCTCCAAGTCGATTGTTACAATTTCCATTGAATTCCAGCCTGTTGGATTTTTTTGTATGTATTTTATGCAAATCCACCTAGAGAGAAAAAGTTAAACAGAATCTACAGGTCTTAATAACCGATAATTATAATCTATTTAAACTATAACAGTCTGACTATCAATTAAACAGTTTTGTATATTTTTTGTAATACTCGTACAAATGAACTTTTGAAATATATTGTAATTGTGAATGTCCGTTCCTATATGAGTAATAGCCTTTTCTTTTAATAGCAGCATGGCTTTTTTCTTAATCCGGTTGCCATACATACCCGCTATTGACGGAAGATTGAACTGAAACTTCACTCCCATGTCTTTTAATTGTTGATAATCCGACTCACCCATATAAACATACCGTTCCGGATGGGCAAGAATGGGATAATAGCCTTTAGCCTTGATGCGGAGCAGAATGTTGTTCAATCCCATCGGAGGGTTAAAGTAGGAGGTTTCCACCAGTAGATGGTCACCGCTTTCACCCAAGGGCAGCAGATCGTTCTTTTCCAACCGTTCCTCGAAGAGGTTGTCAAGCATGTTCTCTGAGGCCAGATGCAGTTTTATCGGACCGCTATAGGTGGCTTGAAGTTCAGCGTAACGCTCCCGGAGGTGCAGTGTGGTGTTGGGCATATCTTCCATGATATGCGGTGTAAGCCATACGGATTTTATGCCCAACTCTTCATACAGGCGCAGTATTTCCAATGCTTCTTCCATCGTCTGCACACCGTCGTCCACACCCGGCAGAATGTGCGAGTGACAGTCGGTAAAATTCTTGAATATACCGCTATCTTTCAGCGATATACGTTTCCTGAATGGCCACACAATGATACGAGTATTTTTATATAAAACATTTTATTTTTTTTAATTAATAATCATCCATTTATCCCCACCCTGTTTTCCGTCGGAACCTTAGTGGTATCCTGAGCCGTAACCGTAGTGATAACCATATCGATAGCCATAACGGTATCCATAGCGACCGCCACTTCCCTCGGTCCCGTTCAAGATCAGGGACATGTTCTTGTATTTTTTCTCCTCGTAGATTTTCTCCAATTCAGCAAGCATACTCCGTTCAAGTAATCCTGCACGAACTACGAAAACGGTACGGTCGGCCAGTTTCTCAATAATTTGCGTGTCGGCCACCAGTTCAACGGGCGGACAGTCGATCAGCACATAGTCATATTGCTCCCTTACAGTATCGATTGTCTGCTTTAACCGCTCGTCGAACAATAATTCCGTTGGGTTAGGAGGAATCGTTCCCACGGGTAGTATATCCATAGATTTATGTTTCGGATCGGGTACGATGATCTCATCCAGATTATCGATACGACCTCCCAGATAGTCGCTCAATCCCTTGTCAGGAGAGTCGATATAGGATGATGCAGAGGCGTGGCGCAGGTCTCCGTCGATTACCAGCACTTTTTTTCCTTTGATGGCAAGGCTCACGGCGATGTTCATGGTCAGAAACGATTTGCCGCTGCCCGGATTGAATGAGGTCATGATGATGACATTCGAAGTCTTGTCCTTGCCGGTCATAAATTCCAGGTTGGTACGCAATACGCGGAATGCCTCGTTGATGATGTCACGGTTGCCCTCCTTGACGATAACGGCCTTGACTTCCTGCGGTTTCTTTCCTAATATCCCTTTTTTCTTTCTTGTGAACAGCGGAATTTCACCGATGAACGGTATAGTCAGGTTTTCCAGGTCTTTCCTTCCCCGTACACGGGTATTCATATTCTCGCGCATGAAGATAATGACTATCGGAATGAGCAGCCCCAGAGCGAATGCGACCATAAAGATATTTTTATGCACAGGGGATGTCGGCAACATGCTGCCGTGTGGCGGGGTAACAATGCGGGTATTATAAGCCGTGAACGCCTGTGAGAGTTCGTTCTCTTCACGCTTTTGCAACAGGAATAGGTAAAGAGCTTCCTTTACCTTCTGTTGGCGCTCCACCGAAAGCAGGTACTTGGCCTGTGTTGGGTTGGCCGCTATACGTGATGTCGTCTGTTGCTCCGTCTGCCGCAAACTTTTTATCTGCGAATTCAAGGTCACTATCTGATTGTCGATAGATCTGATTATCGCCCCACGCATGGATGCCAGAGCCTGATCCATATCCACGACCAGCGGATTTTCCGTGCTGCTGTTCGCAACCAGACTGTTGCGCTGCAACAGTTGCTTGTTGTATTCGGCAATCTGCGATTCAATATTGGCGCTTTCAATGCCGGAGTTGGCCGGAAGCAGTTGGGTACGGTTGGCATCGTTGGCTAAATAGTTCCGGATGTAACGGGTCATATAAAGCTGGTTGTTCAGGGACAGGATCTGCGCGTTGGCCGCACTGCTTTGAGCCATATACATACTCGATGCCGCCTGCACGTCG
Source organism: Phocaeicola coprocola DSM 17136 (assembly GCF_000154845.1). Taxonomy (GTDB): domain Bacteria; phylum Bacteroidota; class Bacteroidia; order Bacteroidales; family Bacteroidaceae; genus Phocaeicola; species Phocaeicola coprocola. The sequence goes on along the minus strand of NZ_DS981485.1, from coordinate 6,216 downwards.
GGCAACAGATGTTCTGACTTGTAAGAGGAGATATCCTCGTCCACATTTCCCAGTTCCCGTTCGATTACGCCCAGACGCTCGTTGATGAACATTGAGGTGCTGACAGCGATCTGGTTTTTGTCCTTCACCCAATTCTCGTTATAAACGGAAATCAACATGCTCAATACATCTTCTGCCCGCTGTGTGGAGTTATCCTTGAATGACAAGTCTATGACTGACGCTTTCTCGCTGTTCAATGAAACGGACAGATTGGACGAGCAGGAGTTGACGGCGTTATACAGACTGGATTTGCCTACATATAATGTATATGCCTCGCCTTTCACGTAATTGGGTGTTGTATGGATAATGATTTTTCCCAATGGCGTAGTGATGGAGTCGAGCAAGCTTCCCTTTACGTCCTTTTCTTCAAGATCTGTCCCGTTACGTATAAAGTCGGATAGGTATAACGTACCGTCCGGCTGTATTTCCAACGTAAAACCGGCTGATTCATTCTCAGGCAAGTCATTTATCGTTACATCCACCGGTAATGTCAGTCCATAGGCTACCTGACGGTGGAATTTTCCCCGAACGAAGTAATTCATATCCAGACGCAACCGTTTAACCACTTCGGTCATTAAAGACGGTGATCGAAAGGTGATGAGTTCGTTATTCACATTTGTACCGGATTGAAACAGCCCGAACTCCGAGAAGGATTCCAAATCCGAGGAGACCGACTTGCCTTTGGAATCCTCTTTGATCAATACCGAAGCGGTACGTGTATATACGGCAGGAGTGCGTAACAGATAGGCAGTAGCGGCACCGATCGTTACCGCTAAAGACAAGACGAACCACTTCCATCTTGCGAGGCACAGGTATAACAGGTCCTGTATTCGCAGGAAATCATCCTGCTGCCCCGGTTTTATATTCTTTTGATTTACGGTCATCATATCTGATTCTATATTATTTTACAATCAACACGGTAATGGTCGTCAGCAACGAGGCCAATGACATCCAGAAAGAGGCTGAGCGGACGTTATTGCCGTTGACGGTCGCCTGCCGTGCTTTCATTGAGTTGGGTTCCACATAAACGATATCGTTCTGCTGCAAATAATACACAGGAGAGGCATAAAGGTCATATCCCGAATTCAGGTTGACCTGATACAGGGTTTTTTTCCCGTTTTCCTCCCGTTGTACCAGCACGTTTTCCCGTTTCCCATAGACGGTAAGGTCCCCGGCCATGCTTAAGGCCTCCAAAAGTGTCAGCTTGTCCTTTTCGATATTGAAACGTCCGGGGGTGGCAACCTCGCCCAACACTGAAACGGTCAGGTTCATAAACTCCACTGTAACAACGGGGTCTTTCACGAGATTCTTTGAAACCAATTCCTCTTTTATATACGAGGCGATCTCCGCGCGTGTCATTCCTGCCACATGGATATGTCCCAGCACAGGAAAATCAATATCCCCATCCTTATTTATTGTATATCCTGATATTCCCTGACTATTGGATGTACCTGATGTCGTACCAATCTGTCGGGATATGATCGGAAGGTTGAAAAGGTTCATTAATAAGGGGTCTTTGCTGTTGACCTGTATGGAAATCTTGTCTTCTGGACGTATCCGGATTTCCAGCGGGTTCAAGACTTGCTCTGCGGTACCCCGTTTCAGGTCCGTGAAATAAGCGACTTTCGGTGTGGCACATGATCCCAATAGAAAGGCCACGGTTAATAAGGATAAAATGTATCTGATTTTCATATTTATTGATTTTTATTTGTTGGTTTTCTGTTCCGATTGAAGTTGTGCGATAGATTTTGTCAGCCTGATGTTGGCGAGAGTCCATATCAATATATCACCCAAAACGATCCAGTTCACATTGAGATAAAGGGACAGAAGAATATTGAGCAGTATGAATATAGTTGACACGGAAACAATGATGATCATGGTATTGCGCTGCTTTATTCCGAGAGCAAGCAGCTTATGGTGGATATGGTTCTTGTCCGGCAGGAACGGGTTCTTTCCGTTGCGTACCCGATGCAGGTAAACCCTGACCACGTCACAGCATGGAACCAGCAAGGGTGAGAAGGCCAGCACCATCGGATGTACATTTCCTGTATTATCGTCTAGTCCGCACATGGTCAGTTTGAGACTGAGGAAACAGAGCATCATGCCGATGGTCAAACTGCCTGTGTCGCCCATGAAGATCTTCCTTCCGTGTTTGGCGTTCCCGAAAACATTGTAATAGAAGAATGGTACCAACACTCCCAATGTGGCAAACGCCAGCATGGCATAAACATACTGATGGAGCATAAAGAAAGTCAGTCCATAAAATAGGCAGGCGATACTGCATAGCCCGGAAGCCAGCCCGTCAATGCCGTCAATCAGGTTGATGGCATTGATGATGAAGACCACGATCAGGATGGTCAGGGGATATCCTAACCATAACGGCACCGCATGGATGCCCAGAACACCGTATAGGTTGTTGATATATACCCCACCGGCAATAAGCATCACGCCGCACAGAATCTGGATGACAAACTTGGCACGATAACGGATACCGATCAGGTCATCGGCCATGCCAACCAGATATAGTACCATGATGGAGCAGAAAGCAAAAGCCAAAGAGCACACGTCGTTCCCGATTTCGGACAATATCTCCGAATGTCCCAGCACCATATTGATTCCTAGCAACAGGGCTATGGTGAAAAACACTACCGGCTTGAATGCGATACCACCCAATCGGGGCACCGCACAATGATGTACCTTCCGCTCATCGGGAAAGTCGAACAATTTCTTACGGAAAGCGATTAGCAGAATCTGGGGAATGACGATACCCGCACAGAGAACACAAAGCAAAAATGCCAGTGAACAATTTACAATCCAAAAATACATATATTCAAATATTATTTTATTTGTGTAAGGCCACGAGGAAGGGGAACTTCATCATCTCCTTTTTGTGTCATCTCTCAAAATTTGTCACAATCGGAATCATTGATGACTTCAATCAAATCGGGATGAACTTCTACCGATATACCCATAATCCCTTCAAGCATCACAACCACCCGGCGGCGACGTTTTCCTTTCACCCGCATGAATACGCCCTTTACTCCATTGAACTTGCCACCGTAAATACATATGTGGGTACCTTTCCGTATGTCAATCTCTTCCGGTTTATAATAAATAGTGTTTTCTTCATACTGCGAGGCAATCTTGATAAAGCTCTCCATTTGCTTATCCGGCACCACGATATATTTCAGTCCCGTGCTTTTCTCCCACATCATGAATTGTAAGAAATTATATTTTTTTTTGAAATCCGTGATCTGTTTTCGGGAAGCATGCACGAAGACGAGATTCGGGATGACTGGTACAAGCCTTTTGGATTTCACTCCGTGATAGACCCTTACGGCATAGTGTTTCGGTATGAAATACTCTAGACCATCCTTGCCTTTGAGCATCTCTTCCGCCTTTTTCTCGTTTTTATAAGCGCTCATGGCGAACCATTGGATTCTAGTTAGATCTTCCCTTGTGGTTATGGGAGTACTCATTCGTCGTGTGTTTTTTAGTTATTACGGCAGGTCAAGATATACCCATAGTTCATCCCAACTTATGTATTGGTCTGTATTATAGTAATTTATGTCTTTTTTGGCTGTCATATCAACCATTCATGCCGTCTTTTATCTTGCCGCATTCCTATTTTTCTCCATAAGAGAAATAGAGGACATAAATATTTAACATATATAATTGATTTACAGGGATTATTCGCTGTAAATACAATCTAGTTTACTCAACATTTGTTATGTAACCACGACATTTAACGAGGTGGCTATTAAGGTTTTTCTTTGTTTTATGCTATTATGTTCAATAATTTATGTATTTTTGCATATTCAAAACATTTCTCTTATGGAGAAAACCGTCATTTATTCAATCTTTTTCAAGCAAGAATTTTGTACTTTCACGGGGCTTTTTCCTTTCTGAATCCATCTTGTCATACAACTGAAAGTATAGGGTATATACTTGTTCATTATATTCCTATGGCATTCGTATAGGAAATTTCTCCTATTTTCGGTGTTTCTCTTTCTGAGAGAAATGGGGTGATTGGTATTTTGATGTATATCAAATATTTATAAGATTGGTATAATCAATTTGCTCAACAAATAATCAGTTTTTTCTAATCATACCTCTTATTTTTTATGGTATGACTAATATTTTTCTTCTGATTTTTAGTGTTTTTTGTGTTATCTTTTGTACTTTTGCATTTACAAATCTTTCTCTCAGAAAGAAAACTTCAATTTGTATAACATAATTCCAACTTATTTTTTGTCAGATAAATAAAAATAATAATTGCCATAGAATAACAGCGGGCCGATTGGGCACGTATGCTGAAACCTATGGCGTAAACTGTTTTATAATGTGAATTAAAGTGTATTTAAAATAATACTGTTCGCTTTATCCACTACGGAGGTGTCTAACGATGCAAGATAAATCCGTGTAGTGCTTTCTGAATCATGTCCCATAGCTTCGCTGATGGTAGCCAACGGAATGTTTTTGCTTCTGGCGATAGAAGCCCAGGCGTGACGTGCCACATAACTCGTCAGCGGAATAGGAAGGCCGATTTGTTTTCCCAATTTCTTTAGTTTTGAATTCACCAGCTGGGCTGCATTCTTGTATTGTTTCCGTTCATCCGTTTTTGCGTCGAGAATGATCGGCAATAGATAAGAAGAACCTATGGTATCGTATTTATCTATGATTTCTTGCATGGGCTTTTCCCATTTGATTACTAGCTGTTGGTTGGTCTTTTTTCTGCGATATGATAAAAAACCGTTTTGCAAATTACTTTTCTTTAGATAAGCCATGTCTATAAATGACATCCCTCGGGTATAAAAACTGAACATAAAGTAACCATTCTATTTTCCGCCTTGACACGCATGTTCCCTAAACCTACCTTTGCGCCGTAACCCTTAAACAACAATGATTATGGCAAAAGAAAAAGTAAACTACCAGGAGGTATATGACCTCTATCAGTTATGCAGTGAGACCAAGGATCTTCGTGAGTTCTGTGCGGATTATGGAGTAAATTACGACAAGTTCATGAACTGGCAGCGTCATCAGCTATGGAGCGAAAAGTTAGGCAAGACAGTCCAGGTTGAGCAGCCCAAGGTTGCCAAAGTCCGGATAACCGGCAAGCCTTGCAACAGTCCAACCGTAAAGTTGGAGGTGAAACAACCTGAAGGTGAATCTCCGATTAAGTGGGTAAAACTGCAATTGACATCAGGTGCCACATTGTTCCTAAGAAATACCACAGTTCTTGATTTGAGTCTGTTGCTTAATAAAATGATAGGATGATATGCTTGGACTTAGCGCTAACCTGAACTATTACCTGTTCAACGGTAATGTGGATTTGCGGAAAGGAATCTTCCGCCTGTGTGAGAGTATAAGGGAAGAGATGTCACTTGACCCGAGCGATGCATCCAATGTATATATGTTCATGTCCAGGAACCGAAAAGTTGTGAAAATACTTCATTATGAACGCGGATTTTATGTGCTTTACGAGAAACGTCCTGTCATGGGGAGATTCAAGAAACCTGTGTTTGATGAAGTCTCCAAATGCTACCGGATACAATGGTCGGACATGGCCTATCTTACGGAAAGTATAGTAGTTGACAAGATGTACGTCAGTCCGAAAGATTAATATTAATACATTGATTATCAATAAAAATAATATAAGAATAAACGATAAAAAGTTTGCGTAACTGCCTGATTTTTCGTACCTTTATATCATGATTGATGAAAGGGCATACGAGTTACTTTGCTGCCAACTGGGTCTGGCGAATGAGGAAAAGGCGGGGCTTCGCAAACAGGTAAACGAACTGATTGCGAGGCTTAAGGCTATTGAAGAATCAAACAAAGAGAACTCCAAGGCTCTGGTTGATACAATCAATGAGTTGTCCACAACAGTCGAGAATAATCGAAAGGAAATGGAACTTATGAGAAAGCAGCTTGAGACAAAAGACGAGGTGAACATGATGCTTGCAAATGAGATATCCAATCTCAGGCTTCAACTTGAGGACAGCAGGAAACACCGTTTCGGCCGTACCTCAGAGCAAGAAGGCTGCTGAACAACCGTAACATTGACAGTCTGCAATGGAGAAGTCCGAGTACGACGGTTCTGGCAGAAAGGTGATGATGATATAGACCGATGGTAACGGTACCGGCAGCAATAACCTCCTTCCGGTAACGTACCTG
>NZ_DS981486.1 GCF_000154845.1 Phocaeicola coprocola DSM 17136 | reverse complement strand
GTCTCGCACTGTGGTGGATTCGCAAACAAAACCTTGGTTTATAATGGGCTTCCCATTGCGGAAATCAATGTTAACGGGGAAGCGTTCTTTGCAGGAAACCATGCGCTGGCTTTGGAAAATCTGCCCGCCGATTTGGTAAGCAGGATAAAAGTGTATGACAAGCGTAGCGAAATGGAGAAATTCATGGGGATAAAAACAGGGGAAGAAAACTATGTGCTCGACCTGCAAACCAAGAAGGAGTTCAACGGTACACTGATGACTTCCGTAGCCGCAGGCAAGGGTAACAACAAGAAAAAAGAAGCGGAACTAATCAGCAATTTCTTCAAAACCGGCGGGGAAAACCTGTCGGTAATCGCCAAAAGCGGCAACCGCAACATGACATCCGCAAACAAAGACAACCGCCAAGACAATGTAGCGGTGAACTTCCTGAAAAAGTTCGGAAAGAAGATACACCTTAACGGGAATGTCATGTACAGCAATGCTATCAATGGGAACGAGGGGACATCTTACTACGAGCAATACCTGAAAACGGGGAACCGCTACCGCTATGCGACCAGCGACCGCCACAACACCAACCGCATGGCAAGCACCATGCTAAGCATGAAATGGAATATCGATAAGATGACCTTGCTGAACCTTTCAGGCAGCTTTAGTGCGATGAAAGGGACAAACGGGAGTGACAGCCGGCAGGCGACCTACAATGAAAATCCAGAATTGGATATCACAGCACCGTTCAATGGGGAAGAAAACGGCCAAACGGAAAACGATATCCGGGTGAATGGCATCCGCATGAACTCCCGTTCAACAAGCGCCAACCGGCAGTATTTCCTGAACGCCGACCTCACCCGACGGCTGAACGAGAAAGGCAGCAGTTTGGGGCTAACCATGCAATACTCGGAGGGGAGAGGAAAGAACGAGGCGTTTTCCGTGTCCTCCACCACCTATTACCAATTGCAGGATGAGTGGGGTAACGATTCCGTCCTCTACCGTAATCAATATTATGACAGCCCAAACAGAAACCGCAAATTCAGCTTGGGACTGATACTGACACAGCCACTACACAAGAGCCTGCGGGCACAACTTTCGTATAAATTCAGACGGGAAAACCAAAACAACGACCGCAATACCTACGACCTGTCCCGCTTTTTCGACGGTACGGACGATGAACCCTTGTACACCCTGCCGGAAGGCTACGAGGCAGCCTATACCGACAGCCTGAGCAACAGAAGCCGAAGCCACACGACAGCGCATGAAGTGGCCCTCCACCTTAACTATACGGACAGAACTTGGGAAATCAACGCTGGCCTGTCCGTCGTTCCCGAACGGCAGAGTCTCGACCAGAAGACCGGGCGGATGCAAGCCGACACGCTGAGAACCTCCGTGAACTACTACCCGGCTGTTACCGTCTTGTGGCACAAAAAGAAAACACGGGTGCAACTAAGTTACGAGGGAGACACGAAACAGCCGGGACTGACCGAACTGCTGACACTGACCGACAACAGCGATCCGCTGAACATTACACGGGGAAATCCCAGCCTGCGCCCTTCGTACAACCAAAGGGTGCGCTTAGAAGCACGAGACACGAAGATAGGTTTGAACGGAGACATGACTTGGGCGAACACGGTGAACAGTGTGACACGGGCTGTGACGTACAATACCCAAACAGGCGGTATAGAAAGCTATCCCGTGAATGTGAACGGGAATTGGAACGCAAGAGCCACCGTGCGATACCAGAAGCGCATCAAACGCCGATTTTCCGTTACCGCACGTACCGGCGCTTCGTTCAGCCAGAACGTAAGCCTTATCAACGAGGGACAGCAGGAGATGCCGGAGCGCAGTACGACCCACAACACGACACTGAATGCCAACCTGCGTTTTGGCTACCAGCCCCAATGGGGAGGTTTCGACCTGACGGGTGACTGGCGTTTCCGCCACTCCACCAACCTTTTGCGCGAAACCGGCGATTACACCCGCGACTACCGCTTGGGGGTGAACGCCTACGCCGACCTGCCCGGCGGCATTCAGTTGCGGAGCGATGTCGATTATTCTTTCCGCAACGGGACGAACATCACCCCCGGCGAAGATGACCAGGTAGTGTGGAACGCCTCCCTTTCTTGGCGTTTCCTCAAACAGAAGAAGGCGGAACTGTCATTCTACTGGGCGGACATCCTTAGCCAGAAAAAGAACTTTACCCGCAGCGTCTCTTCCTCCGGATTGTCGGAGAGACACACGCAGCAGATAGGTAGTTGGTTCATGCTCTCCTTCAAGTACCGTTTTAACAAACAATTATAAAGCAGGAGCGAAGTTTATATTTTTTTAGTTAATGAGTGGTGATTTGCTTCTAATTATATACCAATTTTTAGGTATTGTGCTCTGAGTAAACTCGTTATAATTTTGCACCCCGAAATAATAATCCTTAAATCCGCAACTCCATTCCCGAAGTGCTACCTACATAAAGAGAAATGGACTTTTGATTCGTAAGATAACCATTAAGTCCTCGCGTCCGTTTCAATGCGCATACCATCCCCTTACCCCATAAAGCGACTTGAGGCAATACGCAATCAGTGGCCATCAAGTGATGTAAATCATCCGGAAGAAGTTTTGAAGGCTTCTGCATATGCATGGTTGTCGGTGTAGATATTCAGCACACATTGCCTTGCGGTCTTAATCCACTTGGCAGGTACTGAAATGAATTTGAAGACAAACGTCTTGATACGGCTGGTTTCCTTGAGCCCGAACTTCTTCACTTCAATCCTTTGCATGATGGCCTTGTAGAAATTGCGTATCAGTGCCGTCAGGAGCAGGAACACGGTATTTTCCGCCATGAAGGATTTAGGCAGTCTGTCCCATCCAAACCCATTGTTCATGTCATCAAAGACGCGTTCCTTGCCACCGCGCATGTTATAGAACTCCACGATGTCCCTCATGGATGATTCGTAATCGTTGGTCAGGATGCAGCGGTATGTATATTCCCCCTCCCACAGGTCCGGTCCACTGCCCATGCGTCTCTGTCTCTGGATTACCAGGCGATACGGTTTGCCCTTCCACTTCTCAACGAGAATGGAGTTCAACTCAAACACGATGCCGTTTATCTCTTCCTTCTTCCACCCTCTGAGCGCGAAGATGTCATCATAGAGCGAGCAGCAGCGGTTGGCGCGTATGTAGAATGTCCTGCAATGCTTCCTGACCTCATCCACAATGTCTTCAGAGCATGAGCCGCAGTCGGCCCTGAAGCGTTTGACTGTCAGCTTCTTCTCTTCAAGTCTCTCCAAAATCCTCTTTAGCGTGTCCTTCTGGTGAAAGCGTACATTGGTGTTGCCGTCGCTGTTCTCTATGCCGACAATCATGTCGCCGATAACGGCCACACCGGACCTGTAACCAAGAAATTTCTTGTACGTGGGCTTTGCATCGTACTTCTCCGCCTCAATGAACTGGTGGTCAAAGTCAACGTCATACTCCCCGCCCTCTTTCAACTGCCCTGTGGACAACAGGCAATTCAGGAGCAATGTGTTGAGTGTGTCTGCCGTATTGAAATCATAGGACTTTCCGGCATCAGACGTGTATGAGATGTTTTCCCGGGTCAGTTCGTTTATTGCCCTAAGGATGGTGTCGGCGCTACAGGTGCGGAGTGTGGGGTGAAGGGAAAGATGACTCATTAAGTGGGCGGTGACATCCTCAACGCAAGAACCGCCGCAGAAGTAAACGCATAGGAGGGAGCGGATGATTTCGCTGTATTGATAACCATAGAGTTTGCATCTCAACCCAAGTGTTGAGTCAATTGTAGAGGAGAGAAGGGAGGTAAATTGCTCCATGATTGGAAATATGCCTCCAAAAGGAGTGAGTCTTTCGGATTTTATTGCTACCTTTGCCATGCCTGTTGCGGTTTTCTTTGTCTTTGGATTCGCAACACTAAGGTAAGTGAAAACGCTGACATGGCAAAAACCTGGGCAACAAAATGTTGCTCAGGAACTTATAAAAATAATTATCAATTATGTTGCGGAATTAAGGATAATAACGAAATAATAAAATCACAGAAAGATGAAAAGAAACAATTTGCATGTCGGTTTGATGGCATTCGCAATGCTGCTGATAGGGGCATCGTGCAGCGATGACGACAACACCCTCTCATACAGCACGGGTGCCGTGCAGAATACCGAATTGAAAACCATTCTTGTTCAAAGAGGCTACACATTCAACGAGGACGGCAATCTGTTGCTTGATGATTTGGCTAACAATACGACGACGCTTGACCTCTCCGGAACGCAGATTTCCACAGACGCACTGGCAGAACTTTCCATGTTCCCTAACTTGACTGATGTGGATCTGTCGGACAATGGTTACGGCCCGGCGTTCGACTTTGCCAAATTGCCGGAACAAATCACCGGAATAGACCTGACGGGTAATGAAATCTACGACTATGATAATCTTGTGAGTGTCGTAGTGGAAGAAAACGGTGATGAAACTGTGACTAACCTGCACGAAATTACCAAACTTTACCTTCCGGAAACCGCTAAAGAGAATATCGAAGATCTCGTGCGTTTCTACCGCCAAAACAAGGAAGCCATCACCGCCGGCACCATTGATATGAAGATGACTGATGTCGACGGCAATCTGCAAACTTATACCACCCTGCGCGACGTGCCCGACGCAAACCTGCTCACTTATTTGCAGACAAATTTTGCCGATCTGTTTAACGGCGACCAAATAGACCTTAGCAAACATTTGGGACTCGACCAGAAAACAAAGGAACTGCTTGTTGCTCCTGCTGATAATGTTACCAACTTTGAGGGTATTCAGTTTCTGGTGGAGAATCCTTATTGGGAAGGTGCTAAAATCAGCCTTTATTCTGCCGGAGAAGAAAGTATAGCTTCTATGCCCAATATAAAAGTAGGGAAATTCATAACCCAAGTCATCCTGCAAAATATAGAAGTGGAAGATATCGACTTATCCAATGCTACAGATTTGCGAAGTGCTTGGGTCCAAAATAACCCGGCATTGCAGAAGTTAGATTTGAGTTATTCCACTATTTGGGGTCAAGGAGATAAAGAAACGGAAGGCAATGGTACGTATGGCAGTAGTCTGATGGTTCTGGGATGTCCTATACTGAAAGAAATCAAATTGCCCGAAAAAAATGAATTGAAAGCCTACAGAATTGATATTGAATGCTTGGACGCATTGGAAACATTTGACATGTCGAATGTCAAGATGGTAGCAGAACTCAGTATAGGTGATTTGAATAAAGACTTTAATCTGGTTTATCCGGAACTGACCATTTTCTATAGTGAAGATGGATATGCCGGTACTTATTTCGCTTGTTCAGAGAACACTTTCTATAGAGAATCAACCCAAGCATTCCTGAAAGCAAATTATACAGACATTGACCCAGACGATACGGTCAGAAGGTTAGGTTATACTTCTTCTTTATCGTATGATAAAAACAAAGGATGCCGTTGGAGGACTTTATTGAACAAACAAAAATAAAGTGTAATTATTTTTTTATTAAACTTTAATTATAAAAACGATGCGAAAATTTTTCTTAGGAGCTGCCCTTGTTGCAGCAAGTTTCGGAATGGCACAGTCTGCTGACGCTGCCACAGTGATGGATGTAGATGGTGTAAGTACCGTATTGGCAATCAGCGATTACGAAGGTACTTATAACGGTACAATGGATCAAATCAAAATGAGAGGAGAAGATTATGAGCCACGTGCTGCATCTTATACTCTTGAAAATGGTATTTTGAGTTGCGATTTTCCGCAGATCGGAAGTATGCCGGGGAATATCACTATCGAGTTGGAAGTAGAAGTAGATGAAGAAACCGGTGAAATTACAGCTTTCAAAGGTGATAAAGCAGGAACTTTGACCATTTTAGGCATGGATTTAGTAACATTGAAGTTAGATTCTTTGACTGATGCCAAAGTTACAGGCAACACTATCGAGTTTACTCTGGCAGTATCCGGTAAGTTCTTAGGTGCAGATTTCCCTGCATCCGTACACTTTGTTGGAACAAAATAATTCGTCATTATTTTGTCAAGCAACGAAATTAAATTCAGAAAGAGTAAGGAGAAAGCTGTCAAACGGCTTTCTCTTAGCTCTTTTTTTGTGTGTTACTAAGAAAAAATTATCACAATATATTCACCTCACCCAATGGGGAAGACACCATTATCCTGTCAGCAAGGCTGCTATGCCGCTAAAAACACTTCCGGTATGCAACCGACGGCGAGGAAACAAAATTATCCAAACCGCCTGAACCGCTTCTGAAGCCTACATGCGGTACACATCAAAGACAGACTTTGCCATCGGAAAAAGCCTGCCTTTAATCATGTAAAAACCATGACTTTACATACCCTTTGCGGAATACACGCAGGCAAGGGTAATGAACAGGAAACAATTATGGATTACAAAACAAGTAAATTATATAAGCAAAATGAAAAAGTTATACTTTTTATTCAGCCTTCTTATGGCAACAGTAATCGGATTAAGTTCGTGTGAAAGTGACGATTCACTTACCAATGAGCCACCTGCACAGGAATATATTGATAAGGCGAAGGAAATCCTTGTAGGAGACCTCGTGCTCTCAACCCGTGCTACAATGAGCGGTGTGGACAAGACGCTGTTGGAAAGCGGTTGCCCCACCAAATTCAACTTTTCTTGGCGGGAAGACGGCACGATGGTGCTCGACCTGAGCGACTTCACCGTGGGCGCCATGCCCTTCGCCATCACCTTCCGCTGTGCAACGAAGTTTATGCAACTCAACAGTTGGGAAAAGGATGAATACCCCGGCAGCGGTTGGGTGAAGTTCGTGGGAACGGACGGAAATGTCACCACGAGCGGCGATGACGCTGCGGACAACCAGGAAGGGAGCGGCGCCCGTGTAGATGGTTTCCTGAACGTGGACACCAAGCAAGTGGAGTTCATCGTGGACTACAACATGATGAACGTGCGCACCGAAACCTTCCTGCAAGAAATCGACAAGAGCCGTATCGACCGCTTTGAAGAAGAATTTGCCCAGTACGAAAAAGACTTGGAAGAAGCCAAGAAAGAACAGGGCAAGGCTTGACCTTTCGATTGCAGGAAAGAAGGAAAGACCGTAAGACACACGGCTTTCCCTCTTTTTTGTGTAGAATAACATGTTTTGATGATAGACAGATGAAAAGAATAACAGCCATCTTATTTTGTGTCTTACTGGCATGTATGAATGCCCAGGCACAACGTAAAGTAAAGCTCAAAGTTCTGGAGAAAGGGACGGAACAGCCGGTCATCGCGGCCACTGTGGTCTATGCCGATAACGAAGCGTTGCAAAACCTGCAGGGGAGCGTCACGAATGTGGACGGGCTGGCGGAACTGAAAATCCCCTCCAAGAAAACGTATTATTACAAAATATCCTATGTCGGTTTTGTTCCGGCAACAGGAAAGATAGAAGCGACCGAAACCGAGAAGACCGTCTATCTGGAAGAGGATCATTTGGGACTGAACGAGGTAGTCGTCACCGGTTCGCGTACAGCGCGACCCATCAAGATGTCGCCCGTTACGACGCAAGTCTTGGGCGGCAAGCAGTTGGTCGAAGCCGGATACAGCAACCTGCAACAGGCATTGCAGCAGGAAACTCCCGGTCTGAATATCCAGAAGGTGGGCTTCGGAAACGAAATCTCCATGCAGGGGCTCGACGCCCGCCACGTGCTGTTCCTGATGGACGGCGAGCGCATGACGGGCGACATGGCCGGGAATCTCGACTACGAGCGTTTCAACCTGCACGCCATCGACCGTATCGAGATTGTAAAAGGAGCCAGCAGTACGCTGTACGGCTCGCGTGCCGCCGGTGCGGTAATCAACCTTATCACGAAGAAAACGACCAAACCGCTTTCCATCGACGCAGGTGTGCGCTACGGACAGATGAACGAGCGCAATTACAAGAATCCGCAACCGAAGGATTTTTTGTATATGTTCGAGAAGAATGCCGACCGCCCCAACCTGCAAGGCTGGGTATCTGCCGGATTCAAGGCGGGGAAAGTAACCTCGCAGACCGACGCATGGTACAGTTCCTCGGATGCGTTCTACATGTATCAGGCGGAGAATGACAAGAAGGTCTACACGCAGGAGGCCAATCCCTTCCTTCCGCACGACATCACCGTGGTCAACTCGTCCTCACGTCCGCCGATGGGCATCGAGGGCAAGGAGCATATCACGGTTTCCCAAAAACTGTATTACGACCCGACCGATGACCTCTCGGTCTTGGTTTACGGGAGCACCTTCTTCATGAACACGTATGACCTGATACAGGACATGACTTTCAGCCAGGCGCGTGACTGGACGGCGGGAGCCAAGCTGACCTACCACGTGAAGGACTGGTTCAGCGTTACGGGTAGCCTTCATGCCGACTTTTACGACCGCTTCAAGCGGCACGAGCGCATCGACACGCGCAACAAGGACTACGAGAGTAGCATCTGGCAGCCGCGCCTGACCATCACGAGCAACTACTTCGACGGGCACAGCCTGATCTTCGGTGTGGAACATACGTCGGACGAACTGACCTCCGACCGTTTCTCCGGCAATGCCAACCACGATCTGAAAACCCGCGCCTTGAAAGAAACGGAGTATTTCTTGCAGGACGAGTGGACCATCAACCCCAAGTGGATGGTATCTGCCGGACTGCGTACCAACTTCTCGAAGGCGTTCGGTTTCATGGGGATGCCCAAGATTGCCGCCAAGTATTCGCCCAACGAACGGTGGAGCATCCGCGCCAACTATTCGATGGGATACCGTTCTCCGAGTATCAAGGAACTCTTCTTCAACTGGGACCATTTGGGCATGTTCATGATCCGCGGAAACGAGAACATGCAACCGGAAAAGAACAATTATTTCTCGCTGGGAGCCGAGTACAGCAACGACCGCCTGTTCCTGTCCGGTACGGCCTACGGCAACTATTTCCGTGATAAAATCGAGGGCGTATGGCGCATCTACGACATGCAGTACAACTTCGAGTACACCAATTTGAGCAAGCAACGCCTTCTGGGGCTGGAAGCCTTGCTGCGCTGGCACGTGCTGGACTGCCTGACGCTGAACGGGACGTACAGCTTCGTGAACGTGAGCAAGAACGAGGGCATACAGGTGAACACCACCTCTCCCCATGCCGCCACGGCCAGTCTGGACTACAAGTTCACGAAGAAGAACTACCGGTTGAACGCCGTGTTCAGCGCCTCGTACATGGGACGCAAGAAGTTCGACGTGCAGGACCGCGTGTTCGTGGAAGAGGACAACAAGAGCTATGACGCCTACTTCCGTTGCGACCTGCCGCAATACGTGCTGTGCAACCTGTCGGTGTCGCAGACCTTCTACAATAAGGTAAAACTGACGCTCGGTGTGGACAACATCTTCAACTACGTGCCGAAAACCCTCGGTTCGGGCATCACGATGTTCAACGTGCCCGCCACGCCGGGAACACGCGGATGGGTGCAGTTGGAATTTATGCTGGACGATGTGATTAACTCTTTAAGGAAAAAGAAATGATTAAATATACGACAATGAAACGTATGGGATTATTCAAAACGGTAAGCCTCCTGCTGGGCTGTCTCACGATGTTCTCCTGCGTGGACTATGACGACATACAGCCCTTTACGGGCAAGACGCTGCCCCGCAAGTCGGGCTATTCCACAGGGGTGACGAACGACTGGATATACTTCAACCTCCGCACGGGAGAGTCATTCAACACTTACACCGTGAACAAGGACATCAAGGAAGGCGAACAAATCAACCGCACGGACTGGGATCTGGCTTTCTGCGGCTATACCATGCGTACCAATTCGGGTACGAGCGGCATCGGTCAGGGCGGTGCCGCCGACTTGGGCTATGGCGGTTACGATGACTGGACGAGCGTTTCACAACTGCCTTCCGACTTGGAATGGGTCGTTGACACGGACGACGTGCGCGTCACCATGTCGCAGAACGACTGGAACCATTACCTTGTGGAAAACAATCTGGACTTCGATGCCAACCCGTGGTTCGACCCCAACAACGGTCCTGCCACGACCGAGACCAATGCCAACCCGCTGCTGTCGCAGGCCATGAGCTTCTCCGGGCCTCCCCCCACATACACCCCTTCGTTCCACACGTATGTGGTGCGTACCGCCGACGGAGAGAGGTACTTCAAGATACAGATTATCAGTTGGTACGATGCCAACGTGGAAATCGGTGATGAAGGCGGGAGAATCAGTTACTATTGCGACGAATTGAAATGACGGAAAGTATGATGGGACAATTCGTGCGCTTTATGCGCTTCTGCAACCGGCGGTGGGTGAAATGGCCGACAGTTATCGTCTTCCTGACGGCGATAACGGTCGCCCACTTCGTCATGGCAGACAAGTACGGGGACAGCCCCAATGCTCCCACTTGGGAGTTTACAATTACGCTGCACGCCGCCATGCTGGTTGCTGCGGCAATTATTATAGTATTCTACAAGAAACGTATCAAACGTAAATTAATGGAATATGGAAAAGACTAACGTAACGACCACTGAAACAACAAATGTAACACCTCCTGCCGCCAAACGGCGCTATTGGTGGAAAGCCATCGCTTCTTTCCTCATGGTATTGTTTACCATGCCTTTGGGGCACGGGCTGATGATTATCATGGAGCATCTGATGAGCGAGACCGTTCTGCACTATTCGGCCTTTGTCATGGGCGCGGTAGGTATGGCGATGGTGATTGTCGGCGTATTCGCCAAAGGAGATACGCGCCAAACACTCTGGGGATTCTTCGGCGGTCTGCTCTTCTGGACAGGCTGGGTGGAATTTCTCTTCATGTATTTTGCCAACCGTTTCGGCACGCAGCCGGAACTCGACCCTGTGACGGGTGAAATCGTAACCCGTCCCGAATATCTCATACTGCCCGCCTCGTTCGGTTTTTGGATGATGATTATGGTAATGTACCTGTTCAGTACAAAGAACGGATGCAACTTCATCAACTGGTGGCAACGGTTGCTCTTCCGTGGTAAGAAGAACGACATCGCCGCCCGCCCCATGACGCGCCACACGAGTATCGTCACATTCATGGAACTGATGATGTTGCTGTGGACTTCCTACCTGTTGCTGATGTTCTGCTACGATGATGTATTCCTGGGCGAGAATCATCCGGTGACACTGTTGGTGGGGGTCGGATGCTTTATCGGCTCGTTCTTTATCTTCGCCAAACAGTTGCGCCTTTCTGCGTGGGGGGCCAACATCCGTATGGCAATCGCTACCGTTATCGTGTTCTGGACACCGATTGAGATCCTTGGCCGTATGGATTTGTTGAGCGAGATATGGGTAGACCCTATGGGGCATAAGACGGAAATGATTATCATACTGGCAGCGTTCCTTGTACTGGCTGTTTACCTGTGGTATATGGGTGCGAAGAAAAAGAATGCCGTTTCCCAATAAAGAAAACCGGATATGGCAGCAACAAAAGAGAGAAAAAGGCACTGGCTTAAAGCGTTTGTCTCCATCGCTGTGACATTGGTTGCCATGCCGCTGACACACATCCTGGCACGTGCGCTGAAAGACGGTACGGCGGGGGTGGAACAGTTCTATGCCGGTATGGGAATGGGGCTGTTCGGTTTGCTGATGGTCATTATCGGTGTATTCATAAAAGGCGACGTCAAACAAACGCTGTTGGGTTTGTTCGGCGGTATGTTTTACTGGATGGGCGCCATCGACTTCCTGTTTATGTACTATGCCAACCGTTTCGGCACGCAGGCGCAGCTCGACCCGGTAACGGGCGAGATTGTCAGCCGGCCGGAATACCTGATACTTCCGTCCACATTCGGGTTCTGGGCCATGACGATGATGCTGTACCTGTTCTGCACTGCCAACGGCTGCAATTTCCTGAACTGGTGGCAGCGCTTGTTCTTCGGCAAGCACAAGAAGGAAATCGCCGCACGCCCCATGACACGCCATACCAGCATTGTCGCTTTTATGGAAGTCATTACCATGCTGTGGACGTGCTACTTGGTGCTGATGTTCTGCTACGATGAGCGTTTTTTTGGTGACCATCATCCGGTGACATTGCTTGTCGGGATGCTGGGCTTCATCGGTTCGCTGTTCATGTTCGCCAAGCTGTTGCGTTATGCTTCGTGGGGCATGAGCCTGCGTTTCGGTTTCGCCACCGTAATTATCTTCTGGATCGCGGTAGAGGTCTTCGACCGGATTCACCTGCTGAACGGGCTATGGGCAAATCCACAAGGACATGTGCAGGAAATCGCGTTGATTCTGGTTTCGTTTGCAGTAACCGGGCTTTATCTCGCTTGTGACAGACGAAAGAAAACTGCGGATGTAAAACGACAATAAAAGATAAATCATGAAACGGATAACTTGGAGGAAACATCATAAATGGTTCGGGTTGCTGTTCTGCTTCTTCATGCTCATGTTCTGTTGGAGCGGTATTGTGCTGAATCATCGTGAAGCGGTGGCCGACATCAACGTCAGCCGGAAGTGGCTGCCTGCGGGTTATCGTTTCGAAGCATGGAACGGCGGGCTGCTGAGGGGAACGCTGCGCTATACGGACAAGGATTCCGTGGCTCATATACTGGCCTATGGTGCAGCCGGGGTATGGCGCACGGACACTGCCGCCTCGGCTTTTGCGGACTTCAACGAAGGACTTTCCCAAGGGGCGGACTACCGTAGCATGAAAGGCATAGTGCAAACACCCGACGGTACGCTGTATGCCGCCGGCCAGTTCGGCCTGTACCGCCACGACGGAACGGCTTGGATAGAAATCCCCCTGCCTTTGGACGAGGGAGAACGTCTTTCGGACATCACCGTCCGGGGCGACACGCTGGTAGTTGCCGGACGTTCGTACCTCTATCTCTCCACGTCTTCTCACGCCGGATTTCGGAAAATACAGGTGAAAGTTCCCGACGGTTACGAGCCGAAGGTGACGCTTTTCCGCACGGTGTGGATGTTGCATAGCGGGGAGTTGTTCGGCACGGCAGGCAAGCTGGTTGTGGATGCGGTGGCTGTTGTGCTGGTTCTCCTGTGCCTCACGGGGCTTGCCTACTGGCTGCTGCCCAAGGACATGCGCCGCCGCCACCGCCACGGGCGGCACACGGAAGGCGAAGCCCGATGGACACGCCTCTCCCTGCTGTGGCACGACAAGCTGGGACGCACCACTATCATACTGACCCTCTTGGTGGCCGTTACGGGCTGGTGTCTCCGTCCACCCGTCATGATACCGTTGGCTCTGACTAAGACACCCGCTCTGCCCGGCACTTCCTTAGACAGCCCTAATCCTTGGCACGACAAGCTGCGCATGGTGCGCTATGACGATATGTGCGGTGACTGGCTGCTCTCCACTTCCGAAGGTTTTTATTCGCTGGCTTCACCGGATGCCGTTCCCGTGAAGGTGGAGGAAGCTCCCCCGGTCAGTGTCATGGGGCTGAATGTCTGGCAAAAGGATAAGCAGGGGAACTGGCTGGCCGGTTCGTTCAGCGGCCTGTTCGTTTGGGACAGACAGCAGGGCTGGGTAACGGACTACTTCACGGGAGAAGAAGCCGAAGATACAGCCGGTCCTCCTTTCGGCAAGTTTGCCGTTTCGGGTTACAGTGCGGATTTCAAGGGAAAGGAATGCGTGGTGGAATATTACGAGGGAACGGATGCACTTGTCCAGCCCGGCGAACTCTCCACACAACCCATGTCGCTTTGGAACTTCGCTTTGGAAGTACACAGCGGACGGGTGTTCATAGGCAGCGTGGCTACTTACGTGTTTGTCTTCCTCGTGGGAGGAGGATGCGTATGGTGTCTGTGGACAGGATATAGGGTGAGAAAAGGAAACAAGTAATAAAACTTGTTTTTAAGAAAGTCTCTTGGAGATTGAGCACACCCGATTCTACACAAAATGCGATGGCATACGGCAGAACGCCCTGTTTATTTTCATGCAGGACCGGAGAGATAAAACGGCATTTGAAAGAAACGGATTGCCAGTTGAAAATTTGGGAGGCTTTGTTCAAGATTCCATTGGTTGGAATGACCGCATACGGAGACATCGCCTCTTTGCGCATAAAAAGTGAGGTTGTGCCGGTTTGAAGTGAACAACCTCACTTTTTATAATTTGGGGCAGCGATTGTTTAACATCCTCCGCAACATCCGCCTCTTCTGTGTTTCTTGTGATGACGATGATAATCGCAGCAACGACCTTCATGATCACAATCTACGCAACTTCTGCATTCTTCATTCTTGCGACAACCTCTGCATTCCGAGCAGTCCGTATCGCATTTACACTTGCGGCAGGTACAGTCCTCGCAACAACATTCTATTTTCACTGTTTCCTTTTCTTTTTTGTCCTTTTGTGCAAACAGGGTCACACAGCAGGCTGAAAAAACGAGGACACAAGTCAATACGATTTTCTTCATAAATTATAATGTTTTAATGTAATGACTAAAAATACTTGTCCCTATTATTCTTGGTTTTTCGGGAAAATTAAAATTACGTTTCCAAAAATAGAGATATAATTCAATAATCACAAATCACTTATAATAAATGATGTGAAAAATGAGATTCCATTCAAAATATGAATTAAGAGAAATCTTTCCGCAAGTACACCATGTCGGTAAGCAGCTTTCCATCCTCATAAATCGGATGATCGTAATTATCCGTGAAGAAATTTTTCAGTCGGTGTGAGATACGAAAGCCGCAATGTTCGTAGAAAGAGAGTGTAGATGGCGTATCTCCCGTACCGACAAGCATGACGGAACATCTGCCCTGATAGTATCCAAAGAGATAATCAACCAGCCGTTTTCCGTATCCTTTGCGTTGGGAGGAGGGACAAACGGCTATGTTTTTTATTTCGTAAATACCCTCTCCTTCACACGTCACTACAGAGATAGCCTTCAGACCGTCATCATAGAGGGCAAACATCTCACCTCGTTCCAGATATTTGTCTATCATGCTTTCTTGTTCATCTGCCAACAACAGCAAATCCAAGAATTGTTTCTTGTTAGAAGTAATAAGTTTTATTTCCATGTCATATATTCTTTTTCCAATGTTCCAAAACCGTTTCCAAGTGTTCAAGTCCCCTTTCTACCACCCCTTGATAAAAAGGATAAGGCTTTTTCCCGATGATGTTCAAACGAATTTCAACAATAGTCATTCTTTCATTTCGTCAGTTCCTTGATTTTGTTCACGATGCAGCCACCCCACACGTGCGCCTTTATCAGAAGCAGAGGCGGCCGGGTAACGGTTTTTCCATAGAAGATGGCCGCCACCACCTTGCCGCCGCACCTTTCTATCTCCTCCTTGTAGTCGGCCATACTCTGTCCGCTTGTCAGCACGTCGTCCACGATGATAATCTGTTTCCCTTCGATATTCCCCGTGATACGGTAGTTCCTTTCGAGGATACGGTTTTCGCCGCCTTTCGCCTCGTGCAAGCTGTCGCGTGACTCGAACACATCGACATCATATAAGCCCGAACTTAGGTCCGGCCGGTGGGTTGTGATGTACCAGTCGAGCCGTTTGAATCGCCGGGCATACTTGAACTCGTCGCTGCACGGCATAAACAGGATGTGGTAAGGGGCATCGTCCAAATTCAGGAGGGACATGCACGCCTTAAAAAACTCGATACCGTGATTTTCGCCCTCTTTGAACTGGTAAAGGGAACAGCAGAACGCCCGCTGTTCATCGTCGATCAGGTCGGCGTACCGTGAAGGATAGTAATACCCATAGAAAGCGACTTTTATTCCGTGCGATTTGAACGGCTTGAGCGGCTGATGGTCCTCGAAAAAGTCCGAACGGGCGAAACAGAACATGAGGCAGGCTTCCCGATGGCCCGCCAGTACCGCCAGACGGCAATAACGGTCGCGCTCTTTGGCGGTAGCGGCGTGCTGCTGCGAACGCAGCAGCTGCAGTCTTCCGTCGCCAGAAACCGGCAAGATACGACAGCAGGACTGCAAGGCCGCACAAAACCATGAACCAGAGCTTTGCTTCCATATTCATTGGGATAAGGTTATTCCGACATACCTGTACAACCGGCAGTTTTCTCTGCCACGGGAGCTTTGCACCTGCCGTTCACCTGTTTCAATGTCTTCTCGAAATATCTTGTTTTCATGTATTTATGCAATTTATTACTGTGTAATATATAAGCAAAGGAATGAATTACATTTTGTCTGCTGACATTCCTAATATTTTTTCCATATTGGGACGAAAGAAATTGCCCCACTCTTCCAGTTTCTCAATGATAGGCAAAAGGGTTTCACCTATCGGAGTAATCGAGTATTCGGAATGTGGGGGAAGTTCCGCAAATATTTTCTTCTCTATGATTCCATACATTTCCAATTTCTTTAATTGCTGATTTATAACACGAGCATTGGCTTCAGGAAACAATTTGTGTAATTTGCTCGGACATTTAGCCCCATCGCTTAGCTCAAAAATGATACAACTTTTCCATGTCCCACTAATAACTTCCATTGCAATTCTGATTCCGTAATCAATGTCAAAAGGTATTTTCGATACCCGATTCTAATTTATATTCCACCTCCCAGTGCATGATAAAGTTTGATAATACTCTGTATGCGGTCAAAGCTGGTTTGCAACCGGTTTGTCTCTGCTTCAAGGAGTGACTGTTGGGTAGTTAATATTTCCAGATAGGTGGTACCGGAATGGCGCATCAACAGTTCCGTCTTTCGCACAGCTTCACGCAAGGTTTCAACCTGATGGGTGTTTATTTCAAATTGCGATTTTGCCGTCTGCCATGCGGTTAAGGCATCATTCACCTCTTTCCCCGCGTTCAGTAATGACTGTTGGTATAACAATCTGGCTTCTTCCTGACGGGTTTGAGCAATTTTCAAATTAGCGATATTTGTTCCACGGTTGAATAACGGCTGTGTCAGCGAAGCGATTGCATTGAACAGCCACTGTCCGGGATTGGTGATTACCCCGCCTCCATTGTTGGTCCAGCCCAATGTACCCGAAAGAGTGATATTGGGGTAGAAGGCCGAGCGGGCTACATTGGTGGCGTAGAACGCTTGAGCCAGTTCCATTTCAGCCCGACGAACATCAGGACGATTGGATAATAACAGCAAAGGAACTCCGACAGAGATTGTATCGGGGAAAGACGCTTCTGCCAAATCGCTCCGCTCAATCGAGTGCGACGGCA
This sequence comes from Phocaeicola coprocola DSM 17136, assembly GCF_000154845.1. Taxonomy (GTDB): domain Bacteria; phylum Bacteroidota; class Bacteroidia; order Bacteroidales; family Bacteroidaceae; genus Phocaeicola; species Phocaeicola coprocola. The sequence continues at coordinate 63,026 of NZ_DS981486.1, read as the reverse complement.
TGGCAAGTATCGCCGACAAGGCGTTTTCTGTCTCAGAGATACTTTTGCATATAGCCAGTTGCGATGATTCCAGCTGCATCACGTTTGCCCTTGCCTGCAACACACCGGCATCATTCGCCTTGCCCACCTTTTTCAACGCTTCAAGTGTGCGCACGGTAGCCTGCCAGTTTTCCAAAGTCCGATGATTTATCACCTTTTGCGCATCAAGCAGGGCGAGGGTATAGTAACTGTCCGCTATCGTAGCGACAAGCTGTGTCTGTACGGCCTGCCGGTAGTCACGACTTCCTTGCAATGCGGCAACCGCACCACGCTTTGCTGCCGTAAGTTTGCCGAATAATTCAAGCTCCCAACTTGCGGACGCTCCCACATTGTACGCCTTTGCCGTAGCTCCGTCATATTTGTTTCCGCTGCCTTCCGCACTGATTCCCAATGAAGGGAGGTACGACAGTCTGGCTGTCATCAGGGCGGCTTCTGCCGCTTCCACTCGCAGGCGTGCCACATTGAGGTCGGTATTCTGCCGGAGTCCTGTCTCAATCAAAAACTGAAGTTTACGGTCGGTAAACATCTCCCGCCATGACATGGATGCAAGCGTTGTTGTATCAATGCCAGCCGGGATATTCCGGTACAGCTTCTCTGTCGGAATGTCAGCCCGATGATACCGGCTGTATGTGCCACAGCCGGTAAGCATCAAGGTTGATATGGTAAATAAGATGATCTTCTTCATTTAATTACGTTTAATCCGTTCTTGAATATATTGAAATGTGATGAACAGTGACGGTACGAGGAACAGCAGTGCCAGCGTACCTACTATCATACCTCCGATTACGCCCGTGGCGAGCGAGCGGCTGCCGTTGGCACCCACACCATGAGCCATCATCAGCGGAACGAGTCCGAACACCATAGACAATACGGTCATCAGGATGGGGCGCAGGCGAACCTTTGCCGCACTGTATGCCGCCTGCGCGAGGGTCATGCCTTCCGACCGCCGCTTGCCGGCATATTCGGTCAGCAGAATGGCTGTCTTGGCAAGCAGCCCGATAATCATAATCAGTCCGGTCTGCATGTAGATGTTGTTCTCCAGCCCGAACAGTCCCGCGAACAGGAAGCTGCCCATCAAACCGCAAGGCACGGACAGCAACACGGCAAACGGGATGAACACGCTTTCATAGAGGGCACACAGTATGAGGTATATCAAGACCATGCACAGCACGAATATCCACACGGCATTGTTCGTCGTATTGCTTTCTTCGCGCGACAACCCTCCCAACTCGTAGGTGTAACCTGACGGGAGAACGTGGTCGGCAGTTTCCCTTATGGCCTTCAATACCTGTCCCGAACTGTATCCTGTTGCCGGCGACCCGCTGATGGAAATGGCATTGAACATATTGAAGCGGGTCAGGTCCGACGGACCGTTGGTCTTGGTAAGACGGACAAAATGGCTCAACGGCGACATGGAGCCGTCGGAAGTACGGACATACATGCCGTCCAACGATTCGGTGTCCATGCGATATTCGGCAGGAGCCTGCATGGTGACATGGTACAGTTTTGAGAAGCGGTTGAAATTCGATACATATTCTCCCGAAAAATATCCCGAGAGTGTTGACAGGACATCGGAAGGAGACACACCGGACTGTTCGCATTTGGCAGCATCTATATCCACCCAGTATTGCGGATAATCAGCCGCGAACGATGAATAGACCTCACCGATCTCCGGTCTGCCCGACAACGCTTCCACAAACCGGTCGGTCACTTGGCTGAAGGCGGTTATGTCTCCGGCGTTTTTGTCCTGCAAGTACAGTTCAAAACCGTTGCCCATCCCATATCCGGCAATCATCGGGGGCGACATGGCGAATACGGTGGCATCGGGAATATCGGCGGTGGCGGCATAAATACGGCCTATTACATCGTTCACCGACTGCCCTTCCCCTTTGCGCTCGTCCCAATCCGTGAGAGTGAGAAAAGACATGGCCTGCGAAGGTCCCGAGCCACTGAAAGAAAAGCCTGCCACAGTACCGTTGTATTCAATCTCTGCGATACTGTCAAGACGGCTGTTTATACGTTTTAGGGTTTTGCCGGTCTGCGCCATGGATGTACCGGGTTTCGTGTTCATGCTGACCATGACCGTGCCTGTATCTTCTTCAGGAATAAGTCCGGTCTTGGTCGTATTGACAAAAAGCACCAACAGCCCGAACGATACCGCGATAGTGCCCCACAGCAGCCACCTGCGATGAATGACATATAGCACACCGCGCACATAACGACGGCTCAAACGGTCAAAAACCGCATTGAATGCCTTGCGGAAGCGTGCCGCGAAGTTGTTCTTCGTGTTCCCGTGCTCGTCAATGTAAGGCTTCAGCAGCAGGGCGCACAATGCCGGAGAAAGGGTGAAGGCATTGATGGCCGAAATGCCCACGGCAACCGCCATCGTGATACCGAACTGCGTATAGAACGCCCCTGAAGTACCGCCCATCATGCCCACAGGGAAGAACACCGCCATGAAAATAAGGGTGGAGGTCAGAATGGCCGACGACACGCCCTTCATGGCATCATCGGCGGCAAGCACCGGAGACTGATACCCCTCGTCGAACTTCGCCTGCACGGCTTCCACCACCACGATGGCATCGTCCACCACCGTGCCTATGGCAAGCACAAGGGCGAAAAGCGTAAGCAGGTTGATGGAAAAGCCTATCAGTGACATTACGGCAAACGTTCCGATGATGGACACGAAGATAGAAATCGTGGGAATCAGCGTGGACTTGATGTCCTGTAAGAACACATACACCACCACGATGACTAAAAGTATCGCCTCGATAAGCGTCCTGATGACAGAATGGATGGAGGCATTCAGGAACTTGTTGGTGTCGGTAAGCACCACAAACTCTGCCCCTTCGGGCAAATCGCGGCTGAGGTCATCGAGTACCTCGTGTATCTCATTGATGGTGCTTGATGCGTTCGAACCGGATTTCTGGTTTATCATCATCATGGCTGCCGGATGTCCGTTCACTTCGGATGAATAATTGTAATACTCATCGCCCAGCTCTATATCCGCGACCTCTTTCAATCGCAATACATCGCCGCCGGGCAGGGACTTGACCACCAGTTCGCCGAACTCTTCCGCAGTCGAGAGCCTGCCCCGGTATTTCATCGTGTACTCGTTTGCCCCGTCGGAGTTCTGTCCGAAAGAACCGGTGGCGGCCTCAATGTTCTGCCGTGCCAATACCGCCGAAATATCATCCGGGATAAGCCCGTACCCCGCCATCTTGTCCGGTTTGAGCCACAAACGCATACTGTAGTTCGAGCCGAACAGCTGTGCCTTTCCGACACCGCCTATACGTTTCACCCGTGGCTCGACATTGATTTTCATGTAATTGTTCAGGAAAGTCTGGTCGAAACGGTCGTCGGGTGAGTAAAGCGCGAAAGTCATCAGCTCGGCATTCTGCTGTTTCTCTGTCGTGACGCCGCTTTTGGTGGCTTCCGCCGGAAGCTGGCTTAACGCGCCATTCACACGGTTCTGCACGTTCACCGCCGCCATGTCCGCGTTGGCACCCTGCTTGAAATAGATGTTGATGGAAGCATCGCCCGTGTTGGATGCGGTAGAGGTCATGTAGATCATGTCCTCCACTCCGTTAATGGCTTCCTCAAGCGGGACGATTACCGCTTTCTGCACGGTTTCGGCATTCGCACCGGGATAGGTACAGAACACGTTGACAGTAGGCGGTGCAATGTCGGGATATTGCTCCACCGGGAGCACTTTGATGGCGATGAGTCCCATCAAGACAATCACCACGGAAATAACGCCCGAGAATACCGGGCGGTCTATGAAAAATCGTAGATTCATGGGGTTACGTTTTTAGGTGTAACAATCATTCCTTCCTTTACAAGTCCTACCCCTTCGGTGATGATGGTGTCGCCCACGGACACACCTTGCTTCACCACGAAGTGGTTACCATCGTTCAGACGGTCCACGGTCAGGTAGGCTGCTTCGGCCTTTCCGTTTCTGAGGCGGTAGGCGATAATCTTGTCCTGCAATTCCACGGTGGCGGTCTTGGGCAGCAGGATGGCATCCGCATCCACTCCTTGCAGGACGATATTGCCGATGGTGCCGCTCAGCAGCTCACGGTCGGGGTTGGGGAAGCGGGCTTTGATTTGCACCGCCCCGGTGGTGGCATTGACCACGCCACTGACAGTCTCTATGCGTCCCTTCCGTCCGTAGAACGTGCCGTCATTCAGTTGCAGGCCGACTTCCGGCATTTGGGAAATCATCTTGTCTATGGAACCGTATTGTGTCCTGAACTGACGCAGCTTGTTTTCGGAGACGGAGAAATAGGCGTACATTTCCGCATTGTCGGAAACTACCGTGAAGGGCTGCGTCATGCCGGGACTGACAAGTGCGCCGATGCGGAAAGGAAGCGTGCCTACCACTCCGTTGCTGGGACTTTTTATCTCGGTATAGGAGAGATTGTTGCGGGCATCCGTTTCCTGAGCCTTTGCCTGTTCGAGTTCGGCAAGTGCTACCGCCAGCCCGTTGCGGGCAAGAGAGAGTTCGTAATCGGATATGACTTTCTCATCAAACAAGGCTTGCTTGCCTTGCAGCTCGATCCGTGCCGTTTCCACTTTTGCCTGTGCTGCGCTGACGTTTGCCTGTGCGGTGCGCAAGGCTGCCTGATAGGGCACTTGGTCGATGACGGCAAGCACTTGTCCCGTCTTAACCTGCTCCCCTTCTTTCACACACAGGCGGGTGATACGGCCCGACACTTGGGGTACTATGTCCACATCCTGCCGCCCACGGATGGAGGCGGAATAACTTTCTTGAAATTCAACTGCCCGGGAAGAAACCACCATGACGGGCAATGTCTGTCTCATTTCCTGTTCCCTCTGTTCTTGTTTGCAGGCTGTCAATAATGCAGCCAGCAGGCTTGTTACCGTGATGCCGGCTATCCATGTTCTTCTATTCATCATCTGTTCTTATTGTTTTTCCATTCCTTATTCAATACCGCATAAATGCAGGTGTCCTCATACCGTGGTGTTCCATCGGGATGGCACACAAACGATATGAATTCCTTCATGCATCCTTCATATCTCATTCCGAGACGTTCGCACAATCTTTTCGACCGCAGGTTGTCATCCTCCACAAAGCCGTAGATGCGACGTGCGCCTGCTTCACGGAAAAGGTAATCCAGAAATTCCGTTGCCGCTTCATGCGCCAATCCCTTGCCCTCGAAGCGTTGGTTGAAATGCCAGCCCACGTTGAATGTGTCGGCTTCTTCACGCAATGCAAAAACATCACCGATTATGAAATCGTCTTCCTTCAGGCACACGGCATAGCGCAGCAACTCCTTTGGAGTATTGGATATATAAGCCAGTGCAGACTCTTCAGAGCACAAGCGTTCGCTCACGAAGCAGTTGACACGCGGATGGGAGAGGTATTCCAGCAAACCAACGGCATCCTTCTCCTGAAAATCTCTGATGATAAGGTGTTCTGTTTCAATAATCATAAGTCGCCAATTTTGGCTGCAAAGATATTCCATACCCAATTTGCCGACAACCGGCATGCAGTCGAAACGGAAAAAAACATTTATAAAACAGCTAAAATGGCTTCTGAAATGTCATTGTAAATGCTCTTTTCAAAGATGCACATCTTTGGGCAGTTAAGCCATGCTTCTTGATGCGTCACCTTCCTACAGATTACCAAAATCATACCCTGTTTTGGCAATCTACGTTCATTATGCAAGCATCGAATACAGTATAAATGATAGAACCATCTGTCTCGACACTCCTTTTATCTGTTTCAACTGCTGTTTTGTCTGTTTCATCCGGTTTCGACCTATCAAATGAAAAAGCAAAGTCGTACCTTTGCAACATGAAGTAACTTTGCAACCAAATATGATCAAAGAAAATGTAAAAATAATGAACTGGCGGAACGGCTTCCTGCTATCGCTCGTTTCCTATATCCTCTACCTTATTATATGGTTAATTCTTGATGACGAAACCGCCAACCAATTACCGGGAATGGCGACAGTCGATTATGTCGTCGATTTTTTGTTGTGTATGCTCTTTACCTACATATCCTTGGGGTTCTCTTACCTTGTTTTTAAGATTTTGCCGTTCAGAACATCTTATGTGTGGGTGATTGTCTATGCTTCCTGTCTTTTGACGCTGAATAACCTCGTTGCGTTCGGCATGACATCTCTGTTCAATCTTTTGTGGGATGAAACCGGCAACGGGCTTCTTGACGAACTGATCAACATGAAGGGGGCTTACACTTTTGCCATGATAGCCACTTTCATATCAAGCGTTTATGCCAACACATTCTTCCTCCAGTCATACATCAGGGCGCGCGATGAGAAGCAGGCTCTTGAAATGGCACTGATGAAGGAGAAGGAGATTGCCTTACAGTCGCAACTCAACTCGCTGAAGCTGCAAATTAATCCGCACTTCATGTTCAACAACTTCAACAACCTGCTGGAATTGATAGAGGAAGATACCAAACTTGCCGGCAAGTTCCTGAGTAACCTGTCGAAAGTGTACCGGTACATCATCACCAATCTGGACCGGAATCTGATTCCCGTCAGAGATGAGATAAAGTTCCTTGAATCATACTTGTATCTGATGCAGGTGCGCCACGTCGGAGGGGGCGTCACGAACATCAGCCTCGAACTGAAAGAATGCAAAGGATACCTTCCCCCGGCCGTGTTGCAACTTCTTGTGGAGAATGCAATAAAGCATAACGGTTTTTCGATGGAAAATCCGTTGTTTATTGACATCACGTTGTCTGACGACTATATCACAGTGCGCAACCTTAAATCTTCCTTGCTCTCAAAAATGGAATCGACCGGCTTGGGTCATAAAAACATAATAGAGCGTTATTCGTTGCTCTGCGATAAAAAAGTCAAGATAGAAAATGCCGAGAACTTCTATTCGGTGAGTTTGCCCATCATAAAAAAACAGTCCCTATGAAGATACTGATTCTTGAAGACGAACAGCGCAATGCCATGCGTCTCATTAGATTGCTGAACGACATTGATACGACGTTTATAATTGAAGGACCACTTACAAATATCAAAGAGGCGGTCGATTTTTTCCAATCAGGCAAAACAACAGACCTCATCCTTGCGGATATCCGCCTTACTGACGGCCTGAGTTTTGAAGCGCTTAAATATGCTCCGGCAACCGTTCCAATCATATTCACCACCGCATACGATGAATATGCGGTACAGGCTTTCAAGTTCAATAGCTTTGACTATCTTCTGAAGCCTTTGGATGCCGATGAACTTGAAGCTGCCATAGATAAAGCTACCAAAGCTGGCAAGAATTATGCTGACGAAAATCTCCGGCAGCTTTTCGATTCGTTGCAGAAGAACCAGTTCCGCTATCGGGAACGTTTCCTGTTGCCCTATCGTGACGGGTATAAGACCGTACGTGTTTCGGACATCAACCATATCGAAACCGAAAACAAGACGGTATACCTTCGTCTTAATAATGGAACTTCAGAAGTTGTCAATATGTCAATGGACGAACTCGAACAGCAACTCAATCCTGATTGCTTCTTCCGTGCCAACCGCCAATACATAATTAACATAGAATACGTATTGTTTCTTTCTAATTATTTCGGAGGGAAACTTATTGTCCGCTTAAAAGGGTATCCGAACACAAAAATAACCGTTAGTAAAGAGAAGGCTCAACGGCTAAAAGAGTGGATTGACAAATAGTCTCTGCCATGCTATGATAACATTTCTGTACTCACTTTCAGTTAGAAAAAACTGAATATCTCGCTACTCCATGAGGAACGCGCGGATATTCTTTATAATCGCTTGTTCCAGTTCGTATTCGGAATGTTCTTTCGAAAGGCCCACAAGGTCGAATGTATATTCGTCTTTCAGGGCAAGTATGGCCTGGTTCTTTATCTTCTCCGGCAAGGTCATGTCGAAGTTGCTCTGACCGAGCAGATAATTTTCGTAGGTCTTTGCTTCTATCTTGTTGATAAGTACATCTTTCGTCCAGCCGTATTTCTTGGTTGACAAGATGTAGAATTGCCGTTGTTGCATCTCTTTGCACTTGGTCAGAATGACGATGTGCTTCGACCAGCTAATTTCTCCAACTAACGGTTGGAGAATTTCATTCGACCGGTATTCGGTATAAAAACGGGCCATGTCCCACATGTTGGAAACACCGAATCCCTTTATACCCAGAAACTCCTTTTGTATGTACCGCGAAAGGTTCTCCATGACGGATTTTCCCCAGCCCAAGGCCGCTTGTTGTTCGGTAATCCGCCTGCCGATTTCCCAATACAGGGCGATCATCTCTTTGTTTACGGCCTTCAATGCCTCGTATTGGGGCGACCGGATGCGGGAGGTTATCTCGTTTCTGAAATCGAGATATTCGGGAGATAAGATGGGAGTATTCTTTTCAGTCATAGGTTATTCATTATAATCGGTTACAGGGGTAAGTTTTTCTTTTGATTATGCACAGGATTCCCTTGTCTTATCCCATCTTCTCCGGATTTCCGGTCTGTCGGCAGCATTCCCCGTTGTACGACGCTTTCTCCCTTTTCTATACCCGTTCCGTCCTTTCTCCCTTGTACGCATTTTCCTCCCTCTTTTAGCTGTCGGTTTCCGTGCCCAGCCTTGCAGCGACCTGCGGGGTATTATTTTTCCGCGAAGGTAACGGGCCGTTCCAATCTTGCCAATGCCGGCTGCGCCGCGAGTGAGGCGCAAAAATCTTCCTCTCCGTTGTCGAGCGTATTTTTTCGCTTCAGCCTTGTCCGATTGTCCCTGCCACCTTCAAGAGGCAGAAAAATAATCCCGGAGGCCGCAAACAGGCCGAATAAAGGGAAACAAACAAGGTTAAATTATGAGTTACAGCAAATTAAAATCACTGGTGGCAAACGTGGAAGCCATTGCAACGGCAATGAAAGTCCGTATCGACGACCGACAAGCCACTGACGAAGAGAAAGAGGTATTATCCCGATATTCCGGTTTCGGGGGGATTAAAGATGTATTGAATATAGGAACGGAGCATACCGTCAGCGATGATGTGGCCGAGCCTATCCGCAAGCTGCAGGACTTGATAGGCGCATATCCCTATTATGACGACGCCATGCGGCAAGCCGTCATCAACAGTATAAAATCCTCCGTCCTGACTGCTTTTTACACACCGAAATTCCTCGTGGACGCAGTAACCCGGCAGATACACGCTACATTCAAGGATAACTGCCTGCAAATGAGTACCTTTCTTGAACCCAGTGCGGGAATTGGCGGCTTTCTGCCCGTCTCCATGCCCGGCACTCGCAGCTACGCTTTTGAAAAAGATTGTCTTACGGGGCTTATCCTGTCGCTTCTGTATGACGAGGCGACCACGGTAACGGCAGGCTTCGAGACGATAGCCGACCAGCATCTGGAGCATGAGAGCTTCGATGTTATCGCCTCGAATATCCCGTTCGGCAATTTCCGGGTGTTCGATGCGGAAATGTGGAAGAAAGGCGGCATGTACGAACAGTCAGCCAAGACCATACACAACTACTTTTTTGTCAAGGCAATGGAACTGTTGAACGAGGGCGGACTGCTGGCGTTCGTTGCGCCGAGAGGAATTGCCGACACGCCGGGCAACAAGTTCGTGCGCGAGTACCTCGTCAATCATGCCGACCTCATAACGGCCTTACGGCTACCCGATACCCTTTTCATGCAGACGAGCGGCATAGAGGTAGGGAGCGACCTTTTGATATTCCAAAAGCACAGCCGCAAGGCGACGCTCTCGTTACGGGAGAAGATGTTTTTGCAGGTCTCCAAGGAAAAGGTCGACACGGCAGGAACGATGACCGACTATGCGAACAAAATCTTTACCCTCCCCAAGACCGCCCTTGCCACGGACAGTCGCATTGCGCTGAACCAGTTCGGTAAGTACGTCCGCAAATACCAGTGGTTAGGCGATGGAAACGCCATGTCCCAATACCTTTCCGCACTGCTCAAATACGATTTCGACCGCTATTTTCGCAAGGCTCTTTTTGCCAATCACGGCCAGGACAACACCCCCGTGCAGATGTCTCTTTTCGGCGAGCCGCAGACGGTCAAAGGCATACGTGCCTACACGGAGGACATGGAAACATGGATGAAGAACGGCGCAATGGTCGTTTTCGAGGGGCAGGTAGGTACGCTTCGGTTTCGTAAGTCGAGCCGTTACACGGAGACAGCCGTTGATTTCGTACCCGTGGACGAGGGCAAGGTAAATACGGACAGGGCCGCCGACTATTTCCCCATACGCAAGGTGTATTTCGAGCTGTCCGGCAGGGAACGGGAAGAACAAAAGGAGTGCTCGGAACTGCGTAAACAACTCAACACCCTATACGACGCTTTTATTGCCAAATGGGGATTTTTCCACGACAACGACAACAAGGAGTTTATCTTGCTCGACAGCCTCGGTACGGAGGTGTTCACGATAGAAATGCAGGTCGGCAGGGACATCTTCAAAGCCGACGTTATGCGTGAACCTGTAGCTTTCAAGAAGATAGACACCGCCGTAACGCTGTCCCCCGTGGAAGCCTTGGCAAGCAGCCTGAACTTTTACGGCAAGGTCGATATGGGCTACATGGCACAAGCCACGAACAAGGAGGAAGAAGAAATCATCGAAGCCCTGCAAGGGGAAATTTTCTACAATCCGGCCAATGGGGAATGGGAGCACAAAGGAAAGTTCCTCTCCGGAAACATCATCGCCAAGCAGGAAGAGACGCTTTCCTTTCTCCCGAATCTCGCAGGCAAGGAGAAAGAATGGGCCGAAGCGTCCGCAAAGGCACTGGAGAACACCATACCCGAACCGATACCCTATGAAGAACTCGACATCAACATGGGCGAGCGGTGGATAGATACGAAGCTGTACGCCGATTTCGCCTCCGACCTATTCGGAGTGGGTGCGGACGTGATGTATTTCGACGTGAACGATACCTACTTGATTCGGCTGCAGGGATATTCGCCCGTGGCATACAATACCTATTCCGTGCGCAATTACAACGGCGAGGACTTGTTTGTACACGCCCTGCACGATACCGTACCTGAGATAACGAAAGAGGAATACCGGAACGGCAGCAAAATACGTGTGCCGGACGAGGAAGCCATGCAGGAGGCCGCCGCCAAGATACAGGAAATCAGAGACCGTTTCAACCGGTGGCTTGACGATGAGCCTTTGGAAGTCCGGGACGAACTGGTAAGGACATACAACGAGCGCTTCAATTGTTACGTGCGTCCGCACTACGACGGCTCGGCGCAGACGTTCCCCGGCCTCTCTTTCGAGCTGTTCCCGTACAAAGAACTTTATCCCTCACAGAAAGACGCTATCTGGATGATTAAGCAGAACGGCGGCGGTATCTGCTGGCACGAGGTCGGCACGGGCAAGACGATGATTATGTGCGTGGCCGCATACGAAATGAAACGTCTCGGACTGGTGCAGAAACCCCTCATTATCGGGCTGAAAGCCAATGTACACGAGATTGCCGATACATTCCGAAAGGCATACCCCACGGCCAAGGTGCTCTATCCGGGCAAGGAAGATTTCACCCCCGCCAACCGCAAGGAAGTGTTTTCAAAAATCAAGAACAACAACTGGGATTGCATTATCCTGACACACGACCAGTTTAGCAAGATTCCGCAATCCGAAGAAACCATGTACGACATATTCTCGGAAGAACTGGCCGATGTGGAGCGCAGCCTCGAAGTGCTGGAGCAATCCACTATGCGTTACCGGAGCGGCAGGATGCAGAAAGGACTGGAAACCCGGAAACAGAACCTTGAAGCCAAGCTCGCCGAACTGCAGATGAAGATAGACCTCCGGAAAGACGATACCATCGATTTCCGTTCGATGGGCATAGACCACATTTTTGTAGACGAATGCCACTGCTATAAAAATTTGATGTTCCAGACACGCCACACGAGAGTAGCGGGCATCGGCAATGCGCAAGGCTCGCAAAGGGCGATGAACCTTTTGTTTGCCATTCGGGACATTCAACGCCGCACGGGAAAGGACTTGGGGGCTACGTTCCTGTCGGGTACGGTGGTCGTCAATGCGCTGACCGAACTGTACGTGATGTTCAAATATCTGCGTCCAAGGGAACTCAAACGGCAACAAGTAAGCTGTTTCGACGCTTGGGCGGCTATCTTCACGAAAAAGGCCGCCGACTACGAGCTGAACGTAACGGGTACGATAAAGCGCAAAGAGCGTTTCCGCACTTACATCAAAGTGCCGGAACTGGCGATGTTCCTGCGGGAGATTACCGACTATCGTACAGCCGATATGATAAACCTCGATGTGCCGGACAAAAACGTGCGTTTCCTTTCCCATGCACCCACTATCCAACAGGAGGAAATGATCGGGCGGCTCGTCGCCTTTGCGCACAGCGGACAATGGGAAGATTTGGGGTTGGATATTCCGCAGCCGGACAATCTCGACAAGGCAAAAATGCTTGTTGCTACCAACGTGGCCCGTAAGATGTCTCTTGATATGCGTCTGTTGGGCGATAAGTTTACTGATGACCCGAACAACAAGGCTTCGATTTGCGCAAGAACTATTTATGATTATTATGTAAGTTCAAATGCCAATCGTGGTACACAGTTCGTCTTCAGCGACCTTGCCACTTACAAGCCGAACGAGTGGAACATCTATAGCGACATCAAGGACAAGCTGGTGGCAATGGGGATTCCTGCCGATGAAATCCAGTTTATCCAGTACGCCAAGACCGAACGGGCGAGAAAGAAACTTTTTGCGGACATGAACAGTGGCAGGGTACGGGTGTTGTTCGGCTCTACCTCGATGTTGGGAACGGGAGTAAACGCCCAAGAAAGGGCCGTTGCGGTGCATCATCTGGAGATACCTTGGCGCCCCGCCGACATGGAGCAGCGCAACGGTCGTGCGGTACGCAAAGGCAACACCGTTAAGCTCTGGGGAAACAATACCGTGGACGTGGTGATTTACGGAACGGAAAAGACGCTCGACGCTTACAAATTTAACCTGTTGAAAACCAAGCAAATGTTCATCAACCAAATTAACAACGGTACGATTGCTGTGCGCCGTATCGACGAGGACGCTATGGACGAGGATAACGGCATGAATTTCGCCGAGTTCGTGGCTCTCCTGTCGGGAAATACCGACCTGTTGGAGAAAACGAAGCTCGACAACAAGATTATGCAGCTCGAAAAGGAACAGGCCATTTTCAAGAAAGACCGTATCAGGGCCGAGCGTAAGATTGCGGCCAACCGGGAAGACATGACAAAGGCCGAGAGTGCGGCGGCACGCATGACGCAGGACTGGGAATATATCACCTCTTACACCGGAGACCGGACGACCCGGCTGTTGAACCTCGCACAAGCCACGGCGGAAGAGACCGGACGGGAGCTGCACCGCATTTCCAAGACCTACCGCAACGGGGCAATCGGTACGATAGGCACGTATGCCGGATTGAACCTGTCGGTGTACAGCGAGTATGACATGGGCGGTACATTCTACCGCAACACGTTCCTCGTCGAGGGCGTAAGCGGACTGAAATACCGTTGTGGCATATCGGGAGCATTGCCTCTGGGCTTCGTGGAATCCTCCCGATACCCGCAAGCCGCCCTCGCCAAGCTGCCCGGCATGATTGAGGAACAACGGCAGAAGATAGCCAAGCTGGAGAGCGAGATACCCGCTTTGCAGGGAATCATCGCCCGCAAGTGGAGCAAGGCGGACGAGTTGGCAAGGCTCAAACAGGAGTGCAACGCTTTACAGCATCGGATCGACGAAAGCATGAAAGAGGCGGAACGCACGCAGTCCGCCCTTTCCGAACACGAGGCCACCGACAAAGCGGCATGACCATAATTCATAGATTTAACCTTTTCCCTCTGTTCGGTTACAACACCGGACAGGGGATTTTTTCACCTTCCGGTCTGCCACGGCCATACCCGGTTGTAACGGAATCTTCCCCTTGTACCTCCAGCCACTCCTTTTATACCACACACCTTGTCTTTTATAGGCAGGCTTTCGCTTCCCCCCCCTTTGTAGATTGAGATGCTATCACGAACCGACGACCGTAAAGCCCGACACTTTTTTCCGCAAAGTTGATTGCATCTCAAAACTTTGCCTCAAGGCCCATCTTCGATTTTCCTGATGAAAAATCTTCCTTCTCATTCCATTCCAAGAGTATTTTTCATGGAATCCTTGCTGCAAACCCCGTGATGCAAAGACGAGGCAGAAAAAAGAATCGAACTTTCCGGTAATCGCTCGAACCGGAGGGAAATAAAAAAAACTTAAAAACAAATTGAAACATGAAAAAAAATTCGCTTTTTGACAACTGGTTCGTTTACAACTATCAGAGATTGCGTAACATATTCGGACGTTACCTGCACGAGGACGCCTTTCACGACGCCTATTTGGCGATGAAACGGGAAGTCGTGATTTCGGAAATACCTGTCGAGAGCTTCGAGCCTTATTTTTTCGGCGTGTACAAAAAGTGCAGACTGAAATGTATTCACAAGGATAGTTGTTACTGTTTCCCCGACAACGAACATTTCTTTTTGCTCATGCAGGAAGAAGAAACACCGTCCGTCGAGGTGCTGGCAGCTTCCGACAAGCTGGTGTATGACATACTGCTGTTTGTGAAGAAGAAATATCCCCAAACGGACTACGAGCTTTTCAGACTGAAAGAGTACGAGGCGAAATGTTCATACAGACACCTTTCCGCCTATGCAGGCATTTCCGCAAGTGCGATACACCGGAGAATAAGCGATATAACCGACACTATCCGCAATCACGAAGGATTTTCCAAAAGGTACGCCCACGTAAGCATGTAATTTGTATAACCCGTAAATAATTCAAGAAAATGAAATTTGTAATTTACAACGTCGAGAATTGCCGGACAAGAGAAAACCGTGTAGGTAAAAGAAGCATAAGGTTCAACAGCGTTACCGGCAACATGTATCTATCCACCAAATTGGCAAAAGAAATGAATATCACAATGAACGACCGACTGGAGTTTGGCTGTGATGAAAACAACCCGAAAGAGTGGTTTCTGCACAAAACCACTGACAAGCGAGGTTTTCCGCTGCAGTTCAACAGGGGAGGAACACGTTTGAGGAATAAGTACATCTGTAAGACCATTTTGGATATAGCGAAGGTCAAGGAGAGCGCAACATTCTTGGTATCGAAAGACCCGGTAAAGACCGAGCTGGGGCCATTTTACAGAATAATACTTTCTTGCCCCATTCTCCCGAAGAACAAGCCCAAACTATAAGCCGATAACCTCTGTGGTCTGTCCGATGGGCGAAAGCCCTCCGGACGGATTGCGGGGCAACCGATACCTTTTATAGTACGATTACTCCTTTTTTACCTTCAGGCTGTTTCCCTATTATACGCCGGCTTTCCCAACCCCGTGAACCAGTGGAAAGTCTGTGCCGTAACAAGTCGTCAGGGAAAGGTACGGGAGGCCGTTCAAAACCGGCGGCAGCCCGGATCGTGCCGTTCCATGCCGGAGCTTCGACCTGTCGAAACAACACGGTATTCCACAGCCCGACCGGTCTTTATGCCGCTGGTTTCGGACTTTCCGCCTCTGTTCCGTATCTTTCCCTTGTGACCTGCCACGTCAAGGGCAAACGGTGATACTTCTTATTCGCTCCGCGCTTTCATTCCGCCCGGTCGAAATTCAGGCGTGGAGCGGATAAGGAGAATCCCTTTCATGTTTGCCCCGGCAGACCCTTGCCTGACCCGCCCAAGCCGGACCCTTTTCTACTTCGCTTCCCCTGCATTTATACAGGCAAAGCCGTACTCCCTTTTTACCATCATATTTACCGGTCTGTTCCGGTCTCCTCTCTGCCGGTATCGTCCGGTTTGCCAGATGCAAAGGTCGGCTGCCATGCTTGATCCGGCGGCTTGAAGTGCATTCCCCGCAAATTCTTCCTTTCCATGAAAGCGTAATTGGCCGGGAAACCCACCGTATGAAGCCCTGTCGGCAGCCGTGTTCCGCATCTGTAAAATCCCGGAACGGTTCAGACAGAGAGAAGAATCGAAAAAAGGGTAAAAAAGCAGATGTTTCACGGCATAAAAGACAAGTGATGGACAAGAAAAATTGTAAAACAGGCAAACGCATGAAAAGGCAGGTTGAAAAAATCCTGATGGTTATCAATGTCAAATGGGAAATCATAGATATTCTTCAAATAACCAATCGGCGTTTTATGTACAATCCGCAAACGGGAACTTTAATTTTAGGAGACGAAATCTACGGTAAAACCATTTGCAGTTCCCATTCACAAGAGTTCCATGCGTCAAGAGCAGAAGGCTGTTTCGATGATTATTTGCGCGGGTGGATTGGCACATCGAAAAGCTACCCTCACGGGATTATCCATTTTGCCCCCGCCGTCATCATGGAACAGTTCGACAGAGGGTTTGACGCATTACAAATGTTCGCCGGACTTGAAGGCGTAAACGGAGATACTATCGTCAGAGGGTTTTGTACTTTGCCAGAACAAAGGATGGGCGATTTGCTGCATTCCTCCCTTTGAGATACCGGTTCTGACAAAATAAGCTATGATAAGGTATCGTGCCTATGACAACATCGTCGGTGAAGGGCACGATACCCGTTTGTAAATTACCGCAACTCCGTTGGCGGTTTCCTTTTATACCTCTCTCTTTTCCTCTGCTCTTATACTTGGGCGAAGCCCTCTTCCCTTTATATCAATTATATGTATAACCTCTACGGTCTCCTCTCTGCCGTCACCGTCCGATTTTTCAGATGCAAAGGTAGGCTGCCGCGCTTGATCCGGCGGCTTGAAGTGTATTTCTTGCAAATTCTTCCTTCTACGAAGAGTAATTGGCAAGAAAAGCCGTCGTATGAAGCTGTACCGGCAGCCGGGTACCGCATCTATAAAATCCCGGAACGGTTCAGGCAGAGAAAGGAACCGAAAAGAGGGAAAAAATAAACAGTTAGGTAACGGCAGGACCAACCACCTTGCCACAAACAATTTTCTATTATGTTACATGTTCACACTATCGGACGCATCGGCAAAGATTGCCAAGTAATTTCAGGAGCACACGGCTCATTCATGGCTATGGACATAGCCGTTGACGATTATTCAAAGGGGCAAAACATCACCACTTGGATAAGGGTACGCAGCAACAAGGACAACCATATCCGCTTGTCCGAATATCTGACGAAAGGGAGACTCATACTTGTTGACGGCACGCTGTCATCTTCCCTGTGGAAAGACAAGAACGGCGAGAGCCAGATACAGCTCTCCATCACGGCAGAGAGTATTGCCTTTATCAATACCGGAAGGCGGGAAGGCGCGGCAGCCGGAGAGGACAATGCAGTAAGCGGAGCAGACGGCGCACCCGTTCCTCCTGCAGATTTCCCGCAGGACGAAAAGGAGGATTTGCCTTTCTGATAAGAGAGTAAACCTTTGAAAATAAGCGAATACTAAATGTAGTATATCCTATATGTAGTAGATTAGTAAGCCACTCGTCTGCGAATGTAGGATATACTACTCTTAGTCAAACTTTATTTTAGTATAGTAGTAAATACTAAAATACTACACTGCTAAAACAATAGTTTTTAGTGAATTAGTATATACTAATTTTAGTATTTACGAAAAATAGTATTAACTTTGCAAGTGGAATAAAAGAGTGAAACGATGACAAAAATAATTGCGGTCTTGAACCATAAGGGAGGGGTCGGAAAGACGACCACCACCATCAATCTGGCTGCGGCCCTGCAGCAAAAGAAAAAGCGCGTGCTGGCTATCGACATGGACGGTCAGGCGAACCTTACGGAATCCTTCGGCCTCTCCATTGAGGAAGAACAGACGGTGTACGGGGCGATGAAAGGCAAATACCCCTTGCCATTAGTTGAAACGGCAGGAGGTGTAACCGTCGTACCGTCCTGCCTCGACCTCTCGGCTGCCGAGGCAGAACTCATCAACGAGCCGGGACGGGAACTGATATTGAACGGCCTGATTGGCAAGTTGCTCGAAAACCGGAAATTCGATTATATCCTTATCGACTGTCCGCCCTCGTTGGGGTTGCTGACGCTGAACGCCCTTACCGCCGCAGACTACCTGATTATCCCGGTACAGGCACAATTCCTCGCCATGCGCGGCATGGCCAAGATCATGAATGTGATTGCCACCGTCCAGGAACGCCTGAATCCGAAACTCGCTATTGGTGGCATTGTAATTACCCAGTTCGACAAACGCAAGACACTGAACAAAAGTGTGGCCGAACTCGTCAAGGATTCATTCTGCGAAAAGGTGTTCAAGACCGTTATACGGGATAACGTATCTTTGGCCGAAGCTCCCATAAAGGGCAAGAACATCTTCGAGTATAGCAGGAACAGCAACGGAGCCAAGGACTACATGGCACTGGCGCAAGAGGTACTGAAATTAAAATAATCCCGATATGAGCAAGAGCGATTTACTGAAAGACAGCATGAAAGGCGGACTGGACGGGTTGCTGTCACCTACGAAAAAGACTACCGGCGGAAAACAGCCGGTAGCAGCCCCCACGGAAAAAGAAACGGCGGTTCATTGCAACTTCGTCATCAACAAAAGCATTCATACCCGTATGAAATTCCTCGCCATCAAGAAGAACATGTCGCTGAAAGACATCGTGAACGAGGCAATGAAAGAGTATCTGGAGAAGAACGAACAATAAACACAGGCATGGCTACCGCGTCTGCCCACCCCGGAGACGGCAGCCATGCGTCCTTTTTTATCCGCCCGCTGTTTCCATAGGGCGCATTCCTCCTTTATAGTCTTACCATCTTTCTCTTTTTTACCTGCCCGCAAGTACAGGCACATGGCCCGTTTTATCCCTATTCTAACCCTGACGGGCATATCCCTTTTCTACCGATTCCCTTACCGCTTTCCCGGCTTCATTCTCTGCCGTCACCGTTGTGTTTTATCAGATGCAAAGGTCCGCTGTCGCGCTTGATACGGCGGCTTGAAGTGTATTTCCTGCAAATTCTTCCTTTCTGCGAAAGAGTAATTGGCAGGAAAAGCCGTCGTATGAAGCTGTACCGACAGCCGTGTACCGCATCCGTAAAACCTCAAAGCGGTTCAGGCAGAGAAAGGAACCGAAAGGAGGGAAAGAAAAAAACAACGTAAAATTGACAGCGATATGGATAAAATCAAATTGGTAGTTTACAACGAGTACGCACTGGGTTATATCATGCCCGAACAACCCGGCAAAGTTTGTACGTTGGTGGATAGGATAACGCTCGGCGCACCGTTTCGGACAATGAATGAACCCTATTTCATCGGGAAAAGAGATACCGTCAGACTGGCGGGCAGAAAGGACTTTGACACGTTTCGGATAGTGTTCGACGGGTACGACAATCCGGAAATATACGAGTATGACACCGCACAATAAAGACAATAGTAATCAAACAATCTAATGTAATAACAAATTAAAATTTATGAATTATGGAAACAGCGAACATTCAATCAGTAGTAGAGAACAACATCGTATCAGTTGCATTGATGAATATTCAACCGAGCAACTATAACCCACGCAAGCACTTTGACGAGGCGAGCCTTGCCGAACTGGCCGAGAGTATTCGTCAGCAGGGAGTATTGCAACCTATCGGCGTGCGCCCCATTGTGGACACCGACCGCTTCGAGATTATTTTCGGAGAGCGCAGGTATCGTGCCGCCCTTATGGCAGAACTGACCGAAATTCCGGCTGTCATCTTGCATGTTTCGGACGAGACCGCCGCCGAAATGGCCGTGACGGAGAACCTGCAGCGCAAGGACGTTACCCCCATAGAGGAAGCCAACGCCTACCAAAAGCTCATGGAAAGCGGTCGCTACGATGTGCAGTCATTGGCCGTGCAGTTCGGCAAAAACGAGAACTATATCCGTACCCGTCTGAAATTCGTATCATTGATACCCGAAATCGCCGAACTTCTGGAAAAGGACGAAATCACAATCAGTGTAGCGAGTGAGATTTGCCGATACGGTACGGATATTCAGAAAGAGGTGTACTATAAACACTTGAAAGACAGCGACAGCATGTTGTACGACTGTTGGCGAGGACTGAAAGCCGCCGAGGTGGCAAAGTTTATCGAACGGGATTTCACGACAGACCTTAGCCGTTACGCATTCGACAAGACCCTATGCGCCTCATGCCCCCACAATACCAACAACATGATGTTGTTCTGCGAGGGTGGTTGCGGAAATTGCGCCAATCGGAGTTGTCTGGCCGAAATGAACGCTTCCTATCTCGTGGAGAAAGCCTTGCAGTTTGTGGAACAATACCCCTCCGTATCATTGGGCTACCAAGATTTCAACAATAACATGCTTGCGGTGGAACGCCTTACCGCTATGGGGTACGAGGTCGAGCACCTCAATACCTATGCCACGGCATACCCCGAAACGCCGGTAGCACCCGAAAAGGAAGAATACGACACTACCGAGGAATACGAGGCGGCATACAAGGAGTACGAGCAGGATTTCAGCAACTATATGGAAAAATGCAAGTCAATTCATGAACGAATCGATACGGGCGAACTCACGTTTTATATCTGCATCGGGCAGAAAGAAATTACGCTGTGTTACATGGCAAGTGCTGCCGCCAATGCGGACATGGCTACCGAAAAACAACTTTCCCCGGTGGAAAAATTGGAACAGCAGGACAAACGTAACAAGGAAATAGCCGTCGAGAAAACCGTTGCAGACGCTAAGAAACAGATTTTGGACGTTGATACGTCTGAAAGCAAATTCACGCAGGACGAGGAAAAGATGATATATTTCTTCCTGCTGTCGTCTCTCCGCAGGGAACACTTCGGGGTATTCGGTATCGGGGAGAAAAAAGCCTACCAACACCTTGAGGACGAAGAAAAAATGAACATCATCGCCAACCTCACGGCCAAGCAGAAAGCCGTTATCCGCAGGGATTTCTTGATAGACAACTTCAAAGGCGCATACGGCAATAACGCTGCTGCGACCCTCTTGCTCGATTTTGCCCGTAAGCACATGCCCGACACGCTCGCCGAAATTGAAAGTGGATATAATGAGGTGTATGAGAAACGCCATAAACGTATCGAGGAACGCAAAGCCGCCTTGTTGGCAAAGGAACGGCAGACAAAGCCCGAAGAAGCCGCCGAGGCAG
Organism: Phocaeicola coprocola DSM 17136; assembly: GCF_000154845.1. Lineage (GTDB taxonomy): Bacteria > Bacteroidota > Bacteroidia > Bacteroidales > Bacteroidaceae > Phocaeicola > Phocaeicola coprocola. Next base: position 41,915 of record NZ_DS981486.1, on the reverse strand, counting down.
AAAATACACAACCCACGGCAGAGGTACAACCCGAAGAACATACGCAACCCGAAGAGGTCGCAGCTTGACCATAATTCAATAGTAGGACGGAGAAATCCGTCCTACTGTCTAACCAATCAAAAGAGGTAATGATGAAATGTAAGGACTGCAAACATTACAACGGTGCGACAATGCCCGGAGCGGGATTGTGCAATGCCACGCAGGCACGTACTTTTGCCACGACGGTCTGTTTCAATGGACTGTTCACCCCGAAAAAACGGCAAGACGAACCGGATAGCAAGACCGGGAAGAAATAGCGCAACGCTACAGAGAGAGAGCCGCAGGAGCGGCTGTCTTTTTTAGCACTGCCGTTGGCAGATCTCCCTTTTTATCCCTTCGTTTTCCTTTTGTACGGAAATCCCTTCGCCAACGGCTCTGCCCGTCGGGACATGCTTTTTCCGGTGCAAAGGTATTGCCTTGGAGGAACATTCAAGTACCGCTACGCTATTTGAACACAATTTTTCAGCAGCTTTCCCGATTTTCAATCGTCCATATTTCGCGGACGCTCAATACCGCAACTATAAAATTCTGCCCAAATTCCTTGCCTGTTTCTCCCTGAAAGGCAATCTTTAATGCACGTAAAAATCAAATCCCGACAGGAGAAGCCTGAAGGCTTCCGAAAGGAGGGAAAAAATAAACAGATTGTTCAACTGATTAATGTTAAGATTTTATGGAAATTCAATTTGCTATCGTGCGTTCCGAAAACAGAGAGTATTTGTGCTACAAAGCAGGTGAAGCGTATGTAGATGCCAGCAACCCTATGATTGCTTTTACCGCAGGTGAAGATGAATTTGAAATCGTAGAGCCGGACAGCTCTTTCAGACAGAAAGAATACGAGTTCAGAGGCGAACGGTATTACCTCGTACCACGGTTTTATCGCAATGGCTGGTTGGCTCTTATCTTGGTAATGGTGGAAGATGAAGACGAATATATCGTACTTTCCGTCAATTTGGAGGAAATGGATGCGCTCGGTTTGCCGGACCGTACCTTTATCGACGTGAACAATTACCCGGATGCGTTGGACTTTTTGGTAGAAAACAGATTGGCGACCGATTCCGGCTACAAACGCAGGAGCGGCTTCGTGGAATACCCTATGGCTATGTTGAACCTGCCGCTTCTTTATCAGCATAACCCGCAAATTTTCCAAAAAGCGAACATCGAGCCATTCGGAGAAGAATGCTTTTGAAAAGGATTGTTCCCAAAAATGAAAGTGTCGGGTTCCGAAGATTGAATGTACAAGATGGCGTACTGATAACACAGTCAGTGCGCTATCTCCTTTGTCTTTATCGCCCGCCTTCGTCCTTTTATAGTCAGCCTCCCGGATACCCCGCCACCGCCCGTTTCCTCTTATAATTGCATTCTTTCCCTTTTGTAGCGGCACGAGCCGCCTGTTTCTCCCGTCCGGCTTTCCCGTCCCTCACCGCACGGGTTTTATCCGATGCGAAAGTCGGTCGTCGCGCTTGATTCTCCGGCTTGAAGTGCACTTCTTGCAAATTCTTCCTTCCCAAGCGAAGCGTAATTGGCAAGAAGAGCCGTCGTATGAAGCTGTGCCGACGACCGTGTACTGCATCAGTAAAACCCCGAAGCGGTTCCAAAGGAAAGGGATCGAAAAAAGGGAAATAAATAATCAATAATTCACAAGACAATGGGAAAATACGATTTTATCAAGACAGGGAATCTGCTTTATTGGCATGACCCGGACAACGGTTTGTCCGATGGGGCTTACCGAGTGATTTCTGCACCGGAAAACATGGAAGACGACAGCATTATTCTGATTTCGTCCGGTACTTCGGAAGCGGAGGTTTTGCCTTCGGAATTATCGCCGATAAACACGGGCAGAAGTCATAAAGAGGATTTTTTGCGCTGGAAAGCGGAACGTGAAGCCGAAGGCATGGAGTTTTATAATCGCCTTTCCGAAGTCATGGAAACGGAGGACGATTTGGCCGTAGGCGACATGGTAGCATTTACAAACGATTATGGAGTAGTATTCGGCCCTCAAGAGGTATTAGCTTTCAGGAAGCCTTGGAATGGTGACAGATGCGTGTATCTTGACAGCGACGCCTATTGGTTTCCCGACCGTCCCGACCAGTTGACCCTCCTAAGCAAGAAAGGGGCGGAATGACAACGACAAACCCACCCGCCACAAAAACGGGTGGGTTCATTTCCCCTGCATGAAATCCCATGCTCTATTTTAATCGGCTCGCACGCACTCCACTCGTGCAGCGATTTCCTTTTCTATCGTTCCTATCCATTCCTCTCCGACACCGGCCTCCCGGCCGTATTCCGGGTAACGCGAAACGATGCCTATGGTCTTTTCTATGAACGGCTCTGCGGCCTTTATACCGTACCGGCGGGCTACTTCCAGCAGGTCTGCCGCAGTAATACCCTCTGTCCGGTTGTTGATAGTCATGCTGTGGCGGTTGACGTAATACGGTGCGTCCGGATCGACCGAGAACGTGTAGTCGTAGGCCGGAGCAACGTGCCAACGCCCGTCATCGCCCATCAGGAAGCTGAAATTCTTGTTATGGTCATCGACGTTCCCGCCCAGCACGTTCAGCACCATCAAGCGAAACAGTTGCCGGAGTTCCCCCGGCGGCACGCCGATACGGCAGGCCGCCTCGAATAGTGCTTCGTAAGAATCTGCCGGGGGGTTCATGGCAGCCAATGTCTGGATATGCACCTTCTTGCCGTTCCGGCGGTCGAAACGCTCGGTCAGGAAGTGCGCTGTCTGCTCACCTTCCAACAGGCGGCTCGGCATCATCTGAAGCCCGGCGTCTACGGCCATCAGGTAATAACTGTATTCTATCCGTGTCGTCGGCATCTTCTGGTGTTCGTCGAACTTGACGATCATCGGCGTGTAGCCCGGATAAGGGGTCGCCACCTGTCCGGAGTAACATTGTCCTTCCCCGAAATTGACGTTGACCACCGCTTTGGGCCGTCGTCCTCCTGCGGACGTTCCTACCTTGAACAGGCTTTCGACCATCAGGTTGCCCGATACCGGGACGTTGAACCGTCCGGCTTCCTCGAAAGCCTGCCGGGCCAGTTGGTAGAGGTCAGCGATCTCCACCTTGAACGGTGTCTCCAGTTCCTCGGCAGTGGGCGGGACGAACTCCAATGCCCCCATGCCGCGCCGTCCGATATAGGCGAGACGGTCGAGGGCGGACAAGTCCCTCATACGGATATGATGCACTTTGGCCCATTCGTTGAACACGGTGTTTCCCCAATGGTCGGGCAGCGAATCGGCTATGAACGAGGGCAGGCCGCCGAAAAGCCGCTCTTCATCGGGATAGACCGGCAGGCCGCGCTGTGCGGCAACCCCTTTTACCGGCGCACGGAGCGGGGCGATGTCGTAGCCGTCGCGGACATAATCGCTGTCGAAGTAGAAACAGGCTTTGCTGCGGTGTCCTTCCCGATTGGCGACAAGCGTGCCGACCTTTTTATCCCATAGGATTACATCGAGACTTTCTATCATTTCTTGCCCCTCCTAACTCGTTTAGGTATCAGTTTCTCGATTTCCCGAAGCGCCATCGGCGGCATGGGAAGTTCCGGCAGAATCTCCGCGAGCCGCTCTGCCTGACCGAGCGCACGCAGCAGGGAGATGAAATTGGCCAAGGTCAGGTTACGGCTGACCCCCTGCTCGAAATGGCTGATAGTCGTCTGGCTTACACCCGACTGTTCGGCCAGCTCCTTCTGGCTCATGCGGGCGGCCAGACGGTACTCCTTGACCCGCTTCGCCAAAAGCGTCAGCATATCGCTGTTTGTGGTATAGTTCGTTGTTTCCATAATGTCAATATATCACTATTTATATGCAAATATAACAACAATTATCCATATATAGATATATAAATTCTCTTTTTTAGCTTCCAGCCGTCCTTTTCTACCGCTTTCAGGTCTCCGTATTCTCTCCCGTCTGGCTTTCCCGTCCGTCACCGCACCGGTTTTTATCGGTGCAAATATGGGCTGTCGCGCCTGATTCCGTCGTTTTGAAGTGCATTTCTTGCAAATTCTTCCTTCTGCGAAGCGTAATTGGCAAGAAAAAACGTCGGAAAGGGCTTTTTCGCCAGCCCCGGAAAGCACCATAAAACCCGAAGCGGCTCCGGCAACAAGGAAGCCGAACAGAGGGAAAGAAAAACAATTATTAAAATTTAACAAATGAAGACATTAGAAGAATTATTGCAAGAACTGGGCTGCGAAGGTAGCGCATTCGACAGTACCGGAGAATTTACAAAAGCGGGAGAAAAGGCGTATGAACGCTTGGAGCACTTGCTGTATGACATAGAAAGTCTTACAGGCAAAAAGGTGACACCCATAATTGAGGAACTTGACAGAATATGCAACGAGAACTATTAAAATTCAAGAATATGGACATTAAAGAAAGCAAAGAATACCGCCTCGCCAAAGACTGGGAAATGGCGGTAAACAGTTTCAGTTTCAACCCCGAACGGTTCGCGGCGGCAATCCCGGACATGCACCCGACGCTTCAGCAAAGCCTGTACCGCCTGATTAAGGCGTGTATCAAGGTCATGGCGGACGAAACACGCCGTTACGATGACCGGAACCGGGCATCGCACGAGGAAGCGAAGCATATCATGGAATACCTCAATGAACACGGAAAAAATGTACCATTAATATAAAAACGACGATATGAAAACAACTAAGATTCAATTCAACGGCAGGTCTTATTACTCCCGCATCGTGGAATCTGTCGATGGCGAAGAATTGCTTATCGGTTCGACAATCCTGCTCGATGCCTTGCAGCCCGGCAGTTTCAATGACGAGAACGAAGGTTTTGCCAGTAAAGAAGCCGAAAGGATTTATGACGAGATTTTCTTCTTTACCGACGAGAGAACGCTTCAGCTTCCCGAAAACGAGTTGATAGCCGAACTCAAAAAGGATAACCCCGATTGGTTCGAGTAAATCATGGAATAATAATTTATAAACTTAGAATTATGGAAAAAGAATATGTAATGCAGGTCGCACAGACCATTAAGGAACAGTTAGTAGCGTTAACCCCCATGACCGTCCTCATGTCGTGGGGTATCAAAGAGTTTGCCGCCACCCTATACAGGGATTTGCCGGCACTCCGCATTAAGGTGAACGGACGGCTGCACGCAGGGTACGTCATCGTCGCACTCAACGGATCGGATTATTACGAGGTCTATCTTGTGAAAGGAATGGAGGTGGAATGTGTGAACGAAGAGGTTTGTTTCGACGAGTTGGGAGACGTTATCGACCGGGCTATCGAGAGCGGCACGGACAAAGCCGAGTACGATAAATTCTGCGAACAGGAGCGACAGAATTTATATGTAACTGTTGTCACTGTCTGATTCCTCTTTTTAGGGGATGAAAGCCGTGCCTTTCGGAAAACGAGCAGGGTACGGCTTTTCTATGTATAATGCAGAAACGAATAAAAACCTGCCGTTTATAAAACGGATTACCTACGTGTTACAGTACCTTACCTCTTATTGTAAAAAGGTTTGTTTTATCTTTTGGCCGGCAGATTGTTTTTCACTTCAAGATGTCGTTTCTTTATCTGTCTACTGCCTTTTTACTTGCAGCTCTATTTACGACCAGAATGCTCGCTTCATATAAAACCCACATCGGCAATGTGACCAATGACAACGTGAACACGTCCGAAGTCGGCGTGATGACAGCCGCAACGATAAGGATAATCACTATAGCGTGCTTCCGGTAACGTCGCATGAAATCGGCGGTGAGAAACCCCAATTTGGCAAACAGCCATGATAAAATCGGAATCTCGAACACGATACCCATTGTCAGGCACATCAGCACGAGGGTCGAAATGTAGGATTGCAAGACGATCATGTTCTCCACTTCACCGCTGACCTGATAGGTTCCAAGGAAACGGAATGTCAGCGGGAAAATAAGAAAGTAGCTGACCGCCACACCCATCAGGAACATTGCATAGCCGCCTCCGACTATCCGCACGGCATATTTCCGCTCGCAGGCATACAGGGCAGGCGACACGAACCGGAACAACTGGTAAAGGATATAGGGCGACGCGCACAGGACACCCGCGCATAATGCCGTCTTCATGTGGATGACGAACTGCCCGGCCAGTCCCGTGTTGATGAGCTGCACGGCAAAACTCCCGGTCTCGCCGCCGGCCCATGCTGCAATCCGGTTGAAAAGACGGTACGTGATGAAGCCGTCGTTTTTCGGGGCAAGGATAACGGCAAAAAGTTTTTCCTTAAAACAAAAGGCGGCGATACCGAACACGACGGCCACGGCGACGATTTTAACAATCGCCGTCCGCAGCACGTCCAAGTGCTCCCAAAAGCTCAAGCCGTCCGTTTTGTCTTCCTTTGCCATGTCACTCCTCTTTCTTGTCGGTATTTTCGGGACTGATTTCTTTCTCCATGCCGTTCATACCTTCCTTGAATGAACGGACACCTTTGCCGATGCCTTTCATCAGTTCGGGAATTTTGCGTCCTCCGAAGAACAGCAGGACGACTAATGCAATCAGCAGCACTTCCTGCATACCGATGCCTCCGATAAATAATGGTATCATATGAAAATTGTTAAAGGTTGTTCGATTAACTCAATAGTCGTTTTCAGTCATCGTTCCGCCGGCTATTCCCGCCATTTTCAGAAAGTTCCTTCGTCCATGACTCCGCCTTCTCAATCCAGTCCTTTCTCATGTAACCATCTCGACAGGTGATCGGCCACCTCCACGTTGTTCAAATCGGAGAAGGGAAAATGGGTGTTGCCCTTCAAACCTATCTCCGGCAGATGAATGACCGTGACATCGCCGCCGTGTTCGTTGAGCAAGGCAGCCCATTTGCGCATCAGATGCAGGCGTCGTGTCCATTCGTACAGTTCCGGCCGTTCGTCGGTTTCCGGCAGATTGTCGCCATAGTAGATGATGATAGGGATTTTCGTGAACTGCAGAAATTCTTCCATCGGCACTTCCACGCCTTCGGTCTTCTTCGACAGGGTTAGTACTTTCCCTTCCTCCGGCATCTGCCCTTCGGGAAAAGGCACGTTTGTTCCCGGCTCGTAGGCGACGATGGCACGGATGTTCCTTGTCTGCGGCAGTGTAAGCCATCCGACACCTCCGCCCTGCGAATGGGTGACGAAGACAGCCGGACCTATCCTGTCGAACAGTGCGGCATACGCCTTGGCGTAGACATCCAGATCGGGAGGGCCGAGAGTTGGCGTCATCTGACGGAAATACTGGTTCAGAGCCTCCTTGTCGCGGCTGAACTGCACGCCCTCGAAATAATCGGGCCAGATGCCCACGCGGAAACGGTTGAACCACGTCTCCTCGTCGAAGACGGGGGTAACGGTTGCGGGTGTCGTGCTCCGCCCCGCGTTTCCCCGGCGGGGCTGGTCGACGAGATAAGTCTGGAAACCGCGGCGCAGGAAAATATTCTGGAACCCCTCGCGGCCGTCCGGCGTAGTTTCCCATGTCTTGGAAAACTGCCCCACGCCGTGGGCGAAGACAAGCGGGTATTTCCGGGCATCGACGGGTTTCTGATAGAACACGTAGGCGTGGTCGCCGTGATAGGTGCGCCCCAGTGAATCGGTGAGCACCGTGCCGCCCACGGCGAAACTGCCCTGTTCCTCGATTTGCATGATATTCCCGTTGCGTGCGTTGCAACCCGACAGCAAGGCGGCGGCCATCATATAAAAGACAACCTTTCTCATACGCCCTTCCTATTTCTGGATTTTCGATTCCTGCAAAGCGTCATAGCGGCTTCCCACGACCGGAATTGCGGCCACGGCCTTTTCCAGCTCGGTCACTTCTTCCGACGTGAACACTATGTCGCAGGCCCGCAGGTTCTCTTCGAGGTGCGAGAGCTTGGTCGTGCCGGGAATAGGAACGATAAAAGGCCTCCTGTTCAGCAGCCATGCCAATGCCACCTGCGCCGTGGTAATGCCTCTCGTCCGTCCGAAAGCGTTCAGTACCTCCACGATACGCGTGTTGGCACGGATGGCTTCGGGCTGGAAACGCGGAAGCGTCTGGCGGTTGTCGTTGGCGGTGTCGAACCGGGTGTACTCGTTTATCATGCCGCCGAGGAAACCACGGTTCAGCGGGCTGTACGGCACGAAACCGATACCCAGTTCCTCGCAAAGCGCCAGCACGCCGTTTTCTTCCACCGCGCGGTGCATGAAGTGATACTCGCTCTGTATGGCCGTAACCGGACATACCTTGTGCGCCCGGCGGATGGTTTCAGCATTGACCTCGCACATGCCCCAGTGCAGTATCTTTCCCTCCCGGATAAGCTCGCCGCATGTTTCGGCTACGACCTCGATGGGCGTCGCAGGGTCGACGCGATGCTGGTAGAATATGCCGAGCGTCTCCACGCCGAGATTGCGCAGGGAGTTCTCGCATACGCGCCGGATGTTTGTCGGGGTGCTGTCCTCTTCGGTCTTCACCTGCACGCCGTTCACGAACTTGTGCCCGAATTTGGAAGAGACGAACACGCGGTCGGTATAGCCTTTCAGGGCTTCGCCTACCAGTTTTTCATTCTTGTGGTAGCCATAGCTTTCAGCCGTATCGAATAAGGTTACACCCCGTTCTATCGCTTCGTGAATCAACCGGATGCAGGTCTTTTCATCGGGAGACTGGCTGCGGTGATGGTTCAGCCCCATGCAGCCGAAGCCCATCGCCGAAATGGTAAAGGCTGCCTTGCCGCTGCTCAAGGTACGCTGTGCGCGGACTGCTGCCATTCCTGCTGGAATGGTTGCTGCCGATACTGACGATTTACCTGTAATGGCTTTTTCCGCGGCCGTTACTTTCTCCAATGCCGGCGCGATGCAGATGGCCGCGCCTGCCAATGCGGTTCGTTTCAGGAACCCGCGACGACTGATGCCGTTCTCTTGAATCTGTTCTTTTTTCATGTCGTTATCTGTTTGATTATCTTTCTGATTGCAAAATTAGATAGGGGAATTAAGAGCCTGTGTATCAATTTCACGGATAGAATTACCAATTTCAACGGGCCGGTAAGAACGATGCCGGTATACCAGTAAAATTGGTATCCAAAACGATGATTTCGGTATATGCCGTACCATCGGGAATCCGTATCTTTGCTTTTAATTAAAAGCAGAATGAAAAGCTATCACAGAAAAATAGCTATATTTGCAATGACTTAAAAAAGAGGAAATTATGAGTGAAATAATGAAGGTTGATACAGTCCAGCAGTACAACGACTATTTTGGCGTGGAGACCCTGCACCCGTTGGTCAGCGTTATTGAAGGCAGTAAAGGGAAGCCTCTCCGGTTCGGGAAAAAACTGTATAACATCTATGCTATTCTATTGAAAGATGCGAACTGTGGAAATCTTAAATATGGAAAAAGTATATACGATTATCAGCAGGGGACGATGCTTTTCCTCGCCCCCGGTCAGGTAATGGGATCTGAAGATGACGGGCAGCTGCACCAGCCCGAAGGATGGGTTGTTGCATTTCATCCCGAATTTCTGCGAGGTACACCATTGGCGCATATAATGAAAGATTATTCATATTTTTCTTACAATGCCAACGAAGCCCTGCACCTTTCCAAACAAGAAAGACGGACGGTTATAGAATGTATGGAAAAAATTCGCATTGAGCTGCAGTATCCTATCGACAAGCACAGCCGTTCGCTCATCGTGGATAACATCAAGCTGCTGCTTGATTATTGCATCCGCTTCTACGACCGTCAGTTCATCACCCGCGACAATGCCAATCACGACCTGTTAGCGCGTTTCGAGGACCTTCTGGATGAGTATTTCGCCTCTGATGCCCCTGCAAGGCATGGAGGGATGCCGACTGTGCAATATTGTGCATACAAACTTTGTCTTTCCCCGAATTATTTCAGTGACCTGATGAAAAAAGAAACGGGAATGCCTGCCCTGAAACACATCCAGCAGAAAATGCTCGATGTCGCTAAAGAGCGGGTATTCAATACGGCGAAGTCCATAAGTGAAATATCCTATGAACTTGGATTTCCATATCCGCAACACTTCAGCCGTTGGTTCAAGAAAATGGCCGGGTGTACGCCCAATGAATACAGAACCGCAAATTAGCTTTATTTTTTATTTTGTGAATGACTGACCAGTAAAACACCGGATATGACAAGTATGGCCGAAACCGGTTCATCCCAGCTAAAAATGTCCTGCCCGATTAAAATGGCAACGACAGAAGCTATAATAGGCTGTAGGTTGATGTAAATGCTGGCAGTGGTGGGCTGTATCCCCTTGAGAGCGACGGGATATAGCAGATTGTTGAGAACAGTTGCCAGCAACAATACGAATACAAGCTGGAGTAATGGTTGCCAACAGAACGCGGACTGATAAAGCGGTTGCACGTACAATTCATTTATACTGAACGGCAGCATGGACAATGCTGCAAATAGGAACATCCATTTTTGAAGTGTGACAGGAGAGTATTTTATCGCCACTCTTCGGATGATAATCAGATAAAATCCGAGCATAACTGTATTGACGATGGCGAAAACAATGCCAAGTATATGATTTTCAACGGATGCGGCAATATCCATTTGTGAAATCAAGACCCATGCTCCTGCAATTCCCAACAGAACACCTGTCAACTTCCGCCGGTTGATAGCTTCTTTTAAAAACAATACGGAAAAGAGCATAACTACGATTGGATTTAAGGCGACAATAAGTGCGAAGTGAACTGGTGTCGTATAATTAAGTCCCCACGCAAAGGAAAGATAAGTACAAGCAACACCGGAAATACCGCCCAAAGCAATCACCATCAAGTCTTTGGCATTGACCTTTTCTCTCCTGAAAACAAGCCCGATCGTCCAAAATATCAGCGTGGCGAATAAAACACGAGAGGAGGCAAGCCCAATCGGTGTCATCCACTCTGCCAGGAGCGATTTACCGACAGGTACATTCAAACCACAAATAATTTGTGTCGAAAGCATGGCGATATGTCCGTTCAACCCTTTGTTCACATGGATTTATCTGTTTGATAGAGAGTGCAAAGATACGACTTTATTTTCATAAACTCCCGTCGAAACTGCGGTAAAAGACTGAAAGGATTTTATTGTTGTTTCCGTAAAAATGGTTGTATCAACCGGGCTGTCCTCAAGGAAATATTCGCAGATATACTGTCCGAAAAACAGGTTCGGGAGTTTATCTCCAAAACGGAAGATGCAGGTATTATACAAAAAAAGGGGGACTGGTAAATGTACCCGTTATATAAAAAACACCTGATTTCCCTTCTTTTATGTAGGGCCGCAAGAAGCTGATTTTGAACTATAAGATTTTCACAATAGATAGGAAACGCCGAAACGTCCGCAATAATCACGGAATCATTGCAGGCGTTTTTTAGTTCCCTCATATCGGAATCTGGCTTTCTATTTAGTTTCCCGTTTGTTCAGCACGTCCTTTATCATTTCTTTTACCTCCATTCCCACATTCACGAAATTCCGATAAAGAATGCGTTCCTGTTCCTCCCTCGACTTGAACGTGTGGAACTTCAGTAACGGTACATACGCCGCTTCCCCCTTCTTGATTTCCTTCATGTCGAAATCCGTTTTGCAGAAGAACTTCGAGGTCTTAAACTCCTCCGCTTCCTGTACGTTCATTGAGCCGCCTATACCGGTTTTTGTTTGGATGAAGTCCTGAGCCGTCTGGCCATATATCCAACCTATCTGCCTTTGTATTGAAAAGTACCCATATCAGCAGGATTTTGCTCTCTATTACTTAATGATGTTGTTCTATTTTTGCAGCCTGTAAATCAACGATATGTAATAAATGGATTATATCGACAAAATATTTAAGACAGTATCAATTAAGGATAGCCGACGGATTATTGAACTTTATTTTCAGGAGCTGTATTGTTTTGCGCCACTTTCCAACAAAGCCCTCTCTCAAAAATTACTCTTGCCGGTACCTATCGTGACCGCCATAAAGAACGAAGGTATCAGGCTGGGCATATTGGAACAATGCAGCGGAGGCGTAGGGCTTACTCATAACGGAAAGGAGTATGTGGAACAAGCTCTTGGATTCAAGGGGATTGACCTCTGCCTGTATCGCCGACTGGCGGAAAGCGAACAGGCAAGGGACGCATACGCTGACGCGCTGAGTAAAAAATACCGTGCGGCATTCGACGAACGCCCCGTAGCGGATGTAGCACTGGACCAAGCCCAATGTACCGTACAGACAGCATTCCGCAGGGCTTTGCTCTGCTTGGCAAACGGCACATTGACAGGCAGACAAATCGTATGCATGGGCGATGATGATTTTGTCAGCCTTGCCATCGGGTTTCTGCTGAAAGAACTTTATCCCGGTCCAAGCATCTGCCCGACACACATCCATGTACTTGAGATGGACGGTCGTTATATCGAGTGTCTGGAGCGGCTGGCCGGACGGTTCGCCCTGCCGATAAGTTGTGAACGGGTGGATTTGAGGATGCCTCTGCCTCCGCATTTGTGCGGGCGTTTCGACTGCCTGTTCACCGATCCGCCTTATACGCAAGAGGGAGCTTCCTTGTTCCTGTCACGTGCCATTAGCGTACTGAAAGAAGAGTCCGGATTGAGAATCTTTTTCTCGTTCGGGAACAAGTCGGCAACGGAGGTTTACTTTCTGCAAAAATGTTTCCAACTGCACGGACTGGCCATCAAAGAGATGTTCACCCGGTTCAATGAATACATGGGCGCATCTCTTTTGGGCAACAAAGGACAGCTCTTTGTCCTGGAAACGACAGAACGTACACGCGCCTTGTTTCCTCTCGAAAAACGAGGGCGCGATGACATCTACACCGCAGACCGCAATCTCCGGCAAAACCGTTACCGCTGCCGGCAATGCGGCAAAGTCTATGCCGTGGGGAAAGAGGCGGAATATCAGACCATCAGGGAGTTGAAAAAACAAGGCTGCAATGTATGCGGAGCTACGGTTTTCGACAGACTGCACAAAAACGGGAATACGGATAAAAAGCAATACCTTCCCTTAGGGCATCACATCCTTGCAGACTTCTACAACTGCGACCCGGAAAAACTGGACGATGTGGAACAGATTCGCACATTCATGCACGAAGCGGCAGTAAGTGCCGGAGCGACCATAGTACAGGAAAACTTTCACAAATACGCCCCAGTGGGTGTGAGCGGTGTGGTGGTCATCCAAGAATCCCACTTGACCATACACACGTGGCCGGAGTGTGGTTATGCCGCTGTCGATTTGTTCACATGCGGCACCAATGTCCGTCCGTGGACTGCTTTCGACTATTTGCAGGAGCGGCTCGGATGTGCGAAAGTGGAATACAGCGATTTGATACGGGGAGCCTATGAGCGGCTAAGCCTGTTGCGGTATTCGGAAACGGAACAGCCTGCCGTGCGGCGGAAAAAGCGGCAAAGGTACGACGCGTCTTCGAAATGGAACAGACGGGCCAGGTCTTTGACGGACTGTTCTGTGTTGTCCAAATAGCGTTTGAGTTCCGTTACGACAAACAGGTCAATGATTTCCTTCGGAGTCCGCTGTTCTATTTTGCAGGTTATCTTATAAAGGTAATCGGTCGTGATGCAAAGCCTGTCCGCATAATATCGTACATCTCTTTTTACATGGAAATTCTTAGCCAGCAGTGACATGAACTTGCCGAACAGCACCCTTGACTGATCCTTTTGATAACACTTGCCCAAGTCGGGAAACATCGGCTTGAACACAATATCTAAAGCCAGAAAAACATTGTAAATGCAATTTTGCAGGATGTTTTTCCGGCTTTCTTCATCACCGTTCTCCATCGCCCATATCATCTGCTTGAACACTCCGTCTGCCAATGAGTATTGTGCTTCCGAAAGTCGGCAGACCGGATATTCATACAGTCCGTCCCAAAATGCGGGGGAAGTCATTTTGTAGAAAATCTCCCCTGTCAGTTCCAATGACAAGGATATATATTCTGCCGTGAATGAAGGAGAAACACACAGCGGTGCAAATAAGGTGTCCGAAAACAACACAAGCAAATCACCTTTGCGGAATGTCCGTTTTCGTGTATTGGTGGTTACGACAGCCCGGCCTTCAACGCATAACAGCATGGTACACCCGTTTGCCACGAAAGGCAGTTTACCTGACAAGTCACGCAGGCTTGTTCTTCCGTGTTTGTATTGTTCGCCATGCGAGAGAGCAAAACTTTGTATGCCGGACGTTATCATAACAATTTCCTTTCCATCGTTACATGGGTTGGCTCGAAGCAATGCTTTTTATACAAAGAGCGCATCGGTACGTTCCCGGCATGAACCTTGCCGACAATATAAGCCGCCTTGCACTCTCTCGCATATTCTATGCTTTTTTCAAACAGGTCGTCTACAATTTGCATTCCTCGAATGCACTCATCCGCATAAATGGACTTGAAGTTGGCATAAACCTCTCCGGTCAGGCTGTTCTGCTTTTTCTCCATCCATACCCAGCCCACAATTTTACCGGATTCCGTGTCTTCTATCACGATCATTCCGCGTCGGTCTTTTGCTTTGGCTAATTTCTTGCAGTGGAACTCGAGGTCAGTAATAGCCTTTTCTCCGAATGAGATTTCAGAAATTTCAATTTCAAATTTTGCCACCGCTTCAAAGTCTTCCTCTTTTATTTCTCGCATATTGTACATGATTCCAAATATTGTTTTTCCGTTAACACCAATCTGTCCGGCATGATGCCCATAAAAACTTATCCCTTCTTCGGAAATAAGAAGGTCTGTAGCTTTTCCAATCCCGCCTTGTGCTTTTGAGGATTGCTCTTTTTCAGCTTGGCAATGTTCTGTAATTTCCATTTTACGGACGGATAGCGGCTTAAATCTCCGGCACAGCATTTTTCCCAATCGGGTTCGCCGTTTTCAAATGACAGAAGAAATTCCCGGTCTGTTTCGGTCAGGCTGTCGTTTACCTGCTGAATGAGGTTATGCCTTGCCTCTTCATAATCCGAATAAGTGAATGGAGTATCGGACATTCCCTCAAACTGCTTTTCCAGTGCTTCCGTCTGGTCGATGGCGTTCGGCTGCAAAGATTCGATGACAGGCTTGTCGCTCCCCAACAGGCAAAGCATGAAGCCGTTCTTGACATCATGAAACGACGCCATTTCCATATACTTGCAATCGAACAGGTCCCGTGGGTGTTGGCGGCTTAATGCCGCTGCAATTTTGCCCCCGTAAAGCTGCGAATAAGAAACTGTACGTGCTTTACAGGTCATATTGAACTCCGTTTCAGCCCGTTCGCACAGTTTCCTGTCCTCTGTCTCTCCGATGATACCCCGCTTTGTCCCGTTCACTTCGATTTTGACGGTCGCACCGTCCAAAGTACATTGTAATTTCCAGACATCATGCTTGTGGATCACTTTTATGCCCGGTATGGATTTTTCTATGTAGCTTTTCAAAGTTCGCAGATGGTTGTTGATTGCGTCCAGACTCTCGGCCCTTTCCTTTACGGGAATATAGGTGAGGTCTATATCGACTGAATAGCGAGGCATGTTTTTATGAAACAGGTTGATAGCCGTACCTCCATGCACAGCAAAATCTTTGATGCGGTACACGGACGGCATAATGCGTATCAACAATGCCACCTGTTTTTTATAGATGTCATTCATATTCGTTCAGTTCTTTAGGTACGGTTATTTTGTATTTGGAGATATAAATCCCGTTTTTTGACAGTTGCAATTTGGAGGTTCCCAGTCCTATTTTGGATGTATCAAGTGCCTCGAACCAATAGTGTCCCGCTTTTTCTGCCATATAAAGGAACATACGCTTTACTTTAAGGTTCTTGGTCGTTTCGAGCAGTTGCTGTAGCATTTCGGGACGCAGCGTTGTCAGTTGTTCCATCATATAGAACAAGTCCATATAGGAATATTGTTGCGGTGCAAGCAACAGACATTCCAAGAATGCCTGTTCAGGTGTAGAAACCAGCAGATCCACTTCGTATTTCACAATCGTTGCGGTCTGCGGTTCTGAAAAGGTATCGGTGGAAAACGGTTTTATCACCCTGTCGAAAACATCGTGGCGTATCCATTCCGGAACACGCTGTTTGCCGTGTGCCACCATCAGCAACGGTTTCCCCATAGGCACATAGTGGTTGAAGCCGAACAGTTCCAATGCAGAATGAGCTGCGACACGGAACGTCTTGCCCAATTGCCTGTTGTAGCAGGACAATGCGGCGTATGCCGACAGGCTGTCTCCCGTTCGGTACATGACTCCCTTTGACAGCATCTCAAGCCAGCCGGATTCCCGGTATCTTTTTATCAACTGGTCGGAATAACCGTTCCTTTTCAGCCATTCGGAGAATAACAATCCTTTGGGAGTGGCGGAAAGCAGCAGTTGGTTTATTTTGCTTTTTTGTTCTATATCCACAGTATATGATTTGTTTTCTTTTTCAACTGCAAAGGTAGCATTATTTTCCGTTCCAAAGGTCTTGAAAGTTGATTTTGTTTCGGTATAATATACTTTTTGTGTAGTATTGAATACCAAAACCAACTCCACAGGATTTTCCAAGATACCGGAAACGCCAAAACGCCTGCAATAATCGCGGAATCATTGCAGGCATTTTTTTTACTTTCCCTCATATCGGAAACAGGTTTCTTATTTCGCCCCTCGTTTGTTCTGCACGTCCTTTATCATTTCTTTCACCTCCATTCCCACATTCACAAAATTCCGGTAAAGAATGCGTTCCCGTTCCTCTCTCGACTTGAACGTGTAGAACTTCGGCAGCGGTACATACGCCGCTTCCTCCTTCTTGATTTCCTTCATGTCGAAATCCGTCTTGCAGAAGAACTTCGAGGTCTTGAACTCCTCCGCTTCCTGCACGTTCATCGAGCCGCCTATGCCGGTTTTTGTTTGGATGAAGTCCCGTGCCGTCTGGCCGCAGATCCAGCCCGTCGGCATATCCGAGATTTTCGAGGCGGGTACGAGGCTGTCCATATTTTCGTTCAGATTGATGGAAGTCTTGTCCCGGTCTATCGTGACACCCTTCTTGATTTGCACCACCTTGCCGAAGATGTCGCTCGACAACCATTCCAGCGTTTCCTTGGCACGGGCCGAACCGCTCACCACGTTACCCACCGTCGTGATGATTTTCTGCATACCCACTTTCCCGTAATCCGCTTCGAGCTGCGGCAGTTCTTGGAAGCCGAGCGTCACGCTCACCTTGTTGCTTCGTGCCGTGCCGATCAGGCGGTCTATCTTGTGGAAGTACAGCGTCGGCAGCTCGTCCACGATAATGCTCACGGGGACATTTTTGCCCTGTCCCGTATTCACACGGGTAACGAGGCGGTTCAGGATAAGGGCGTTCAACGCTCCGATAATGCTTTCCATTTCCGGATCGTTCGCTATCAGCAGGTAGCTCGGATTCTTCGGGTCGCTCACTTTCAGGTCGAAGTCATCACCGTCACGGTGGAATATCCAGTAACTCTCTTTGGTCGCCAGACGAGAGGTATAGACGCGCAATGTACCGATCATACCTTCCAACTGTTCCATCGCGCGATTTTTCAAAGCGGTCTGGAACGGACCGAGCAGCGGGGCAACCTCGTTGTCGGTCTCCAGTACCTCGAAGATGGTCTGGTAACTCTCGTTCAGGAACGACAGGATATGCGGCATATCCGAATACTTGCCTAACCAGTAGGCAGGTTCAACGATTTCCCCGCCCTCTTTGGCGCGTACCACACCCGTCGGTTTCCAGAATTTCGTCTCCGGGTCCTGCCGTTTTTCAGCGTACAATTTGTTTCCTTTGGCATCGTAAGGCTCGCGTTCATAGTTCACGAAAAAGTAGATGCAGGCGGCGAGGAAGTTCACAGCCGAAGTCTGGAAAAACTGGTCGCTGCCGCCGCCTCCCTCTTTCTTGCCTTTTTGCAGGGATTCCAGCAGCGTTTCCGCCGTTTCGCTCGCCGCAGCGAGGTTGTTGATGTATTTTGCCTGAATTGGATTTACCCGGCGGCTGTACTCCACGTCCACGAAGTTAATCATATTGAATTGGCAGCCTTGGGGCAACTTTCCGAGCTTCTGGTTTTTCTTGTAGTGGTAGTACAGTTTCGTGGCCAGCGTCGGGAACTTGTAGTCATAGACCACCATCGCGAACCCCTTGGCCGAGTGCTGTCGGATAAACGGCTCGATGATACTGAATGTCTTGCCCGACCCCGGTGTTCCGACTACCCATGTTCCACGAAAACAGTTGGTTATATTGGTCCAGCCTTTACGGAACTTGCCCTTGTAGTAATATCGCATGGGGATATTCACGCTGTACGGAGTCTCTATCAGTTCCTCGCATTGCTCGAAACTTTCATTCTCGAAATTGAAACGATCCTTCATCAGTCCCTCTTTGAGGAACTTGGAGATGTTATCCAGTGCGACATGCACGAGGATAACCCCCGTGAGCGATACCGCCATATAGAGAATAATGTTCAGCGGCAGCGTGTAGAACCGCGTCTCCATCGGATGACCGAACAGCCATACGGACAGCACTAACAGGGCAAAGCCGCTCACGAGCGGGTACAAGACCTGCCGCCGGGCGTTGAATTCCAAATGTTTCTTGGCTCTGGTGCCGATACAGGTAATGCAGATCAGCAGCACCGTGGCGACCTTGCTGTACACGAGGTTGCCGTCGTTATAGATGGCCCACCGTTTGATACGTCCGTGAATGTCGCAGAGTATGCCGCCCCAGTGGTCCAGCATGGCCGGGTCGATGGCATACTCGAAAAACTCCATCAGTACGGAGACATACACCACCGCACGGAATATCCGGTAAAATCCCTGTAATTCCTTGCTCTCTTCCATTGCTATGTCAATTCTTTTTAATACCCCAGAGGACGTGGATGTGAGGCCATTGCATACGGTTATCAGCGGAAAGCTGGCAGACATGGGAAACTGCATATAGAGGTTTAAGCCCGTCATATATTGCAGAAGCCCGTACTTCCGCTGTAAACTTCTCAAGGAAAATCCGGACGGCATTGTCAGAGCCATAAGTCATGAAATCAATGAAATCTTCAATCAATTCTTCATTGACATAGCAGAGCTGACCTTGGAAAATATCATGGTAACGGCTGATACGGCCGTTCCATTCTGCCCGGATTTCTTCCCTGCGATTCTTTACGGAGGGAAACCTCTTGTAGCAGTCTATTCCATCGTCGAGGAATATGAAATTACCGGAAACGTCCTCTTGTTTAGGACATTTGCATCTTAACAGATACCCGAAGAATCCTTTGTCCGGATGTACTATATCCACATACTGTGGTGCTTGAAAATCTTTAATTCCGTTCATAATCATAAATTCAGTTGTTGATGGTTATAATGGGACGCACTTTATGCGCCTGTGTCTTGGGCGTTTCCTGCATGGTTCCGCTGGCTGTCGAGTAGAGCCATGCTTTGACTGTCTGCTGTCCTTCCACCTCCGTCGATGTCCAATACCAGCACTCGTCGGCCTCGGTCGGCAGCGGGTCGCCGCCGCATTTCTCGATAATCGGATTGATGACGGTCTGTGCCGAATACAGCAGACGCATCTGTGCCACCGAGGGGATATAGGCGCTCTGTCCGTATTTCCACAAGGCAAAAACGGCTTCAGCCATCGGCGAGGCCGTTTCTTCCGTATCGTACAGGGCGAACGTGTTCTCATTCCCGTCGTATGCAGCAATGTCCGCCGACGTACCCTGCTCGACACCGAGGCTGTCGGCAAAAGCCTTCGGCGTCATGTCCCACAGATAGACGGCATAGCCGTTTCCTTCCGTTTCCCCGTCCGAATAGGTATGGAAGACGACGGCAATCGCCTGTTTCCCGGAATTTTCATACTCGCTGTACGGCACGGCCTTGCCGTCCACGCAGAGGACATGTCCGGGACGTACCGTCTTGTCGGGTTCTTCTATATGTGCGTCGCAGGCAGCCAATGCCCCGGTTATGAGGAGAACCGGCACTACCTGGCACGTTTTTCTGATAGTGTTCTGTTTCATCTTTCCCTTATTTTATAGGTAGTTTAATACCGAGGGCAACTCCTGTACGCAGCACATCGGCCCCCTTTATCATCACGTCTCCCTTGACTTGCCAGTATAGCGTCCAGCCCGCCCGCAACACATAGTTGTGCTCGTAGCCGAAATGCAGCCCGACAAGGAACTTCCTCGTATCGCTTCCGCCCGAAGCCCCGATACGGAGGCTTCCGTAATGGTTGCGTCCCCTCGTGACGCAGGGTTTGTAAGCCACGCCGAAGCCGTAGGTACGGTAATTCTGCCAGAAAGATTTCGGGCATACATGCTTGCAGGATTCGCACTCTGCCCATTGCAGGTAGCCGTTGGCAAAGAACTCCCACGCATGGCGGTAGTTCATCTCGTGTTCGTAGGCCAGCGTCACGTCCAGCCCGTTCTTGTACAGCAGCCCCGCTCCGAGCGAAAGGCGGCCGCTGCCCCGTTGTGCATTCGCGCCGACGGCGAGGCACATGCAGGCAATCGTCAGGATAATCGTCTTTCTCATTGTCATTCCTCCTCCAGCAATGCCGTGCTGAACGAATCGGCCGACAGCACGTCCTCATAGTCGATATTCAGGCTGATAGCACGCCCGCTGATTTGTTTCTCCGTCATCTCGATGGTCAGTACCTTGTCGTTCGGGAACGTCATTTTCCTGACCACGACCACATTCCGGTAGCCGTGCCGGAACGTCTTGCCCGTCTCCAGCACCAGTTCCGGGACCAGTTCGATGACTTGCGCATTAGTCGCTTTGGTCAGTTTCTTGTCCGCCAGCTTCACCCGTATCTCGTCAATGTCGAAACGTATGTTCGTCCGGTTCTCTATTGAGAAGTCGATGAAGAAATACTCTCCCACGGTGTAGATGTTGTTCAACCGCATGGTCATGCGGTGTGCCTTGGTGGCGACGTTGCGGATCTTCGCGGGCGAGTTCCAGATACGCCGGGCGAAGCGTGTCATCTCCACGGTGGACATCGAGACCGCCGGGTTGTGGTAGGCGTTTCGTTCCTGCAACTGGATTTCCTTGTCAGTTACCGCCTCCCGCACCCGTGTGGTGTAGAGCAGTGCATACTGCGTGCGGTAGCGTTCCGTTACGATGGTCACTATGGCCAGCACCTCGCCGTCCTCGTGTCCGCCCTCTTTCGGTTTCAGGCGGACGATGTTATCTATCGGCTGGTCACCGACAACCTTATCGGTGGAGATGTCCACGAAGCGTACCGGTTCCGAGGCCGTGATGACCGTCGTTACCTGTTCATTTACCGTAAGTTGTTCCATCTCCTCGTAGGTTCGTTGTGCCTGTACATTCGGCGTTCCCAGCAGTCCTGCCGCCAGAAGAAATGCCGTTACGATTCCTTTTTTGTCCATGTCATTGATTTATTGATTTTGTTTTTCTTCCCTTATCTCTTTTTCCTCTTGTGCTTTGTTCCTGCATTCCAGTTCCTCCTGAATCCGCCGTTCGGCAATCTCGCAGTACACCTGTTCGATTTCAAATCCGATGTAGTGTCGTCCCGTGCGGATAGCGGCCACGGCGGTTGTGCCTGACCCGATACAGTTGTCCAGTACAACATCGCCTTCGTCGGTGTAGGTCCGTATCAGGTACTCCATCAACGCCACGGGCTTTTGTGTCGGGTGGTAGAACGCGCCTTTCTTGTGTTCCTTCGGCATGAAGATGACCGAGGTCGGATATTTGTCATCGGCTATGCGTACCGGTGAGAGTTTCATCGTTCCGTAACAACGGTTGGTAAATCCCTCCGTTTTACGCCTCCCGTGATTTCTCCGTTCCGGAGGACACGGTGTCATCTGCGGATGATAGACCGGCTGTTTTTTATAGAATACCAGAATATCCTCGTGCTGCCGGAGCGGCATACGTTTGGCATTGAGATGTCCCGTCACCCGATCTTTCTGCCACACGAGGTTGTACCGCCATAGCCGGGGTTGCGACAGCATGAGCCATGCGGAGAAAAGCCCCTGTCCGAACAGGATAATGGGGCTGTCCGGCTTGGTAATCCGCCGGTATTGCTCCCACAAGGCTGCGAACGGTATCTGGCGGTCCCAGTTCACCGACGGATTGCTGCGATTTAACACCCCGTAAGGCAGGTCGGCGATTATGGCGTCCACGCTACTATCCGCTATCTGTTTCATGCCCTCCATGCAGTCCATAAGGTAAATGCGATCCGTCTCTATCATATTGCGTCTGTTTTCAGTTCTACAATTTGTCGGGCGCTCATCCAGGTACAGCGTTCCGTCCGGGTTTTCCGGATTTCACACTCCCAGAGGGTATTCTTCTCCACATGTTTGAAATTGACCGCACCGTCTCTCGGCCCGTAAAAACCGGTATGCTTCTGGAAGGCGAATAAGGCAATCCTCCGCCCGTCTTCTGCCTGAAAGTTGCATATCAGGGCGAATCGTACCCCTTTGTGCCACCATTCGGTACTTACGAGCTTCCCAACGAATGTTTCGGGCTTATCGGGAGCGATGTAGTCCTCGTAATAGAAGCCGTCCGTTCCCTTATGAAGTTTTGATATGTCTGATTCCATTGTCACTGCCCTTTTAGTTCCTGTTTTCCCGTCCGTTCACCAGATACACAAACGTCCCGTATTTCAGCTTCACCTTGTTTTTCTTGATAGCCTTGCTGATGGCGTTACTCGTTTTCTGGTAGGCATTGTTCACCGCCTGCATACCCCATTGGGCGAGGCTGTTACCGTATCCGCTGGTATTCATGTTCATGCTGCCCGACATGGCACTGCTCGCCACATCCTTGCTTGTCTCGCGGAACTGGCTGATGGGTACGTAAAGTCCTTCCAGCCCGTCCGTATCGTAGATTGACAAGCTGACCTTGACCAGTTCGTCCTCCACCAATATGCTGTTGATGCTTCCTTTTACACGTCCGGAAGAGAAACCGCTGACTGTGGCATACAGGTAAGTACCACGCCTGACCACGCTCTCGTTGATTTCGATGTCGTCCAGCAGGCGCAGCCGCACACGCGAGCCGTCCACGGCCTTGATGTTCTCGTCGATGATCGCCTTGATGAGTTTCGGTTCCCGAGCGTCTTTCGCCAGTGTGTTGAAGTAGTCCGAAGCCGTCTTTACCTTCTTCACCACCTCGCTTGCCTTGTCCGTCTCCGCAGGAGCTTTGACCGAACGGCTTTCCTCGTCGATGGTTCCCTTGGCCTGCGTCATCGTGTCCGGCGGAGCCGCCGTTGCGGTGCTGTCCGTTTCGGACGGCATGACCTCCCGTTGTCCTCTCAACCTCGCTTCGGCGAGTGCTTTTTCCAGTTCTGCGAGAGCCTCCTGTTCCCGCCTCTTGGCATCGGCCGCTTCCGCTGCCAGATCATTTTCCTTTTCCTGCCGGTCAAGCAGGGCGATGTCCTCTTCGGTGTACTGCGATTCATATTCCTCTTGGTTATTGTCCGGTTCGTCCCGCTCGATGTTGTCCACAGCGGAATAATCTTGTATCTTGCCCCATGATTTGGCCATGTTCTCATACTTGCTGCCGATACCGTCGCCACCCTTGATTTGGGCGTCCGGCAATTCGGGATTCAGGAACTCGGTCGTCTGGAGTGTCTTATCCTGTACCTCGACCTTCTCGGTATGGAACAGGTCGAAAAAGAAGTACGACGTGCCGAGAAGGGGAATATAGAGGATAGCCGGAAGCATATACTTTGGCTGCCTGAAATTAATTCTCTTGAAGATATTGTTCATTGTTTCCCTTTAATTGAGTTGCACATACTTGCTTATAGTTCTCTCAAACGGCATATTCATAAGCCTGCCGTTCTATTCCGGCCTTTCCGTACCACTTTCCTTCGTATCGAATCTTCGTACATGCGGTACGGAAAGCATCTTATGCCGTTCCCGGAGCACGGAATCCTGCATCTCCGTGGCCGTCCGGCGGGTCGGATGATGGCGGTACACCACCGTCAGGCGGTAAATATTCCATGTCAGCCCGCAGATGGCGAAGCCAAATACGATGACGAGAAACAGCGTCCGGTGCATGTTGGCGAAGCCCTGCACCTTGGCCGCAGCCTTGTCGATGCGTGTTGCCTTGGCGAAACGCCGTCCGGCATCTATGTCACGCTCGTAGCGTTCCTTGTATTTCGGGTCGTTCCTGTCCGGCATTTTTTCACCGAACAGCATACGTCTGAATCCTTTGATATTCATAGGGCTGATGGTGTTAATAGTTGCTTTTCGTCTTTTGCTCGATGTCCTTGTTCAGCAGTGTGCGCCAGTTCACGATGAGCAGCCCGTGCGGGTTGTTCTCCGTCCGGGGTACACGCTTGAGCTGTCCCGCCGTAACCAGTTCGCGCATCAGGATATTGCTG
Source organism: Phocaeicola coprocola DSM 17136 (assembly GCF_000154845.1). Lineage (GTDB taxonomy): Bacteria > Bacteroidota > Bacteroidia > Bacteroidales > Bacteroidaceae > Phocaeicola > Phocaeicola coprocola. The sequence goes on along the minus strand of NZ_DS981486.1, from coordinate 17,675 downwards.
CGCCGTTCGATACGCTGCCGTCCGTAGTAGGTAAACTCCATCTTCTCCTTGTTGAAGGCGATACTGTCGCAGAAAATCGAAAAGACGGCGCTCGTTCCCAAGATGTTCGAGTAGAAACCTTTTTCCTTGAGCGTGTTGTACTGTGCCAAGCCCGTTTCGTCCACTAAGTACATCGCTTTCTCCATCGTGTAGCGGATGTACTTGTCGTCAGGGGCAAGCGTGAAAAAGTAGTGGTGGAACATCTCTACATGGCTCTTGGCTTCCACGTCGAGCGTTTCCTCCATCGTCGTGCGGCGTACCAGTATGGGCACGTTGCCGTCCAGCACATACACCTTCTTTTGAGCGTCCGTAACCATCATGCGGGCCGTCCAGATACTCGACATGCTGATGATGACGCACCCCACGAGAAAGGCGGTGCAGATAATTCCGACCAGTTTGATTTTGTTCTCTAAATTCTTGATGACCATTTTGTTTGAATATTTATCGTTACTTTGTTATCTCATTACCGTACCCATTGCGCCCGTCGCCGTCATTTTGGCCTGCTGCGCCACGCCCTCACCGAAGTTTCGGGTCGAGAACGCCGTATCGCCCTCCGGTATCATCCATGCCGCAAGGTCGGGAACGAGGTTCAGGCATTTCAGGGCCACGATGCTTGCCGCCATCAGGTAGCCGGCGGAGAAGAAGCTGTTTTGCAGGTAAGCCGCCATCGTCTGCTCGCTCGCCGTGATTGCCGTCAGGTTCTCCACCTGTATGCACAGCACGATGTCGAACAGCAGCAGCACGTAGAAGCCCACGAAGTAGAGCATCGCCCCGTAGAAATGCACCGTCAGATACCTCGTGAGCCACTTCGCCCACGCACCTTCCCATTTGGGCAGGAGCGAGAACGCCCACTGTATAGGGCCGAAGATGGTGAGCATTCCCAAAAGAATTTGCTGACAATAGATGGTAACCCACCAACCGATTCTGAATACTACAAGGGCTATCAGCATGATGATTTTGTCAATCCCCACGATTACCCCCGAAGTCAGCGAGGTGAACCACAGCTTCGCCGCATCCTTCTCCATGTTCGTTACCTCGTCCACACCTGTCTGTTCCATCGTTGCCTCGATAAGGTTTGGGTCCGACGTACCCGTATGGGCGACATCGGCCTGTGCCTGCAGGGCAGTGTACATCGTGTCGCGCACGTAAATCAACTCCTGCACTTCCTCGAACTTGTCCGAGATTTGCGAGGCTTCGGCCTCGTACAGGTCATGTGTGTACGAACCGACGCAGTTCGGGATATAGGAGAGGAAATCTAAAAAGCACCAGTTGCTCCCGCTGTTTGCCATGCCCGTGTCTGCCGGAGGATACCACCAGCAGAGGATAAGCGACACGGCCAGCGGTCTGAAGAGCTTCATCACGTCCAAAGGCTCGTGCTTGACCATCATTTTGTACGCCATGCCTGCCGCCATGATGATGGCGAATAGGGCGGCCAGTGCCATGCACATTTGAAGAATCCACCAGAAGGGACCTTGCGAGCCGGTAAAGGTCGCATCGGTCAGAAACTCGTTGGTCTGAAAAATCACGTCGTCGATTTCCTCTTCCAAGAGGTCGATACCGAAATCCGAAAGAATATTTCCGTCTGCCATACGTTGTGTGTTTTTAGTTCTTTCTGTTTACCGTCTCGTCTCCGTCTCCCGTATCAGTTTCGCCGCCCGATTGCGCCCCTCGCACGGCGGAACGCGATTCGTTCCACCGGCCCATCGCCTCGCGGACGATACCGCCCTTGTCCAGTCTCCGGTCGGCGGTTGCATTCAGCAGCCCGTTCGCAACCGTGGCGTTCTGTCTTCGGGCAAGGTAGCCGACCAGAATCTCGTTCTGCCGTACCACGTCCTCGTAGATTCGCAGGTACTCTTTCTTCCGTTGTGCGTTGGGCATGTAGGCGTCCTTCGTAGCGTCAATGGCGCACTGGTAGACGTGGTAGTATTCCGTCCACCGCTCCCTGTCGTCCGTTGTGCCCCCGGCAAGGGGGATGCGGTCGATGTTGCGCTGAAGCCGTTCCATTTGAGCGTTTATCTTATCGCCCTCGGCCAGCCACGCGAGGTCAATCTGCCGGTCGGCTACATTCAGTGCCTCGATTTCGGCCCGCTTGACCAGTGCCGAGTCGATGGCTTCCGCCTCGTCTGTCTGGTTGTACAGGTTCACACCCGCCAGCGTGCGGAACGACAGTTTGTTCTTGCTTGCCGCCGACTTCTTGTACTTGTTGTGCAGCAGCGTGTAATAAAGTTCGGGCGACAGAGCGCCCGTACCGGTTTCCATAACCGTAATCTGGTTCTGTTTCGGCGAGTCATGGTTGTAAGTAACCGACTGCGCCTTGACACCGCTCGTTGCAACTGCTGCAACCGCCATGAGTAAGAGAGTTCTGTTCATATTAATTTCCGGTTATTCATTATTTTACAGTTATTTATATCGTATAGTCATACTTTTTTTGAGCTTCCTTTACTGTCATAAATATTGGTATTCATTCCTGACTCGTTTCTCTCCTTGCGAGAAATATGTCTCGTCTTTTTCAATGCAAATACATTTTCTATTCGTATAGATACAGGCAATTGCGGTGCTCATGCTCCCCGAAGCAAAATCAAGGACAGTATCTCCTTCCTTTGTGTATGTTTTTATCAGATACTCCAATAATGCAATCGGCTTTTGGTTGACATGAATCGTTTTGCCTTCCGATTCCGCTGTTTTGAAGTATATCACACTTCGTGGATATCTTGTCCCTTTGTTTTCATGCCTGAATGTAGGATTGGGTACATTGTTTATCCCTGTCCAATTGCTTCCTCTCTTCGTGCGGTTCCCGTAAGGCTCGCCTTCCTCCATGATTGGATAATAAGGGGTTCTGCCTTTGCCAAAGACACTTATTAGCTCATGTGCTTTTAGAGGTTGTTTTTTAGCGAGAAGAAAATTGCTTGCTTTTGACTTTTCCCAAACCCAGTCATATTTAAATTCATCTAAATTGCCGCAGCGTAGAAAGCTGCTGAACGGTTCGCTGCCAAATAAGACCGTAGGTGCATTTTCTTTCCTGACTCTCCTGATCTCTTTCCACATTTCCGGGAATGGTATTATTTTATCCCACTGTGAAGCTGTAATTCCAAAAGGGGGATCGCATAAAACCAAATCAATGCTTGATTCCGGAAGAAAAGGCATCACTTCAAGACAATCGGCCTTATATAACGTAATGTCTTTTGCAAAAACAATCTTTTCCATTGCATCAATCTGAATGTCTTTTTATCCCTTGGTATAATCCCAATAGGCTTGTTTGTACTAAAAATTCTTTCTCTGTTTTTATTTCCCGATGTCGATGGCATGGAAGTCAAACTCTAACCTGTAGATAGTTTGCCTTCTTTCCCTTTTATCGTTCGTTAATAATCCAGCCGTCCCGCTTTGCGCCATCGTCCGAAAGCCCCGTCGATAATCTCCTTGACCTTGGGACGGTAAATCTTCGCTTTCCAGTAACCGATGCGCACCTGTATGTACCGCCACGTCTCGATATACGCCCGGTTCAGGTGCCGCTCGATGTCGTCCAGCGACGTGTTCACCGCTTCCAGCACCATCAGCAGGTCGGAGGTCGAACATTCTGCCGCCCCTGTGGCATACAGCACGAGGTCACTGACCGATTTGTAAAGCTGTTTCCCGTCATCGGCGATGTCCCGTATTGCCTTTTCGTTGATGGCCAGTATCACGGCATCGCCGGGGTCGATGCGCCCCCGTTTCACGATTCTATCGTTGAAGTCCTCCAGCAGTCTCTTGTAATCGCCGATACGGTCGCTGACCGCCGTATAGGTGCTTTTCACGTTCAGCACCGTCCGCAAGGACTGGTACATCACGTCGATGACGTCGAAGGCACGGGTGTAGCGGTCCAAGTCCACATTCAGTTCCTTGTACTCGCCGACCTCTTTGCGGCTGTACTCGTGCAGCAGCTTGTTGCTGTATTCCAGCGTACTGCGGGCCAGCAGCAGGCTGCGTTGCTTCTTGTGGTCGTTGATGTAGGCTTCTACCGACACGATGTCGAACGTCCATTGCGCCTTGGCAATGCCGGGCAGGAGAGCCAGCAGCACGACTGCCATCAGCAGGGCACGTTTCATGGCCGCACCTCCTTTCCGCTGCCTTTGCCGTTCCTGCCGTTTCCGCTCCGCAGGTTCCGCGCATTCTCCACCCAGCGTTCGTGGCATTCCTCCACGAGCGTCAGCCTGCGTCCCTCGTCCATATCCAATTCGGGCAGCACGTCCTTCAGCACGTCGATGATGCTCCGTTTGTAGTGCATCATCTTCTCCAGTGACACGAGGTCGGCATATATCATCGTAATCCGGGAATCCACTTCCCGTGCGATTTCGAGCCGGTCGCTTGACCACAGCAGATGGTACACCTCCCCGGTCGGAGTCTCTTCCAATGGTGGGGTACGGGCATATTCCGTCGTGATCTTGCACGAAGGATGCTCTCGTGCAATCTCCGCAATACGGTCGTTCACCAGTTTCGTTTTCTCCGCGTCCGACAGGTTAGGGTCGAGCGTCAGCACGTCGGCCACATACGTGTCGGTGTATTCCGTGGTCAGTTCCCAACTGATCTGCACGATGGCACGGTGTATCTTGATACCGAGGAAATATTTCGGTTTGCGGGCTATCGAGACCGTCGCCTTGAACGTGATGACCCCGTTGATGTTCGGCATGGTCGCCTTACGGACATAGGTGTAGCCGTTCCACGCCCCGCCGTCCTGCCACGACAGGCTGTAAGCCGTCTTGCAGTCCTGCATGATGGCCGGTATGCGGTAATAGTCGTCTGTTGCCACATCGTTATCGCCCGCCGCCTCGGTTTTCGCGTCGGTGTATTCCCGTTGTTTCTTCTGCCATTCGGACAGCTCGCTTTTCAGGCGGTCTATCTGTGTCTTGTTCGCGTTGTACTGCTGCCGGTACACCGCCGCATCTTCCACGCTTGCCTCGGCGATTTTTTTCAGCAGGTCGGCATTCTCGCTCTCCAACGCGTTGATTTGCGACTGGATGGCGGCTACCTGATTCTCTGCCTCCTGCAGCATGGCGTCCAGCTCGGACAAGTCCAGTTCGTTCTCCGTAACCGTGGTCTGCATGGCACACTCCTTTGAATGGGCGTTCAGGGATTTGCCGCACGTTCGGCACTTGTACTGCGTCGTGCCCTGACCGAGCGTAGCCCCGTCCGAACAGGTTACACTGATGGTCACGCTCTCGCAGCCTTGCAATTTCGCGGCGTCCGTCGCCTGATAATAGTTCCGCGCGTCAGAAGCTATATAATAGGTATAACCTTCCTCGTTGTCGTTGAACTCCGAGAGTCGGGCGTTAAGCCCGGCTTTGAACGTGTTCAGGTCCATCGAGTAGGAATCGAACACCTCTTCATAGACGACCTCTTCCCGGTTCCAGCTTTTCTTCACATGGATTTCGTAGGCGTATGCCTTCTTCGTCTGTTTGCCGCCCCGGCTGATGATATAGCCGTTCTGCCAGTAGTTGATACTATAGGTATAGCCGTCATTCTGGTTGTTGAGCTGCTGTACCCGGCTTCTCGACCAACCGGCGTACCGTTCCGAATTGGCGAGCGCCTGCTCCCGTTGCGAGGCATTGGGATAAAAGTCGGGATCGGTTGTCTCGAAACGCGTCCATTCGCCGCCGTTCAGTATGCTGTTATCGTCCGTCGGCGGGTAGTAGTCGCACAAGGCGATACTCCCTTGCTCACGCCGGGCGATATACCACCGTTGCGTGTAGTAGTTTCCCGCCGTCTCGTCCAGATAGTCCGTCATCCAGGAGGTAAGGTCGTAGTTGCTGAAATCGAACAGTCCCGCCACGTTGTCCTCACCGCCCACCATGTCAATCAGCAGGCCGCCGAGGTCATGCTCCGCCTGCTCGAAGAGCGCACCGTAATGGTCATACAGGTCGATGACCTTGCTGACCCTGCCGCCCATCAGCTCATGGAACGAACTGGTTTGCAACAGGGCGTCACCAATGTTCCCGATACCTGCCGAGGCGAGACCGACACCCATGTTGTAGAGGTTGTCGATGTCGTGTTGCAGGTTCTCCTTGGTGAAATTGCCCGGCACGCTGGCGATGTCGTCCAGCATGTGCTGCCAGTCGATGTCGCCTATCTCCGAGAGTTTCAACAGAGGGGCGATGTTCCGGTTGATTTCCAGAAACACGATGTCCGAAAAGCCCAACGTGCTGTTCGTCACTACACTCTCGAACTGCATACACAGGCTTTTCGTTTCGTCGCAGATTTTCATCAGGTAGCTGCCCCAGTAGATAGCCGTTTGCGGTGAGCGGAGCATCAGTTTCGCCACCACCCATATCTTGGGTATGATCTTCTCCGAGACCATGCGGTAAATGCGGCGGTAGTAGTAGTTCTCCGTACTGCTGTTCCAGATACCGAGGTCGGAAAAGGCTTTATGCTCCAAGAACTTGGAGGCAAAAATCCCCGCCGTGGCCACTTCCGCCGCATTGTAGTGCTTGAGTATGTCATCGACCTGCTCCCGGTAATAGCTTTCCGCCACGGCTTCCGTACCGAAAGCGGTAGCCATTGCCGCCACGGTACGCGCATCGTAGTTCACGCTGTAATACTGCGCGTGGATGTGCTGTACGACAACGAGCGACAGGAGCATAAGGATAAGTGACAGCCGTTTCATCATGGATTCCTCCCCGGTTAAAAACAGCCCCCGTCAACGGCGCGTCATGCCTCTTAGTGCACGTATCAGTTCGTCGGCCTCATATACGGCGGAATTTGCCACCAGACGGTGGTGTATGAATACCTCCTTGGCTATCTCGTACCTGCGTTGTTCCCACTTCGCCTCTTCTTCCTCGTCCTGCACGGAATTTCCGATACCGGCGTATTCGTCCAGTTCCTTACCGGGCATTCCCAACCGGAGATTGTACCTTTCCAGAACATCCTCTATTTCCTCGATGCTTTTTCTTCCCATGTCGCGTACCCTTACCAAGTCCTTTCCGGGCCATTGGCACAAATCCCGGATGGTTTTGATGTCGAACTCACGGAATATCCGTTGGATACGGGCTTCATATTTGCTCCCGAACTCAAGTGTCTTCACACTTTGGCTGATGTCTATCTTTTCCATTTTCTGTAATTGATGATTTGATTGTTATTGTTTTACATGAAGGTTCAATATCCGCCCGGCCTCGTTGACCTTTTGGGCGAACGGCAGGGATTTTCCGATACCGCTGGCGTTCCAATCCCGACAGTACGCCTCGATAGCTTCCTGATGGCTGCACCGCAATTCCCGCTTGTAGAGTTTCAGGGCTTCTTTCTCCGCCCGCTCGGTGGTGTAGGTCATGTAACACTCTCTTGGTTCTTCCACGCCGTACACGCCGCTGGTCGTCCCCCGGCGGATGAACACCTCTCGGAAGAAGCTGCGCCCTTCCTTGTTTTCCAGCCGGTTGATGGTGAATATCTTTTTGCAGTCCACGTCGGTAAGTCCGAGAATAGCCTTGATTTCATCGAACCGCTCGCGGAACTTGCTCTGGTCAAGCAGCATCACCACGTCGGAGTTGTTGATGATGGCTTCCTTGACGATAGGGCTGCCGATGATGTCCTGTATCTCCTGCGTCACCACGCCGACCGAGGCCCAGAACTTACGGGCCGTCTTGTACATAAACTTGATGTATTCGGCCATGAGCGGGCTGGCAATGGCCTTCCACGCTTCCTCTATGACCAGGACTTTGCGGTTCTTCTTGATACGCATCTTCTGTAAGAATACATCCATGATAATCAGTGTGACAAGAGGGAACAGGAGAGGATCATCCTTTATACTGTCAATTTCGAAGACGATGAACGTCTCATCGAACAATGAACTGTCCATGTTCTCGTTCAGCGTCTTTTCATGATTGCCGCCCCGATAGAAGTCCTTCATCATGTAACGGTACGTCGATATGTCGATGCCCGAAATATGGTTTTCGGCACAGATGTCGGGGATGCGCTGCACGGAAAATTCATAGAACGAGTTGAACGACAGCTCTTCCACTTTCAACTCCTTACGGCGGCGTTCCATCTCGTCGATCATGCGCTCGATACGCCCGGTCCGCTCTCCTTCGTCCTCGTCCTGCTTCTCGGCATGGTTACGGTCGTCGATGAGCAGCCCCTTACGCAAATCCTCCCGTTGCAGGGGTGTGAAGCCGTCGAACCCATTGAAATAAGTGTCGTAATACTCCGTGATGACCTGTTCTATCAGGCGGTCCTCTGTCTTTGTGACCGTACCCTGCGAGCCTTTCCAGATGAGCAGCACGAGGTTTTTCAGGAAGCCCGTCTTCTCCACATTCATTTCCGCCCGATTGATGCGGAATGGGTTCATCGTAATCGGTCTTTCCTCGGTATAGGAAATGTACTTGCCGCCGAGGTATTCGCAAAGTCCCTCGTAGCTGTTACCCGTATCGACCATCACCACGTCCGTTCCTTGCTCGTACAACTGGCGCACGACAGAGTTCATGTGGAAGCTCTTGCCGCTGCCCGAAGGACCGAGACAGAAAAAGTTCGAGTTGTCCGTCAGCTTGTTTTTCCCCTCCTTTCCCGTGATGTCGATAGCCACCGGCACGCCTTGGCGGTCTGTGTAGTAGATTTTCAGCGGTGTCTCCTCGCTGTGCTGTATGTGCTCCTTATACATCAGACACATCGCCGCGTCACCCAGCGTCAGGAAGCGGTCATAGTCCTCGTTCATGCCGTAACAGTTACCCGGAAACGAGTTCACGAACAGTTCCAGTTGGTTGTACGCCCTTTTGGAAATATGGATACCCATACGTCCGAAAGCATTCTCCAAGTGGTTCGTGCATTTTTGCAGGTCCGTATCGGCCGGTACGGCGACGATCAGGTTGAAATGGGTGTACACGAGCTGCTTGCTTTCCCGCGCGATGACCTCCTGCACCCGCTTGATGTCCTCCACGGCCATCTGGTTGCTCGGATTGGGAATACTGGCGTGCCGGTTCTTCTTTTTGTCCAGCAGGGCCAGTTCCCTTTTCTGGTTGGGCAGGAAGACAATCTGGTTATAGACGACCGTCTCCGCATTCGGAATGTTGTCGATGGCAGCCAGCAGGTCCACGGGCATATCCGTGTTATTGACCTCTATATTGGTGTAAGGCCGTATCAGTGAGGGCAGTGCGGCACAGTCCACATCGACAAGGCTATATACCTTGCAGCGTTTGTCGCCCATCGAGACCGTTTCGTCGTCCGCCTTGAAGTTGGTCATCGACACGATCCGCTCCTTGAAGTTCATGGCGAAATAGCGGTCCACGTATTCGCTCGCTTCGGCTTTGTTCAGGAACCTGGCCTGTACCCCGGCATCGTGCAGCTGGTCATGCACTTTGCGTATCTTGACCAGAAAGTCGCGCCACTTCTTGTTGTCGAACGAGAACAGGCGGCTCTTCTTCGCCTCCTGCGTGATGGTCAGGTAACACACGCTGTCCGTATAGTTACGCCCCTTGAAGTAACGGAAGTAGGCCGATGAGAGGAACTCGTGTTTGTCCCCCGTCTCGTTCTCGAACTGTTTCCGGATGAAGATGTCCTGTTTGTGCAGGGCATATCCTTCGCCGAGCGTCTGCGCGAGGGCGGTGAAAAGGTGCGTGAACTCGTAGTAGCTGTCGATGTTCGCACAGTATTTCTGCACGGGATTCTCTATTTTCAGGATGGCTGAATATTCGCCCGTCTTGGTGTACAGCACGCCCACGCCGTTCGTATCTTCCACAGAAAAATAGATGTCCTGAAAGATACGCTTACGCTTGCCTCCGGTACCGAACGCATAGACCGACAGGGCCATGCCGGCACACAAGGCGATAAAAAGTAGAATGATGTACAAGGTCATTTCAAAATACAATAAAAAAGGCCGGTCCACCCGGATTTCAGGCGGCCGGCCCGCGTTCAACATTCAACAAGACCACACGTTGCCCGTGATGGTTTTTCTTTTCTTCTCACAGTTTCTTCGAGTGGGCGTAGATATACACTCCGCGACCGTCTTTCTTGGTATGCAGCCCTTTCCGCTGTTTGAGCATGATAAGCGCAATACCCGTCGAGACGACCGCAACCAGCACGACCAGTCCGGCCACGAAACCCACGAGGCAGTAGGCGATGATAAATCCGACGATGGCTCCGCCGGCAACGCCCGCCGCCCAGTAGATGTAGCGTCCCTGAATACCCATGAACTCCAAAGGCCGTTGCAGGCCCTTGAACAGCGGGTAGTCGGGATAGCGTTCGTCCTTGCCTTTCATCGTGCGGGAGGGTTATGCGCCGATACCGAAGAACATCGGAAGTGCTTGTGCGGCAGCGATTAAGAAAATACATGCGCCAACGATCATCATAATCTTTTTCTTCACGTCCTGTTCCTCGTTGTTCATGGCGATGTACACCGAGATAGCGCCTACGATAGCCACTACACCGGCAATGGCGTAACACAGTTTGACCATGACGGGGACGTACTTGGCGATTTCCTCCGTCACGGTCGCCAGTGCGGTCGTACCGGCGGAGTAATCGCCTGCGGAGTTTTGGGCCATGACGGCCGTCGTGCCACACAGCAACATCAGTGTGAGCATCTGTACCTTTTTAGCAGAAAACATTCTTTTCATTTGTCTTTTTGTTTTTTGAAACATGATTATTTATTTTAGGGTAAGTATTGCAGTTCTTTCGAATCGTTATGGCGGCACCTCATTCCTGCATCCCGTTTCTATATGCGATAGCCGAAAAAGGCAGGAAAGACAAGGAAGGCACCGATCAGGAACAGGCACGCGCCCACAAGCGTTACGACGGACTTGGTAATACCGTCCTCGCCCGTGTTCATCTTTACGTAAATCTGGAATCCGGACACAATCACACAAATCCCGGCGATGGCACAACAGAGAGCTTGGACGTAGAACATCATCGTTACCACGTAGTCGTGCATCGTCGCCAGCGCATCCGCCCCCCAACTGTAATTCACGCTGCCACTTTTCGCCAGAGCCGAACAGGGGATGATGGAACAAAGCGCACATAGTATCTTCTTCGTTTTCGACATCTTACAGCTTATCTTTGACCGGTCTCCATTTCAGGCTGGGACGGTTGTCCAAGCGTCCTTTGGAAATCATTGCCTTATACATCTCTTCGTCGGTAAAGCCGTCGGACAGGTAGGGTGCGACCTTTTCCATCTGTGCCTCTGCCTTGGCTTTCAGCCGTTCGAGCCGATCCTTGGCTGTTCCATCTTTTTTCCCGGTGTCGCCGTTTTGGGCGGCAGGCGAAGCGGCAGGTACAGTCTCCGTGCCGTATGTTTCATTTCCGATTTTGAACCCGGTCTCGTTCTCCGAAACCTCGACACTCTCTTCCGTGGAATCCATCGGACCGAGGTCGAAAACTTCCTCGTCAGTCTTCTCCGTTCCCTTCTTTCCATACAGGTCACGGATGATATTGACCGCGAAATAGACGATGTACAGCACCGTCAGTACAAGGGCGAATATAAAGTATGAACCCATCTGTTTTTAAGTATGAAATTAAACTTTAATTGAACTTTGAAAGTACGGTTGCAAAGAAAAATATTATATTTGATGTAACAAAAACTCTTTATATCAAACAGTATTTTATTACATAGAAATAAGTTTGAAACACTAAAATTGAACTTTAATTTCATACTTTGAGGTATCGAAGCAGAAAAATCGGGCATAAAAAAAGCCCTCCGGGAGGAGAGCTTTCAAGGGAAAGGGTAACGATGATGCCTTACCGTTTCTTTCCGCGTAGGTAATCGTTCAGGTCCTTGTATTCGCGATAACGGGGTGCTTCGTTGCGTACACGCCCGCCATACATGCCGGCGATGGTCTCTTCCGTTTTCTGCCCTGCGAGATCATTGTCGAGATAACAGTGGATTTCCTCGTACACCTGCAAGTGTTCCAATGCTTTTTTCAGGTTGTTCACCGAGTTCATCACGAGGTAATCACAAGGTGCGTCGATGCAGACCGTATCATCACCCGCCTGTTTCAGCGTCAGGTAAGAGAGAAAATCCATGAAGCCCTCGAACACGCAAACACGGTTCTGTGTTTCACCATGAGATTGCCTGATGACAGAGATGTCCTTACACCGGATACAGCCCTTATAATAAGGATTGCGCACCTCGTACCCGCCCGCCGCGTTGCCGAAGGCAAGAGCGAAGTAGCGCCGTTTACGTAATTCATAATGGACCTCCCGGCAGAACATGCGGCCGATGTCCCCGTCGATTCCACGGGAATGAAGGTACGAGAGTAGCGCATGGTGCTGCAACGGCACGACGAGCACGTCCTTCATGTCAGCTTCGACGGGACGGGGTGTTGTCCCCGGAATCCGCACTCTTTGTATCGGGGCAGCATTTTCATGTCTCCCGATACAGGCAAGCACTTCGCTCACGCTGTTCGTCCGGTACAGGTATTTGCCCAGTTCCACAAGGTCGCCGCCCGTCGCTGCGCCAAAGTCATACCATTCGTTGAGCCGGTCGTTGACCTTGAACGACGGAGTGCGTTCATCGCGCAGCGGTGACAGATACCAGTATTGTTTTGATATCACACTCTGGGGATGGTAGCCGAGACTGGCGAGATAGTCCACGATACGCAGTTGTTTTGCTTCCGCTATGGTCATGTCATTTTCTTTTCACTTGTTTTCAAAAAACAGTTTACTTTGGTTTTTCTCCTATATATACCCGGACCAAAGTAAACTAAATTATTTTTCACCTTCCGCTTCCTCGCATTCTTCGTCGAAAAGCAGGGCTTCGGTCGGGGTCACATCGTAATAAAAGAGCTTGTCCCGTTTGACGATCAGCTTCAGGTTTTCCGTCAGGTATTGCAGCAGTTTTATCATGACGCTGCGTCCCCGTTTGAACCCGATAGCCTCATAGGAAGCCATGAGGGCCTGCAGCACGTTCTCGAAACCTTTGATGGGCCTGTCCCCGAAAGCGGCGGAAAGTGCCTCCCGGTGCTGTTCGATGGACAAATCCATGAAGCTGCTCCGGGCTTTCGGTCTTACACTGCCGTCAAACGAATAGTTATCCACCATGACCGGCAACCCTTCGTCATCAACGGAAAAGGCGAACGGTTTGAACTCCTTCTCGCGGATATGCAGCGCATGAACTTCACTGATAACGGGATTCTCCGCACTTTTGGTGATGACCAGCACCGTTTCCGCCTTATTGCTCATTTCCGTACCGATATGCCCGCGCACATTGTTGTCGCCCTTGTTCAGGTGTAGCACACAATGGATGTGCAGGTCGTATTTCGACGACCACTCCATCATCTTGTTGATGACCTCCACCGATTCGCTGGTGCTGTTGATGTCGAGCATCAGGTCGCGGATGCCGTCTATGATGACCAGCCCATACCCCTTGTTCTGACGCAGGGCATAGTCGATAACCCCGATACGGACGGCAGGAGTGTATTCCCGCAGGCAAATGAAATCGAGATTCTCGTTGTCCGTCGTGGTGGGCAGCCCCGCCAGGCGGAGAATGCGTTCCAACACGTTGTGGCAATGGAAACGGCTCTGTTCAGTGTCCACGTACAGAATCCTGCGTTTGCCTTCGGGCAGGTGCGCCCGATAGTTCAAGACCTGCCGGCCCGCCAGCGACGCGGCGACGATGGCCGAGACGTTGAACGTCTTTTTCGCCTTCGCCTTACCCGTCGAAGCGCTGAAATTACCGAGCGTCGCTATGGTGGAGTTGTCAATCCATATAATCTGGGGCGGAGTCTCGTAGGTGTCCGTGGCCTTTATTTGCGATGCCGTGAGGATATCCGACAGGCGGTTCTCGTCCAGCTCCGCCCACGAGTTACGGTCAGTTCTTTTTTCGTTTTCCATAGCGCTTCTGGTTAAAGAACGGTTGGGTTGCGGACACTTCCGTCGCCATACGCATGGCATCGTCCACCGTAGGTTCGTAGTTTTGCAAGAGCCACGCGTCCAGCTCTTCCTTCGCAAAGTAGAGCATCTTGCCGCGAGGCTTGTAGTGCGGGATTTCCTTGTTCGATGTGAGTTTGTACAACATACTTTCGGACACGCCGATATACATGCACGCCTCTTGAAAAGTGAAGACCTTCTTGGTCGTGTAAATGGTATTTTCCAGCAAAGCCACACGCTCCAACAGACCTTCCACCGGTTCCAACTTCTTGAGAACCGCTTCTATGGCGGTCAGCCGTTCGCTCAACCGCTCCATGAATGTTGTTCTGTTTTGCATAAAATACATGTTAAAATTAGACAATGGAGAGTTACCTCCGTTATGCAGCGCGCTAACGGAGGTCAAAGTTATGTGATGTGAACCGGACAGCCGGAAATACCGGCGTGATACTATGCACGTATCACGGCAATTGTCACTGTTTTATCTTTCACATACTTGGCTTTTTGGCACTTCGTGTTATATTTTCAGTCGGCTGACGGCTTTTCGTATGCCGAGGTTTGCCGATGTAATGTTGTTCCTCGCCGCAGACAGGGCGGACGAGAGGCTTGAAGCGGTAACGTATCTTGTGCCGTCTTTGGACAACAGGAACCGCCCCTTGTCGAGAACCGACTGCCAGTGAGGCAGGATGAAGGTGTTTTCGAGCAACGCGTCGAACAGGACCGCCACATGGCGGATATTGTTCACACGTATGCAGAAGCCCTTCTTGCAGGCAAAAAGCGCTTCCATGTCCTCGATGCGGAGTGTGGAAACGCAAAACAGATGATAAGCGTTGGCGCAAGCCACAATACCTGTCATCTGTTCACGGGAAAAATTACAACCGAAGGAGAGAGGTGGATCGTTTCTGGAATCTTCTATACGTGAAGAGCCGAACCATACTCCGGCAATGTCGTACTTTCGTTTCAAGGCCATGCACTCCTCGAAAGAAAATGTTTCTGCGGTAAAGAGGCTTTTGACGAGACTTGTGCAATCGATCAACAGCCCTCTGATGATATGGATGTTCATTTCATGGCAATTCCTGCAAACCGCACTGTTGCAGTCGATGTACCGGTGACTGTTTATAAAGTCATCCACATAGCGGCCATACCGTTTGCCGCCTGCCATGACGTCTTGAAGATAAAGCTCCCTCGCTTCGGAGAGCAATTCGTAAAATTCTTCCGCTACATCCTGTTCCGTAGCGAAGTGGTGCAGATGTGGTCTCCCTTCAAAAAAAGAGAGGACCTGTTGTTTTGTCCTTTCATGTCGAATTGTTTTTATGGGTTTATACTTATTATAATAGTGGCATTACTTCGACTATTTGAAAAGTCGGAGAAAAGCCGGAAATATTTACCTGTAAATTGAATTTGACATGTATAACTACATCAGTCGAATAGCCCGTTGACCAAATTGACTGCTTCGTCTTTTTTCTGGTTGATGATTTTGGCGTACACCTGTGTCATTCTCACGGAGGTATGACCAAGCAGCTTCGATACGGTATAGAGATCCGCACCGAGCGTCAGCATCATGGTCGCGAATGTGTGCCGGGCCGTGTGAAAAGTAAAACGCTTGGTGATTCCGGCCGCTTCGGCCCACGGCTTGAGATACTGGTTGATGTTTGAAGGCAAGCTGAACACATGGTCATCCGCCGCCTTGTCCTCACGCTCCGGCATCCACTTCAACGCCTCGTTGGAGAGTGGCAGGTAAATCGGTTCTTTGGTCTTCTGCATAGCCACCGCCAGACGGTATTGGCCGTTATCGACAAAGACATTCTTCCATTTCAGGCCGACAATATCGCTGATACGCAGTCCGCAGAAGCAGGAAAACAGATAGGCGTTTTTAACCCTCCCATCCTGTACCGGAGTGGCAATCAACGCCCGTACCTCTTCGATGGTCATATAGGACCGCACGCTCTCCGGCATTTTGGGCTTCTCCGATTTTTCCATTTCATTAAACGGATTTCTCAACAACCGTTTAGCCCGGACGGCAGCGTTCAGGGCACCGTTGAATATCTGATAATAGGTATTGCGTGTAGATGCTGCTATCGGCTTTCCTTTAGGGCGGAAGGTCGTCAGCATGTAGTCGATATAGCCTTGGCAAAAAGCGAGGTCAACCCGATCCAACAAAAACCTTTCCCCTGCATATTCTTTCAGGATATGGGTAACGGCCTTGATTTGACCGATGCCTTTCTTGTCGCGTTTCTCTTGGTACTCCAAATAGGTTTGCATCCAGTCCAGCAGATAAACCTTATCTGTATGGTTCACGATACCGGCTTCGCCGCTGGTCAGTTCGATAATGCGTTTCGACTTGATGGCATTCGCAGCGGCCATTGTTATTTCATTCTGCCGACGGGTATTGTTGTCCGTTCCCGGGATAAGATACAGCTTCAGGTACTCATATGTCCGCTTGCCATTGCGGTATATATCCAGATACAGACTTTTGCTGCCATCGGACAAATCCTTCATCCGAAGACGGATGGGCTCTTTTACTTTTTTAGGCTTCTTTATTCGTGGCATAATCGTATTCTTTCATTCGTTCTTTTTCGTATGCAAATGTACGAATTAAAACCGAAATCAAGAAACAAACAAGGAACAAAAATGTACCCAAAAAGAACTAATTAACAGAAAATAGCGAAAACAACTGAAAGAAACGATTTCTTTATAAATGTCTGATATAAAGCCTATTTACTTGTACTTATTTGGATTTTATTTTCATCTTTAATATGTCTGTTTGTTTATTGTGAATAAATAAATGTGCCTTCTATGAAAAGAGGATGGGTTTAGTGATGAAATAAACGTTTTGTCCCAATTTTTCTACTTTTTATGCGAAAAAATAGTTGAAAAATGTTTGATTGAAGAAAAATGTTACTATATTTGCCGACAACAAAACAATAATACATGAACAAATACTCTCTTCATATCACAATGATGGTCGGAATGGGGCGCACTGCAACATTCACATCTGTAACCGGGATGACCCCTCGGGGGTGAGAGATTGTATTTAGGTGTTTCTACGTGTTACACGCCTGTGGACTCAGGCATTTCGTTTTATTTTAATCAATCAATACTTCGGTAAATTTTTACCGATAAATTAAAATTAAACATAGAATCGGCATAATCCGGTTCAAAAATATATTCAAGAGATCATTGAAATACTGTCAAGAATGAATCGTCAAGGAGTAAGAAAAGGGATGAAAAAGATATGCTAAACAGCTGAAAACCAACAGAAAAGTATTGCATAATTTGTTGATTATTAGTAAATTAGAAGTATTCCACCACTTTTAATTATGACTAAAGAATCACTCCTTATGCAATACCAATCCGAGTGCAGAAACGCTCTCGAATCAGTTGTAAATATAAGCAAATCTTTTCAGAAAGTATTCATGGATGCAATGAAATTGTTCATGGCTATACCTAACCGCGTCAATTTCCTTCAAATGGGACGATATGGATGTTTCTCGGAACAGACATACCGGAACAATTTTGAGAATGATGACTTTGACTGGTTTTCCTTCAATGAAGCCATCATCAGGGAACACCTTAAAGGTGGTCGCAAGGCGATAGCCGTTGATCCGTCTTTCATTCCAAAATCAGGCAGCAAAACGCCGTGGATTGGCTATTTCTGGTCCGGTTGTGCCGGTGAATACAAACGTGGACTGGAAATAACCGGTATTGGAGTTATAGACGTTGACAACCATGAATGTATGACTTTGGGCTCTGTACAGACACCTGATAACGCAACGTTGGAAAGCTACGGGAAGAATCTTGTAGACTGGTACAGTTCTTACCTTATC
>NZ_DS981487.1 GCF_000154845.1 Phocaeicola coprocola DSM 17136 | reverse complement strand
AAGAACTGTGGTATTTCTTAGGAACAATGGGGAACCAGATGGCAATTGCAGTTTTACCCACTTAATCGGAGATTCACCTTCAGGTTGTTTCACCTCCAACTTTACGGTTGGACTGTTGCAAGGCTTGCCGGTTATCCGGACTTTGGCAACCTTGGGCTGCTCAACCTGGACTGTCTTGCCTAACTTTTCGCTCCATAGCTGATGACGCTGCCAGTTCATGAACTTGTCGTAATTTACTCCATAATCCGCACAGAACTCACGAAGATCCTTGGTCTCACTGCATAACTGATAGAGGTCATATACCTCCTGGTAGTTTACTTTTTCTTTTGCCATAATCATTGTTGTTTAAGGGTTACGGCGCAAAGGTAGGTTTAGGGAACATGCGTGTCAAGGCGGAAAATAGAATGGTTACACTTATTATCACGCCTTTTTGGAAAAACTGTAGATGAATCTTTCAGAGTTTTCCCTCCATTTTATACTGACTTTGGTAAAAACATTACAGTGGGGAAAAATGTATTCATTAATGCCTGCTGTCATTTTCAAGACCACGGAGGAGTATCTTTAGGCGATGGTTGCCAGATTGGACATAATGTGGTATTTGCAACATTAAATCATGGATTAGCCCCAGAAGACCGCCAGACAACATATCCTGCCCCTATCACACTTGGAAAAAACGTATGGGTTGGATCCAACTCTACCATTCTACAAGGTGTTACCATAGGTGACAATGCGGTAATAGCAGCAGGTGCGGTAGTAACAAAAGATGTTCCCGAAAATACGATTGTGGGAGGTGTACCAGCCCGTATCATCCGAAAAATCTAATTCACCTATAAGCTATTCCCATAATTGCATAAGATTTGTTTCTCCCCAATACCAATGAGTATATCCGGCTATAACATTCTTATATCTGTACAAAGGGGTGTTGACTTCAGAACCATAAGCATCGTACAATTGTGCCACCGAATGCAAAACGTCAGAAGATGTTGTCATGGAAAAATGAAATTCATGCCCACGAAGCAACACACCTTTGTATTTCATTTCCCGATAGCCTAAATTAAGAGAAGGATGCTCTATCGTGCAGTCTATGGGTAAAATACCTGCCATATCATATATCTTACCTTTTTTGACGGTAAGCGTACGTGCCAGATACATCATTCCACCACATTCTGCAAATATTTTTCCTCCACGCTCTGCATAAGTCCGCAACTGCTGCATCATCTCTTTACGATGGTGTAAACGACGAACATATAATTCCGGATAGCCTCCAGGCAGATAAACCAGATCAGCAGCTGGAAGTTTATTATCTCTCAGGGGGCTAAAATATGTTATATGCCCCCATTTCGACAACTGCTTCAAATTTTCATGATACGTAAAACAAAAAGCCTCATCTCTGGCCACTGCAATTCTTATTTTCCGCTGAAAAACCTCATTTATACCTTCTTCCGATACATAAGGTAATGTATAAGGACATGGAAATACAGCCTGACATAAACTAATCAGCTTATCTATATCAACGTATTTTTCTATCAGGATGGATATTTTTTCTGCTACGTCATTCATCGAAGACTTGCTTGTAAGCGTAAGTCCCAAATGACGGGATGGAATATACAACTCATCAGCAAAAGGAATATAACCTAAAGCTTCAATGCCAGCATCTGTACATGCGTCCTTCAAAAAAGCATAATGCGAAGCCGATGAAACCTGATTAAATATAACTCCAGCAATCTTCACTTTTTGTGCAAAATGCTTGAATCCCCATAGCATCGGAGCAACAGAATAAGCTGCTGCCCGTGCATTTATAACCAATACAACAGGCAAATTCAGCAGATTTGCTATCTCGGCTGCACTTCCTTTATCGCGGCTATAACCATCAAACAAGCCCATAACTCCCTCTGTCACGCATACATCTGCATTTTCTGCATATAAATTATAGATGCGCTGCATGTGATGATGATGCATCATCCAAGTATCAAGATTTATCGAAAGTCGTCCAGATGCTATTGCGTGAAACTGTGTATCTATATAATCGGGACCGCATTTAAATGGCTGTACCTGTAAGCCACGTTTTTTCAGCGCACGCAACAGTCCCATCGTAAAAGTCGTTTTTCCACTACCTGAAGTAGCTGCTCCAATTAATAATTGTGGTTTCATCATGCTGCAAATGTAAAGGTTTTCTACATATCAGCGAAATATCATCCTGCATTCTTTTATAGAATATGCATTGTTTTTACTAACTTTACCGACTCAAACTCAAAGATAGAAAATATGAAATTAGGAAAATGGATTGGCGGCATCATGGGCTTTATGGCTATGGGACCGCTAGGTGCACTTGCAGGTTATGCAATCGGTTCACTGTTCGACAAAGCTGCATACGCTCCTGAAAATATGGATGCCGGCAATGAAACATATACCGGACAGAGAAATAGTTTTTTGTTCTCACTGCTTGTCATGGCTTCGTACATCATTCGCGCAGACGGAAAAATCATGCATAGCGAAATGGAATTTGTACGGCGGTTCCTGCGAACAAATTTTGGAGAAGACGCTGTAGCCGAAGGAGAGCAGATATTGCTTAACTTATTCGAACAGCGCAAACGTATGGAAGCAACCAATCCTTATGCTTTTCAGAATACCATCCGCGAATGCGGAGCACAGATTGCTGCCAACATGAGTTATGAAGAACGTTTGCAACTTCTGAGCTTCCTGGCACAAATTGCCCGCAGCGACGGAAATGTATGCGCCGCCGAAATAGATGCTTTAAAAGAAGTTGCACAGTCTATGCAATTGTCAGCCAAAGAGGTAGAGTCTATGCTGAACTTGTCTGGCAATTCTTTAGAGGAAGCTTACAAAGTTCTGGAAGTAGAACCTACGGCTACCGACGACGAGGTCCGTGCCGCCTATCGACGCCTTGCGCTGAAACACCATCCCGACCGTGTAGCAACATTGGGAGAAGACATTCGCAAGGCTGCCGAGGAAAAGTTCCAAAGCATCAACAATGCAAAGGAACGCATCTACAAGGCTAGAGGCATGAAATAATATGTGGAACAAACTCGGAGAGGTTGTCGGTTATTTCTGTTCGGTTTTCACGAATACCGATTCCGGCAGGCTCTCCGCCCACTATCCATGAACCAATGACAGGATATCGTCCGCTATAAGCCACAGGCTTTACATATTCCTGATATACATAAGCTCCCGTATTATAATCACCTTCTGTCTCTTTCAGAAGCGCATGTTCTTCCCATTGACGAATATCAACCACACTTACATTGTGCCCTTCGCGCGAGAAAACTGGTTTCTTACAAAATACTCCTTGCTGCGGACGTGACAAATAACAGGGTAATACATAAGGAGAATCAGGAAACAATTCATACAGTATACTTAAAATAGCCTTGTTCGACATCACCAGCTTCCAAATTGGTTCCAGCCACTCAACCTGAGCCAGACATCCATCCGGGCTTTCATCAATCATCCATTCCCAAGGATAAAGTTTAAAACATTTCTGAATACATTCACCGGAAGGATCATAAAAAAGACCATTTTGCAAATTCATGCTATTAATGTCAAGCACACGTGTAGAATATCCAGCTTCCATAGCAGTA
Source organism: Phocaeicola coprocola DSM 17136 (assembly GCF_000154845.1). Lineage (GTDB taxonomy): Bacteria > Bacteroidota > Bacteroidia > Bacteroidales > Bacteroidaceae > Phocaeicola > Phocaeicola coprocola. The sequence continues at coordinate 47,038 of NZ_DS981487.1, read as the reverse complement.
CTTGCCAGATATTGTAATGTTCCAGTATCTTCATGGTCATCAAGAGCTCCGACAAAGTGTATATTGCTTCCCGCAGGGAATATATCTTTCCACGATTGAACCAAACCTTCATGAATACCGTTATATTGGTCACATTCAGGAAAACATTCTTCTTTCCACTGCCACTGAATGACTGACGCTTCGAGCAGGGATGTAGGCGTATCTGCATTAAACTCCAAAATACGAGGAACACCTTTCTCGTCAAGCAGAAAATCGAAACGTCCATACAAGCTCAATTCATCCCGGTTCCAGGACTCACAGATGCGTTCACATACCTCAGCAGGTATCTGCAACATACGCTCCATAAAATCCGGCTTTTCTGAAATAATGTATTCAGCAGCCTCACAATACATACGATAGGCTTCTCTTGTCGCCTCTTCAAGTCGCTCTATTTCTGCGGGAGTAAAACGGTAATAAGCTTCCTCACGCCAATAATCACCATGAAAATCGAACCCAATAGCTTCAATTTTCTCCCTATAATCAGAGCGAGGGGTCATATTGAATCTTTCCATCTGCTCCTGATTTATCCGTGAATGCTATATGAGCGGCGGGTAGTACCAAATACATTCCCACTCGATTTCGATTTACTTGTACCCGATGGGCTGACTTTCACTCCCGAAGGAGGATTCACACGAGAGCCATTGGCATCGGTCCATGAACCAGACTTCGGATAATAATAATGAGTGGTACTCAAGCCATTAGTCAGAGAAGGCATAAGTGCCCAACGCATCAGCATCGCATTGTAAATCCAGCTATTTCCCTGACTATCTCGGTATTCTTCTTTATCTTTCGGGTTCTCAGGCAATTCTGTTTTCTGTGTACATGCCGCCAACGTCATCAGACACATGGCTGCTACCAGATAATGTCGTTTATTCATTCAACTTTATTTTTTGTGCAATAAATTCATTAGCTTTACAAAAATACGGAAAATCCAATATATAATGAGTTTATATCCAAAAACTTTGCCAATATAAGAAAAACTTTTTACTTTGCATAGAAATAGAAATACACAACAAAGGAATTATGAAAGGTATAGTTTTAGCAGGAGGTTCAGGTACCCGCCTTTACCCCATCACAAAAGGAGTTTCAAAGCAGCTGCTCCCTATTTTTGATAAGCCTATGATATATTATCCCATTTCGGTACTGATGCTTGCCGGAATCCGGGAAATACTTATTATATCTACTCCACATGATCTTCCGGGATTCCGTCGTCTATTAGGGGATGGAAGCGATTTCGGTGTTCATTTTGAATATGCAGAACAGCCCTCACCCGATGGTCTGGCGCAAGCATTCATTATTGGAGAAAAATTTATCGGTAACGATGCTGCCTGCCTGGTATTGGGTGACAATATCTTTCATGGAAATGGATTCACCGCTATGCTGAAAGAAGCTGTACGAACAGCTGAAGAAGAAGCCAAAGCAACAGTATTTGGTTATTGGGTAAGTGATCCGGAACGTTACGGTGTTGCTGAATTTGATGAGGCTGGAAATTGCCTTTCCATTGAAGAAAAGCCAGAACATCCGAAATCTAATTATGCCGTAACAGGACTTTATTTCTATCCGAACAAAGTAGTAAATGTGGCAAAAAATATAAAACCATCGGCACGTGGTGAGCTGGAAATTACAACAGTAAACCAACGCTTCCTTGCCGACGGAGAACTGAAAGTACAGACGTTAGGCCGCGGGTTTGCATGGCTTGACACAGGTACTCACGATTCACTAGCCGAAGCATCCACCTACATTGAAGTAATAGAGAAACGTCAAGGACTAAAAGTAGCATGTCTGGAAGGCATAGCTTTGCGTCATGGCTGGATCACCGCTGAGAAGATGCGTCAGCTGGCACAACCAATGCTAAAGAACCAATATGGTCAGTACCTGCTGAAAGTAATAGACGAATTGGGACTAAACGATTAAAAAACGATTATACGAAAGATGAACGTTATCAAAACAGCAATCGACGGGGTAGTCATCATTGAGCCCCGTCTGTTTAAGGACGACAGAGGATATTTTTTTGAATCTTTTTCCGAAAGAGATTTCAATGCGCAGGTACGTACCGTACGCTTTGTACAAGACAATGAGAGTAAATCAAGTTATGGTGTTTTACGCGGATTACACTTCCAAAAACCACCTTTTGCACAAAGCAAACTAGTCCGCGTTGTAAAAGGAGCTGTACTTGATGTTGCAGTTGACATCCGAAAAGGTTCTCCAACATTCGGACAGCATGTAGCAGTAGAACTGACAGAAGAAAACCACCGTCAATTTTTTATACCACGTGGTTTTGCACATGGATTCAGCGTGCTGACTGATGAAGTTATTTTCCAGTATAAATGCGATAATTTCTATGCACCTCAAAGTGAAGGAGCTATTGCCTGGGATGATCCTGCTCTTGGCATAGACTGGAAAATTCCTGCCGAGAAAGTAATTCTTTCAGAAAAAGACAAACACCATCCGCTATTGAAAGATGCAGATTGGCTGTTCTCTTACGGCAAAGAACTATACTAAAAACAACCTTAAAAAAAGTGGCATGCTTTCTAATACTATAGAGGAGGCATGCCACTTTAAAATTATCTTCCTTTTTTAATCGTCATCACGATCCATATCAATCAGATTAAATTTCAAGTCAAACTTCAAATCCCAAAAATTCGATAATCTTACTTCATATTCATAGCGGTCTTTTTCTATTTGCAAGATTTTCGCTTCTGGATAATTTGTTTTTACATATTTTACAATCTGTGCCGGAACTGCAGTTTCAGGCACCAAACCATGTTTACACTTCATCTCTTTCCAGTTACCCTGCTTGTCAAATTCCAATTTATCACCGTTAACGAACATGACATCATAAGTAACATCAAATATATCTTTATCCATTTTTGAGAAAGCCACATTACGGTCTGCAAAATGTTTTTTTACAAAACTCTGAGCCGCTTGAGGAAGCTGTTCAAAAGTGACAGGCTTATCATTGTCAGCCACTACAACCTGCATTGTAAACAAACACACCAAGAAAAATACTAACTTTTTCATAATCATAAGTTTTTAAAGAGTTATTATTTGTTTTCGTTTAATTTTCTATTGCAAAACTACCTACCGATTCTGAAAAGAATTGGGAATTTCCAAAATTTACTGTTATTTTTTCTTCAACGCCTGATTTTATCGATACACATTTACCTGAGATATCTAAATATTTGGATATTTCACTTATTTTGACGAACTTGCGAAACATAACACTTAACACAAATTTTATTAACTATGAGAACCAGCATTTATGCTCTTCTGCTTGCAGCCTTATTTACAAGTTGTACAGCTACGGAGAATCAGAAAAAACAAGACAAAACCGAGCCCGTTTCAACAACAGTTCGCCTGTTGGAAGGCGATATGCCAGATCCATCAGTAGTACGCGTAGGTAACACTTATTACATGGTACATTCGTCATTCATCTACACTCCGGGACTAGTGGTATACAGTTCAAAAAATCTCGCAGACTGGACTCCCTGCTCGGCAGCATTACCCGAATATACAGGTGACATTTGGGCTCCTGATATTTGTGTGTACGACAACCGTTTTTATATCTATTTCCCGACCCGCAATGAAAAAGGAGAAAAAACGAATATGGTTACATGGGCAGACAGCCCTGAAGGTCCATGGAGTAAACCTGTAGATCTGAAAGTAGGAGGAATAGATCCTGAGCATGTAGTGGATGAAAAAGGTAACCGATATCTATTACTCAGCGCAGGCGATTTACATCCATTAAGCGCCGACGGACTATCCATTACAGGTAAGCCTGAAATCATCTATAAAGGTTGGGAGATACCTGAAGAATGGGATATAGAAAGCTTCTCATTAGAAGGCCTGAATGTGAAAAAAATCAATGATTGGTATTATCTACTAGCGGCTGAAGGTGGAACTGCCGGACCTCCTACAGGACACATGGTAGTACAGGCACGTTCAAAAAGCGTACACGGTCCTTGGGAAAATGCGCCAGAGAATCCATTATTACGAGCTCAGTCACCACAAGAAACCTGGTGGAGTCAAGGACACGGATCAGTAGTTGATACTCCAGAAGGTAAATTGATGCTTTTTTTCCATGGATATGAGAAAGGATATCTTACGTTAGGAAGACAAACTTTAACACGTGAAGTTGTTATAGGTGATGACGGATGGCTACATCTCACAGACAAACCCGCTCCATTGCCGGAGCCTCAACGTCCGTCATTGCGTACAGCGAAAGATTTTATCTGGCAAGCAGCCGGAGAAAACTTCTCCGCACGCTTCCATATCACTCCAGAACTCATCACACTGAAAGCAAAAGGTAAAAGTCCCAAAGATGCCTCTCCCCTTCTTGCACGTGCAGGTGATCACCGGTATGAAATCGAAGCATGCCTTGAACTGAATAATGCAGAAGCTTCAGCCGGATTAGTCATCTACTACAATAAAGACATGCATTTTGGGTTAGGATTCCGTCCCGGTGAACTTCTTCGTTACCGCCGTGGAGCCGTACATACCAGCCTGCCCAAAACGGAAATAACCGTAAATGATGGAAAATGCCGCTTATGGGTACGCTTACGCAATTATGACAACATTATTTCCGGATGGTACAGCACCGACGGTAAGACATGGCACAAATATCCATGGGGATTTGACATGCAAGGCTACCATCACAATACATTGGGAGAATTCCTCTCTCTCCGTCCTGGCATATATGCAGGAGGTGAAGGTGAAGTGCATGTAACAGATTTTACCTATCGTACTTTATAACTTAATAAAAATAAAGGGAATACACTGGGTACGCAAACAAATAAATCGTAGAGCCATTTGCCGAAAAATCCAATTTCAAGAAGACGTGAATAATATGGAAATAATATAAACCGCACTTGGCAATACAGCTTTTTTGACATATCTTTGTGTTGAGAAATAAAAAAACCTATTCAGTAAAGTTTTATTTATGAGAAAAGTTGCTTTAATAACCGGTATTACCGGACAAGACGGTTCATACCTTGCCGAATTCCTTATAGAAAAAGGATATGAAGTGCACGGTATTTTACGCCGTTCTTCATCGTTCAATACGGGACGTATCGAACACCTTTACTTGGATGAATGGGTGCGCGATATGAAACAGTCACGTTTGGTGAACCTACATTGGGGAGATATGACAGACTCCAGTTCGCTTATCCGAATTATTGGTGATATTCATCCTACAGAAATCTACAATCTAGCAGCACAGAGCCATGTAAAAGTATCATTCGACGTACCAGAGTACACAGCCGAAGCCGATGCCATAGGCACGTTACGCTTATTGGAAGCTGTACGTATTTGCGGTTTGGAAAAAACCTGTCGCATCTATCAGGCTTCTACCTCAGAACTCTTTGGCAAAGTGCAGGAAGTTCCACAAAAGGAAACCACACCGTTCTATCCCCGTTCGCCTTATGGTGTAGCAAAGCAATATGGTTTCTGGATAACAAAGAACTACCGTGAAAGTTATAAAATGTTTGCTGTAAACGGTATCTTGTTCAATCATGAATCAGAACGACGTGGAGAAACTTTTGTTACACGAAAGATCACATTGGCTGCAGCACGCATTAAACAAGGATTTCAGGATAAGTTATATCTAGGTAATCTAGATGCACAACGCGACTGGGGTTATGCTAAGGATTATGTAGAATGCATGTGGCTTATTTTACAGCACAATACCCCTGAAGATTTTGTCATTGCTACAGGAGAAATGCATACCGTACGTGAATTCTGTACACTAGCTTTCCACTATTTAGGTATTGAACTTGAATGGCAAGGTAGTGGAGTAGACGAAAAAGGTATTGACCGTGAAACCGGACGAGTATTAGTTGAAGTAGATCCCAAATACTTCCGCCCATGTGAAGTAGAACAACTTTTAGGAGATCCAACGAAAGCCAAGACTCTTTTGGGATGGAATCCTACCAAAACGCCTTTTGCAGAATTAGTCCGTATCATGGTAGAGCATGATATGAAATTCGTAAAAAAATTGCATTATAAATCAATATAGCAGTGTCATTTCCTGCAAAAGACACTACTTTATTTTTACCGATAAATTCATTAAAAATGAATTTGGGGCGCGGACTTAGTGATTAAGTTCGCGTTCCTACTTTAAAAAAGAGAATCACAATGCTAGACAAATCTTCAAAAATATACGTGGCAGGACACCGAGGTCTGGTTGGATCTGCCATCTGGAATAATCTGATGCAACGCGGTTTTACCAATCTGGTAGGACGTACCCATAAAGAGCTTGATTTGTTGGATCCGATAGCAGTACGAGAGTTCTTTGACAAAGAACAGCCTGATGCCGTAGTATTAGCAGCTGCACATGTAGGAGGAATTATGGCCAACCTGCAATACCGCGCTGATTTCATTTACCGCAATTTACAGATTCAGCAGAATGTAATAGGTGAAAGTTTCCGTCACGGGGTAAAGAAATTATTGTTTTTAGGCAGTACATGCATCTACCCTCGTGAAGCGATGCAGCCAATGAAAGAAGAAGCTCTTCTTACTTCTCCGTTAGAATATACTAATGAGCCATACGCCATCGCCAAAATAGCCGGACTGAAAATGTGTGAAAGTTTCAATTTGCAGTATGGCACGAACTACATTGCTGTTATGCCAACCAACCTGTATGGTCCTAATGATAATTTTCATCTGGAAAACAGTCATGTATTGCCAGCAATGATCCGTAAAATCCATCTTGCTAAATGCTTGAATACGAATAACTGGGAAGCTGTACGAAAAGATATCAACCTGCGTCCGGTAGAAGGTGTAGACGGCAACTGCACAGACCAGGAAATTCTTGATAAACTGGCTAAATTCGGCATTACCCCTCAAGCCGTTACTTTATGGGGAACAGGCAAGCCATTACGCGAATTTTTATGGAGTGAGGAAATGGCAGACGCCAGCGTACATGTATTATTAAATGTCGATTTCAAAGATACCTATGCAGAAGGGGCAAAAGAAGTACGCAACTGCCACATCAACGTAGGTACAGGAAAAGAGCTGTCAATCCGTGAAGTTGCAGAAAAAATCATGAAAGAAATAGACTTTAAGGGCAAGCTGCAATGGGATTCATCAAAACCTGATGGCACAATGCGTAAGCTTACCAACGTTTCTAAACTTCATGCCTTAGGCTGGCATCACAAAGTAGAAATTGACGAAGGAATACATCGCCTTTACGAATGGTATCTGAAAGGTATTTGCATCAATCATCAAACGACATAATCCAATATGAAGAAACTTTTATCGCTTCCACCTAATCTGGTGGAATGTTTTCACGATATAGAGCATGCCAACCATCAAGAATGGTTCTGTACATCCGATCCGGTAGGTTCAAAGTTAGGTTCGGGTGGTGGAACTGCATGGTTATTACAAGCATGCAAAAACAGCGAAAGTGACACTACTCCACTCACAGAATGGCTTGCTCACGAAAAACGTATCCTGCTACACGCCGGCGGCCAAAGTCGGAGATTGCCCTCATATGCTCCTTCCGGTAAAATACTTACCCCAATCCCAGTTTTCCGCTGGGGACGTGGTCAAAAGCTTACACAAAACTTATTGTCACTTCAGCTTCCCCTGTATGAGCAAATCATGCAGAAAGCCCCGGAGAAATTGCATACACTTATTGCCAGCGGAGATGTATATATCCGTGCAGAACAAGCCTTACAAGAAATCCCCGATGCAGACGTTGTATGTTACGGACTGTGGGTAGATCCTGAACTGGCAAAGAATCACGGTGTATTTGTTTCATCACGCAATACTCCCGAAAAGCTGGACTTCATGCTTCAAAAGCCGAGTGTAGATGAATTAGGAGCATTGATGCAAAACTATCTGTTTCTGATGGATATTGGCATCTGGCTGCTAAGTGACCGGGCTGTAGAGTTAATGGTAAAACGTTCACTCAAAGAGGATGGATCAATCGGCTTCTACGATATGTATTCTGACTTCGGACCAGCTCTAGGCAGCCATCCTCGTATCAACGATCCCGAAATAAACAAACTTACAGTAGCAATCCTGCCATTGCCGGGTGGTGAATTTCATCACTATGGAACAAGCCGGGAGATGATTTCGTCTACACTGGCAATACAAAATTGCGTAATCGACCAGAGAGCAATTATGCACAAGAAAGTAAAGCCTCATCCGGCTATCTTCGTGCAAAATGCACTGACCGACTATACACTGACATCCGAAAACTCAGAGGTATGGATAGAAAACAGTTGCATAAGTAAAAACTGGACACTCCATAAGCGCAATATCATAACAGGAGTACCTGTCAATCAATGGCACATCAATATTCCTGAGGGAATCTGTATCGACGTCATACCGATGGGAGAAAGTAATTATGTGGCCCGTCCCTATGGATTTAATGACGCTTTCAAAGGCAGTCTGAAAGATGATTCAACCTTATATCAAGGAATACCGGTTCAGAAATGGTTATCAGACCGTGGTCTGACAGCTGATGAAATAGCATGTAACCATGATCTTCAGGCTGCACGCATATTCCCGATATGTACATCTGTCGACGAACTTGGAATTGTCATGCGTTGGATGACAGACGAGCCGAAGTTGAACGAGGGAAAAGATATCTGGATACACGCACAAAAAGTTTCAGCCGATGAGATTTCAGCTTATGCCAATCTGCGCCGTCTGACAGAGCAGCGTGAAGCTTTCCGTAAAAACAGCTGGACTGCCCTGGCTAAAAATTATGAACGCAGTGTATTCTATCAGCTCAATTTGCAAGAAGCAGCCGAAGAATATGCACATCATCAATTAGAATTACCCGCTCCCCTTCCCTCCTCTGCACCGTTAATGACCCGTATCAGCGATGCAATGTTCCGTGCACGAACATTACAACTGCGTGATTCAGACGGCCATTTGGTAGAAGAAATAGCACGGGAAGAAGAAAAAGCTTTCAGCCTGATGCGTGAAGGGCTTACTTCAACAGTCGACCATAAACAGCACCCTCGTCTTTCGGTGTATCCGGACCAGATTGTATGGGGACGCAGTCCGGTACGTATAGACTTAGCTGGAGGTTGGACAGATACCCCTCCATACAGTTTGATGGAAGGAGGAAACGTGGTAAACATTGCAATAGAGCTAAACGGTCAACCCCCGTTACAAGTCTATGTCAAACCCTGTAATGAGTATAAAATCATCCTTCGTTCCATCGACTTGGGTGCAATGGAAGTTATCACCACTTTCGATGAACTACATACATTCAATAAAGTAGGCTCTCCCTTCTCTATTCCTAAGGCAGCGTTAGTACTGGCAGGTTTCCATCCCGACTTCTCGGCAGAAAGATGTACTTCACTGGAAGAAAAATTACGTTCATTCGGAGCTGGTATAGAAGTAACACTATTGTCTGCTATTCCAGCCGGCTCAGGATTAGGAACAAGCTCTATCCTAGCCTCTACTGTATTAGGAGCAATAAACGATTTTTGTGGCTTAAACTGGGACAAACACGAAATCGGAAGCCGTACACTGATATTAGAACAGTTGCTTACAACCGGAGGCGGATGGCAAGATCAATACGGAGGCGTGCTTCAAGGTGTGAAACTCTTGCAGACACAACCCGGATGGAACCAGGAGCCAATGGTACGCTGGTTGCCAGAACACTTGTTTACACACGATGAATATCAAAAATGTCATCTATTATACTATACAGGTATCACACGTACCGCAAAAGGTATTTTGGCAGAAATCGTACGTGGCATGTTCCTCAATTCTACAGAGCACTTGAATTTACTGGGACAAATGAAACAACATGCCATCGATCTATACGATGCAATCCAGCGAAACAGTTTCGAGGAAATGGGAAGATTAATACGCAAAACATGGCAACAGAATCAGGCACTCGATTCAGGAACCAATCCTAACAGTGTAGCGGCCATTACCCAACAGATAGATGATCTTTGTTTGGGTTATAAACTTCCAGGAGCCGGAGGCGGTGGCTATCTATACATGGTTGCCAAAGACCCTGAAGCCGCCTTGCGTATTCGTAAAATACTTACCCAGAACCCGCCAAACGACCGTGCCCGTTTTGTAGAAATGAGCCTTTCCAATAAAGGTCTGGAGGTAAGCCGTAGTTAATAACTATCAAACAAAAACATATGAAACCAAAAATAGGACTGGTGCAAACGGCCGACGGGGTAAATTACCTCGTCCCGTTTGTACTTATCACTACACTATTCTTTTTATGGGGATTTGCACATAGCATTCTGGATGTGCTGAACAAACATTTTCAAGATGCATTAAGTATTTCAAAAACTCATTCAGCACTTATACAAGCGGTAGTTTATGGGGGTTACTTTCTGATGGCCATGCCAGCAGGAGAAATAATCCGTCGTCATGGCTATCGGGCAGGAGTTGTCACTGGGTTATTGCTTTATGGCATCGGTGCACTCATGTTTATCCCCGGAGAACAGATCATGTCTTTCGAATTTTTCTTACTCTCACTGTTTATTATCGGATGTGGATTAACCTGCCTAGAAACAGCAGCCAACCCATATGTAACGGTGTTAGGCGATAAAGACTCCGCCGAAAGACGAATAAACCTGGCACAATCATTCAATGGACTGGGCTGGATCTGCGGCCCACTGGTAGGAGGCTTGTTCCTCTTTGCCGCAGATGGAGGAAGCGGAAGTGTTGCTATCCCCTATGCCATCATCGGCATATTAGTTCTGCTCGTAGCAATTGTTTTCTCACGCATTCATCTGCCTGAAATTACACTTGCCGAAGAGCCAGTCGAAACTGCAAACAATAAGCAAAGTTCTTTATGGCAGCATCGCAATTTTACCTTCGGACTGATAGCTCTGTTTTTTTATGTTGCAGCTCAAACAGGTATTAACAGTTTCTTCATCAATTATGTGACAGAGCACATCAGTATATCCGCACGTGAGGCAGCCCTCTGGTTGTCATTTGTCGGCATGGGACTTTTTATGGCCGGCAGAATGGGAGGAAGCTGGCTGATGGGATTCATCCGTGCCGAACGTTTATTAACGTATATGGCGGCAGGAGCTATTCTAGCCATGATCTTAGTGATGTTAGGTATGGGAGTCATATCGGTAGGAGCATTTTTTCTTTGCCTCCTATGCGAATCTATTATGTTTCCCACCATTTTCGCACTTGCCATACGAGGTGTAGGTGAACATACTAAACGCGCATCTTCCTATCTTATTATGAGTATTGTAGGAGGAGCCATAGCTCCCATAATTATGGGATACATCGCAGATACAATAAGCACAGCTACAGGCTTTATCGTTCCGTTGCTTTGTTTTATTGTCATCTTGGCCTATGCAATCCATTTGCAAAAGAATAACCGCTAAATAAAAAAGCCTGATGCAAAGTTAAACACCATGCATCAGGCTGACAAATAACTCGAAAGATTATATTCAGAGCGTATAAATCAATTTACATAAACTGTATCAAAATACTTTTCAAATAACGTCCGGGCTTCTTCCAGTTGCTCGGGCGTATTTTGTTTCACACCTTTCAGTTTATACTCCAGCTTCATTGCTTCATATTTATGTACTCCTAAGGTATGATACGGAAGAATTTCCACCCGTTGTATCATGCGATAATCTTTAAAATTCTCTCCTAACGCCTCAATATCTTCCCGAAAGAAGCTATAGCCCTGCACCAGTACATAACGCAGCCAAAATGGTTTTCCATTTTCTTCCAGCCATGCCGCCGTACGAAGTGTTTGCTCATTGCTACGTGAGGTAAGAGTCTTATGACGTTCATTATTGAATTCTTTCACATCAAGCAAAACTAAGTCTGCCAGTGAAAAGAGTTCTTTTACATCTTCATTCCAGATACCCCCGTTAGTATCAACGCAGATATGAATACCTTCCTCCTTTAACATCCGAAACAATGGAATCAGCGCTTTAGCCTGAAAAGTCGGTTCACCTCCACTAAATGTAATTCCCCCTTTCTTTCCGAAAAAAGGTTTCTGACTGACAGCCATCTTCAAAATATCTTCAGGAGAAGTTTCCTTACTCTCTCCCTTTGCATCAATGGTATCAGGGTTGGCACAATACAAACAACGGAAATTACAGCCCTGCAAAAAGACAACAAGGCGAATCCCCGGACCATCGTACGTACCAAGCGATTCATATGAATGTACTCTAATCATCTGTTCAATATTAATTAAAGAAAAAACATTTGCCGCCCAGCTCAGCGAGGAGAACGACAAATGTTTTACATATCAAGTAATGATTACAAAAATCACATACGTTCGTGGAAGCTACGAGAAATAACCTCCAACTGATGCTCGCGGCTCAATTTAATGAAGTTGACAGCATATCCGGAAACACGAATCGTAAGTTGCGGATATTTTTCCGGATGCTCCATAGCATCTTCCAGCATCTCACGGTTCAGCACATTTACGTTCAGGTGATGAGCACCCTTGATAAAATAGCCATCCATCATTGTAACAAGATTCTCTACACGATTCTCCATATCTACACCAAGCGATTTCGGAACAATAGAGAACGTATTACTGATACCGTCCTGTGAGTCACGATAACGCAATTTAGCAACCGAGCTCAAAGAAGCGACAGCACCATTCTTATCACGTCCGTGCATCGGGTTAGCACCTGGAGCAAAAGCAACACCTTTTGCACGTCCATCAGGAGTTGCACCAGTCTTCTTACCATACATCACATTTGAAGTAATAGTAAGAATAGACAATGTTGGTTTTGCATTCTTGTATACCGGAAGCTTCTTCAATTCCTCATCAAAATAATAAATCAAGTCGACAGCCAAATGGTCTACACGGTCATCATCATTACCGAAGCATGGGAATTCGCCATCGATATCAAAGCTTTCAGTCAGGCCGATTTCATTACGTTTAGCGGTAACTTTAGCATATTTGATAGCCGAAAGTGAATCGACAGCAATAGACATACCCGCTACACCATACGCCAGATTGATAACCGGATTTGTATCAACAAATGCCATCTGAGCTTTTTCATAATAATATTTATCATGCATGTAGTGAATGATGTTCATCGCTTCGTTATACACACGAGCCATTTCTTTCAAGACCTTCTTATAGTTAGCCAGCACCTCTTCGTAGTTCAGTACATCTCCCGTCAGCACAGGAATATCCTTCACCATCAGTGTTCCTGTATTTTCACAGCGTCCACCATTAATAGCCAGCAACAAAGCTTTAGCCAGATTACAACGTGCACCGAAGAACTGAATATGACGACCTATATCCTGATAAGACACACAGCATGCGATACCATAGTCATCCGAATTACGTACCTCACGCATCAAATCATCATTTTCATACTGGATAGATGATGTATCAATCGACACACGAGCACAGAAATCCTTGAATCCTTCCGGCAACTGCGGACTCCACAGAACAGTCAAGTTAGGTTCTGGAGAAGGACCCAGGTTATAAAGAGTCTGGAGGAAACGGAATGAAGTCTTTGTGACTTTCGTACGGCCATCATTAAAACGTCCACCAATAGATTCCGTTACCCAAGTCGGGTCACCGGCAAAGATATCCGTATAAGCCTGCATACGAAGATGACGCACCATACGCAACTTAATGACAAACTGGTCAATCAACTCCTGAGCATGCAACTCATCAAGATTTCCGTGAGCCATATCATACTCAATATAAATATCAAGGAATGACGAAACATTACCAAGTGACATTGCAGCACCATCCTGTTCTTTCACAGCAGCCAGGTAAGCCATATATACCCACTGAACAGCTTCCTGTGCAGTAGTAGCCGGACGACTCAAATCGAGTCCGTACTGCTGTCCCATCACTTTTATTTCCTTCAAAGCCTTAATTTGCTCTGCCACTTCTTCACGCAATCTGATTCGCTCATCAGTCATAGGACCTGTAAGATGACGTAAATCGTCCTGTTTTGCCTCAATCAGACGATCAATACCATACAATGCCAAACGACGGTAATCACCGATTATACGTCCACGAGCATAATTATCAGGTAATCCAGTCAAAAATCCCAAAGAGCGGAACGAACGAATCTCTTCAGTATATGCATCAAATACACCATCGTTATGCGTTTTGCGATAATGGGTAAAAATATCTTTTACCTTAGGGTCAACCTCTACTCCGTTTTCGCGGCACGCTTTTTCTACCACCTTAATACCTCCAAAAGGTTTGATGGCACGGCGTAACACTTCATCAGTTTGCAATCCTACAATCACTTCGTTATCCTTGTCAATATATCCAGCTGCAAAAGATGTGATAGTAGAAACTGTAGAAGGATCGAGCGAGCGTACTCCGTTGTTTGCACGTTCTTCAGCCAAAGCTTCCAGACACTTGTTCCATACAGCCTTTGTACGTTCGGTAGGACCAGCCAAAAATGAGGCGTCGCCTTCGTAAGGGGTAATGTTAGTCTTTACGAAATCGGTAACGTTGATTTCATGGTTCCAACGACCTTCTTTAAAATTCATTGCCATAATTGATAATTTAATCTAGTTTTTACTCTATTTGAAAACCGAATGCAAAGATAGTCAATAAAGCCTAATTATACAATACCTAAAATTAGTGATATTATCAATTTGCAACAGTTACAAAAATGAATATAAAAATCCCAACCTTTGAAAAATTAAAATACATCCGACAAATACAGACAAGCAGTCCGACTCAAAGAAAAAAATAAAAATCTTAATCAGTTTAGAATCAGAAAACTATCGAAACAACACCATAGAAGGCATAAAAAAAGTATCGCAAAAGTTTGCACAAATCAAAAAATCCATCTATCTTCGCACCGCGTTTGAGAGAAAACGTAAGCAGAAACAATAAATTTGGAAGTTTGGGTGAGTGGCTGAAACCAGCAGTTTGCTAAACTGCCGTACGGGTAACCGTACCGGGGGTTCGAATCCCCCAGCTTCCGCTTTTAGTTTCTACAGATATGGCGCTTTCGTCTAGTGGCCCAGGACGCGGCCCTCTCACGGCTGAAACACGGGTTCGATTCCCGTATGCGCTACATTTGGAAGTTTGGGTGAGTGGCTGAAACCAGCAGTTTGCTAAACTGCCGTACGGGTAACCGTACCGGGGGTTCGAATCCCCCAGCTTCCGCAACGACCTAAGAAATTAGGAGGAAAGAAATAGACAAGTCCCGTAAAATCAATGTTTTACGGGACTTTTTTTTATTTATCCGACGAACAATCGAAAGACACTAAAATGGGTCAGTAGAAATTTAGTGGGGATACGCATATAGCTTCGCAATGCGGAATAAAAAGAACTTCTTATCAGCTACTCCTCTTAGATTTGCTCTGAACAGTTTAATTTTTGCATTGAACGATTCTGCCATCGCATTTGAAGAACGATGGTTGTAGAAATTCAGTATTTCATCATAGTGCTCATAGAAAGTAGCAGCAATGACATTAAAAGAATGCATCCCTGCTTCTTCTACTTTATTATACCATCGTGCCATAGCCAAACGTGCAGCGTCCTTTATGGTGTTCTTAGAGAAAATCATCCGCAGGGAATGGCACAAACCGTATGCCTTTTTGATGTCAGGGTATTCCTCAAATAGGATTGCTGCCCTTTGCTTCTGTTTTTCCGTCCATTTATCAGCTGACTTGAAAAGCAGATACCGGGAGCGTATAAGTAATTCCCTACGGGTGTCGCCATTGGAATATCGGTATGGGACATAATCTTCGTTCTTCCGCTTAGCTTCTTCCATTTCCTCATTGGCCTGCTGTATGGCATCCCAACGGTGTTTGATGCGTAATTCCTGCACGGCATCACAAGCTAATTTCTGAATGTGAAAACGGTCTATTACACGGCTGGCTTCAGGAAATGCAGTCCGTACAATCTTGCGCATGGAGTCTGAAAGGTCAAGTGTCACTTCTTTAACGGCATAACGGCTTTCCTCGTCAATTCGTTGCAGCACAGCTATTACATCCTCTGATTTAGTTCCTGCCACGACAGCTACCAGGGAGCACTCTCTCGTACAGGCATCACGGTTGGTTACAAAGGTGTAAAGTTCACCGTTGGAGAGTGAGGTCTCGTCAATCGCCAGATACGGTCCCATATTTTCCGGAAACAGCATCCATTCACCGGCATGGGATAACTGTTCCCAATTACGATATCCGCTGAGAACCTCCTTGTACTGTTTTTCAAATGTATGACCATCTATATGATAGAATTCCTCAAGCGTACGGCAGGTCACTGGGGATGTCTCCATACGTTTCTTTTAAAAAAGCCCCAAATTCTTTGGAGTATCTGGTTCCCTTGGCTACAACATCGAGGTCGATGGGAATACTGAAACTTTTACCTGCGCGCAAGTCCGTCCAACGACGACGTCTGATCTTGAGGATTACCTTATGGTCCCGTATGGGAAAGTCTGTCACATTAACAGCTTCCATAAAACCTTTGGATTCAAAATGTTCGTCATTGCTTAACTTGGGATTCATCTTTTCATCCAGACTAATATGAATCTCTTGAGAGGTTTGTTCAACTCCAGAGATAAGAAAGTAATCTAATATCTGAGCCGGCAACACGAGGCTGGCTAGCATGTTCAAATAATCGTTTTTCATAATGCGAAGTAAGCAATACTTTACGAGTATAAAAAATAATCCCCACGAAATTTCTACTGACCCACTAAAATGCCTACTTCTGACAAAGTTCCGTTACTAAATCGTTACTAAAAATCAGCCTGTAAAAATAGTAACGATTACAAGCCTCAAAACGAAATGTGATTATTCCCCAAAACGAATTGTGATTTTTCTTCTTAAAAATACAAAAAGCTAAGAGGTTAATTATCCCCTAGCTTTATATATACTTTTTAAATAGTATTTAAATATTACTTAAATACAATGCTATTCTTTTGGGTATAGCATTACATCTGTATAAGTGGAATTACAATTCATTCTCGCATTAAATTCCGCTTTATTGGCATTCTTAAAAGGATTGCCAATATTAGGATGATTGCTCATCCGCCCTACGCTGTAAAATTAAAGGCTTTCAGCCAAAATTCATATAGGAATATAGCTTTTTCTGCTCCAAGAGATATTACATTTACGCACACAATTTGTAAGCAAAACACATTACTTATACCCTATGCCACTATATAAAACAATAAAAATACTATTTAACACAATAATATTTGCTTACATAATGTTAGTTTATATCTTTGCGATATAATAATAACAACTAAATATTAATGCCTTATGGAAAATATCAAAAATACAAGAACAGAACATGATTTGCTGGGAACAAGAGAACTTCCGGCAGACGCACTATATGGAATACAGACACTGAGAGGTATTGAAAATTTCTCAATAAGTAAGTTCAAATTGCAGGATTATCCTCTTTTCATTCACGGACTGGCATATACAAAACTTGCTGCTGCAAAAGCTAACAACGCTTTAGGTTTAGTTAGCGACGAACAACTGAAAAGCATCGAAGCTGCATGTAAAGATATTCTCGACGGAAAATATCACGACCAGTTCCAGGTGGATATGATTCAAGGTGGAGCCGGAACAAGTACCAATATGAATGCCAACGAAGTAATTGCTAACATAGCATTATTGCATCTTGGAAAGAAAGCTGGAGAATATGAATTCTGCTCACCTCACGACACAATAAACCGCTCGCAGTCAACCAACGATGCTTATCCAACAGCTATCCACATGGGACTTTACGCAAGCCATCTTAAATTCTTACCGCATCTTGAAGCTCTGATTGAAGCTTTGCAGAAAAAAGGTGATGAATTTGCTCACATTATAAAGATGGGACGCACACAGCTGGAAGATGCCGTGCCGATGACACTTGGACAAACTTTCTATGGTTTTGCAAGTATCCTGAGAAATGAAATAAAACATCTTAACGAAGCTGCGGCAGATTTCCTTGTTGTGAATATGGGTTCAACAGCCATTGGTACAGGAATATGTTCCGAACCGGGTTATGCTGAAAAGACTATCGAAGCATTGAAGGAAATAACAGGTTGGGAAGTAAGTCTTGCCGATGATTGGGTAGGCGCGACTTCCGACACTTCATGTATGGTGGGTTATATGTCTGCACTGAAAAGAGTAGCTGTTAAAATTAATAAGATATGTAATGACTTGAGATTACTTGCCAGCGGTCCGCGTTGCGGATTCGGAGAGATAAATCTTCCTGCACGTCAGCCGGGTTCATCAATCATGCCGGGAAAAGTAAATCCGGTAATACCTGAAGTTATGAGCCAGATTGCTTTCAAGGTCATGGGAAATGAACTTTGTGTAACTATGGCAGGCGAAGCATCACAGATGGAACTCAACGCTATGGAGCCGATAATGGCACAATGCTGTTTCGAATCTATTGATTTATTGATAAACGGTTTCGATACTTTGCGTACATTGTGTATCGACGGAATCACCGCAAACGAAGAAGCTTGCCGCAATGAAGTTAAGCGCAGTATCGGTGTTGTAACAGCTCTGAATCCGTATATTGGTTATGATCACTCAACTTATATTGCAAAGAAAGCAATGGAAACAGGACGAAGCGTTTACGACCTTGTTCTTGAAGAAGGAATTCTTACTCAGGAAGATTTGGATACAATCCTTGATCCTAAGAATATGATTAAGCCGGTGAAGCTGGATATAAAGGCTAGAAAATGAACTGAAATTAATCCTGACAAGCACGGAAATATTTTGGCTGAAAGCCTTAAATTATATAGTACAGGCCAATGCCCGTATTTCAGGGCGTATTTGGTATGGGGTATTCAAAACGTAGGGCACTGCCCTACGTTGTAAAATTAAAGGCTTTCAGCCAAAATTCATAATTGAAACATGTAAAGATTCGTCAAAAGAGTGTTTTGAAGGCGGAGATTTTAATAAAGACATAAATGATGATTGGTTTATATTATCAGCACTTAAATCCGGTTATGACATTCAAAACATTGTAGTGATTAGTTCTGATAATAACTTATTATTAAAAGCAAAAGAGAATGGTCTGGTACATAGAAAGATGCCAGAAACATACCTTATTAAAGAAGAACTATCAGAAGAAGAGAAAGAAATCAAAGCATTGAAGCAGGAATTGGAGTAATATAAAAATAGACAGCCTAAACCTGCTATTAGATTTAGTAATAGTGAATCTCGTATTTTTTATTTTATAGTGCCATTTTGCAATCATCCCCAGCATAATTAAAAATCACATCTTAGTCAAGTTCTGCTACAATTTTGCTACAGAAATTTTCTATCTACAAAAACTGTAGCAGAAAATTTGAAAAGAATAAAATCCTCTCGCAAAAGAAAAAATCTCAGACTCTTGTTGTGAAAATTAAATTACATAATTTTTTAGCTACAAAAACTAGACTCTATCTATAAAATAATCCCCCCAAGTTATCAAACAGTACGCTATATATCAAAAAGGCAACCAAGCAACCAATTGAGTATCAAATCTGTCAAATTAATCTATTTTCTCTATCAGCACATTCTGAAGATTTTCGTCAAATAGAACGCAATGTTAATGTCAACTTCGTTTGTAACTATTCATATTACAATCTAATATTCTCCAACAGTTAAATAAGTGTACTTATATTAAGAATTAAAAGCATCCAAACACCTTGATATTTCATCAAAAACATCCTGATAAGTTGACAAAAACGTCCTGTTGTTTTATTTAAAACCCCGGCATATCTTATTTTTAAATAGAAATCAAACTAGAATTTAAGATTTCTCAATCTAATTTCAGCTTCAGACAGCCCATTCAAAAACTATCATTATGCTATAAGAAAAATGTTACCTATATCAAACATACTATTATTCACACCACATTTACAGACAGATATTCGTATATAATTAAAAATACCTTTCATCGAAACTTGCTTACATGTATAAGAATAACAAATCTATAATAAATATGATATCCCCTACTGATTTTACGATTGTAGAGAAGTTTAAATTTCATTTTGACAAAAAGTAAATTTTATATCATGACCATTCAAATGTATACCCCCTATTAAAATCACATCATAAGATTAACATTAAAGCCATTTCCTCATCCGAATATCCATTTTGAATATTTCGGAGCAAACTTGTAACAAGCAGAAACAAATACCCAGCAAATAACAAAAACAATAACGGCTGTAACAGGAATACGTAAAAATACCGGAATCGCTAAGGCATCAGCTATAGCATATCCAAGCCCTACAATAAAATAATGTATCATATAAATTCCCAGGCCGCATTTTGTAATATTCTCAAGCATAAGAATCATTCTTTTCGACTTTACTCTGACTTTACGTATAACAAGAAAAAATGCTAATGTCATTAAAGCGACATTAGGAGAACAGTATAAAAAGAATAATTCCATTTCCTGCTCCGAACATTCCGGATTAGCTGTCATCGTTTTAAAGCCTATATATGTAGCAATATATCCTATAGCGAACACAGGTAAGCTTAAAATAATTGTCTTACACCATTTCCATTCCTTTACATCATTGACAAGATAATTTCCAAGTAGTAAATACCCGTTGAATCCTGCAAAATAATAAAGTGTACCAAATGTATTCCAAGCACTAACACCTAAAAGGTTGGGCGAAAAAAAAGAATAAGCATAAGGTAAGAAAAGAGAAAAAGACCAAAACATCAAAAAAATCTTTTTCTGCCTAACCGTTGCCTGTTCCACCCCAAAAGAGAAGAACGGCATATATAGATAAAGCCCTATCAACATATATAAATACCACATCGGTACTGTATAAACATTGAATTGGAAAGGAATAAGAGCTATATTTTTGATTGCATCACTGAAAGATTGCGACGCGTCAATTGGTGCGTAAGCAAATACATCGGACATCGTACTTTGCGGCAAGCCTAGAACTCCGGTTAGCCATGGAAAAAGATTGTATAAAACAGACCACAAAAGAAATGGAACAGCTATTCTGAGAAGTCTTTTCTTAATAAAAGTCTTCAAAAGACATTTTTACAGGCAACAACAGAATACCCGTAATCATGACAAACAATGGCACGCATGGTCTAAGAAAAGAACCATAAATGCCTCCCCACAAATTAAAATCCGGATTGGAGCGCGCCTCTGGAGAAACATTAAACGGATCAGAACAATGAATACAGATAACCATAAATATGGCACATAGCCTGAGTACATCAAGCCATACTATCCTCGGCTGTTTTGCTGGTAACTTTGGTAGCATATCTTTTATAAAACTTCAATAATTTACCACAAAACTATATTTTTGTATGATACGATACAAAATAAGTACCGCTACAACCGACCATTTCTTTAACTACTTAATATTCTTTCTCAATTTCCATAATGTAACTTGAGATATTCCGAGATACGAGGCTATAAAGCTAAGGTTTACACGCTGAAATATTTCAGGGTTTTTGGCATAAAAATCTCTGTAGCGTTCTTCTGCAGACATATATAAACGATATATAAGCCTCCTTTCCATTTCCACAAATGCCTTTTGATGCAGCAACCGAAGCCAGTTAGATATTTCAATATGCTGAAAACAGAGTTCCTCCAGATCGGAAATTTTAATATAGTAAAGCAATGAGTCTTCCAGAATCTGTACCCTTTCATTTTCATATCCTTCTGTTTTTCCGTAAAAGCTATTAGTTGAAAATATCAGTTCACCTTCTTTACTGAACCATGACGTGACCTCTTTTTCATTAATCATTACATAGGAACGAGCTATTCCTTTTTCAATTATATATACATTTTCATCTGTAATGAGAGGCCTTATTAATATTGTTTTTTAGGGACAGTCATTGGATGAAGATAACCAAGAAACTTAGTTAGAATTTCGTCATCAATGTTGAGTATATTTATTATAGAACTGATTATTTTATCCATAATTATTTTTTATTACAAAAGTAGTAATAAAGAGAATAGCGATATCAGAAACAGCTCCAGTATTAGACATCAAAGAAATATTTTTCTGGAAACAGAAAGATAACAAGAAGAATATTTATAATTATATAATTCTCTATATTTGTAGTTACGTACCAAACATTAAAAAACGATATGAACATAAGGTATACAATCTTATGTATATAGTTGTCGTAAGGACAACAAAAAACTGAAGAAGTAGCCCAAAGTTACGACTAACAATTAGAAGGTAAATTTATTATTCAAACGGCTCCGAAAAAGTTTATCTGGAGTTAGACAAAAACAATAAGTATAGAGAATTATTAAGAACGTATATAACCTTTAACTGATAACATATGAATTTAAAATCATTCTTACTCGCAGCAACAGTTACAGTAACTCTTTTTTCTTGCAGAGATATACGGGAAGGAACTGCCGACTATGCCATTATCCCGCTGCCGCAGCATACCGAAGTAACGCCACAGACTAAGCCGTTTATTTTGGACAAAGGAACCGTCATTGTTACTCCCGAAAATGACAATGAAATGAAGACCATTGCCGGATTCCTGAACGCTTACATCAACGAATGTACAGGTTATACCCTCGCCACATCGACAGAGGCAACAAAAAATTACATCACGCTAAACATAGACAAAAGCATAAAAAATCCTGAAGGTTACCGGCTCGCCGTAAGCAGCGACGGTATCACCATAACCGGAGGATCGCATGCAGGTGTCTTCTATGGGGTACAGACACTTCGTAAGGCTTCCCCTGTAGAGGCAAGCGACAAAATTGCTTTCCAACAGACTAACATCGAAGACTATCCCCGCTTGGCATACCGGGGCATGCATCTCGATGTAGGACGTCACTTTTTCAACGTAGAGCAAGTGAAACAGTATCTCGACCTTATGGCACTACACAATCTGAATGTATTTCACTGGCATCTTACTGAAGATCAAGGCTGGAGAATAGAAATAAAGAAGTATCCCCTACTCACCGAAATAGGCTCCAAAAGAAAGGAATCACTGCGTACAGACGGTGTGAAAGGGACTGACGGAAAACCTTATGGCGGTTTCTATACGCAAAAGGATATTCAGGAAATTGTAAAATATGCAGCCGAAAGATACATAGAAGTTATACCCGAGATAGACCTTCCTGGACATATCAAGTCGGCACTGGCTGCCTATCCGGAACTCGGTTGTACCGGAGGACCCTACGAAACAGCTGTAGAATATGGTGTACACAAGGATGTGTTGTGCGTAGGAAGTGACAAGACTTTGCCGTTTGTGAAAGATGTATTGACAGAAGTCATGCAACTGTTCCCTTCACGCTACATTCACATTGGTGGAGACGAGTGTCCGCGCGACCGTTGGAAGGAATGTCCCAAATGTCAGGCCCTTATCAAGGCTCAAGGATGGAAAGATACCAAGCAGTATGAAGCAGAGGACAAACTGCAAAGCTACTTTATGACCGAAGTGGAAAAATTTGTTGAGGAAAACGGACGGCGCATTATAGGCTGGGATGAGATTCTTGCCGGAGGAGCGACACCCAATGCTACTGTTATGGCATGGAGAAATGCGGAATATGGTGCAGAAGCGGCTAAAAAGGGATACGATGTAATCATGACTCCTTGCGGACAACTTTACTTCAGCGCAATGGATGTACTCAATCTGCCGGGAGATAATGCCATAAGAAAAGTATATGACTTTAATCCTATCCTCAGCGATATGACCGAGACTGATGCTGCACACATTAAAGGTATTCAAGCTTGCCTCTGGAGCGAAGACATAGAAACAATGGAGCAGATAGAGTACCGCCTGCTGCCCCGACTTGCCGCACTCGCAGAAATTACATGGAACGGTTTTGACAAGCAGAACAGAGATTATCATGAATTTGCTTTACGTATGTTCAACATCATCAAGCGATATGACAAATATGGTCTGAGCTACCATAAAGGAGCATTCGAAGTAACATCCGATTACGAGAATGATACATTGAACCGTAAACTCAGCATACGACTGAATACTCTTGGAAACAGAAAGATATATTATACCTTGGATGGTAGCGAACCTACAGAAGCATCACAACTTTATAAGGAACCGTTCACTATAAACAGCAATGCCATACTTAAGGCAAAGGTTATTATGCCGGGAGAAACAGACAACAGTTTAGTGTGTGATACGATCAGTGTAAACAAAGCTACATTCTGCCCTGTAACGCTGGCCGGACAGCCGAGTCCTACCTATACTTACAAAGGAGCTTCCATACTGACCGACGGACTGACTGGAGATACACGTTACAATACCGGCCGCTGGCTGGGCTTCCTCTGCGATCTAAATGCTACAGTAGATTTAGGAAAGGAAACAGAAGTATCGAGTGCAGCATTCCGTACCGATGTAGCAATCGGATCTG
Source organism: Phocaeicola coprocola DSM 17136 (assembly GCF_000154845.1). Taxonomy (GTDB): domain Bacteria; phylum Bacteroidota; class Bacteroidia; order Bacteroidales; family Bacteroidaceae; genus Phocaeicola; species Phocaeicola coprocola. Next base: position 22,764 of record NZ_DS981487.1, on the reverse strand, counting down.
CCGTAATGGACATCACAGGTATGGAAGTATGGTGTTCTGCCGACGGAAAGCATTTCACCAAAGTGGCAGAAAGTTCAAAACCTGTGTTAAAGAAAGACGATCCTGACGGTATCTATCGCCATGAACTGACATTCGACACACAACAGGCACGCTATGTCAGGATAGTTGGCAAAATCACTCCTAAACTCCCCTCATGGCACACCTGGCCAGGTGGAGATGCCTTTATTTTTGTGGATGAGATTTATGTAAACTAATGTATTGTCAGCTACTTTTCGTATCTTCGCAAACCAAAGAATAAACAATCGATTATGAGAAAAAAAATGATTAACCTTTCGGCATCTTTGTTGGGAGTTGCAACTGTAGCCTCAACATTGTTTTCTTGCAGTACCCAACAGCAGGAATCTCCTATGAAAGCAAAAGTTGAGGAGTATGCTCATGTAGAATTGAAATCCGACCTTGTAAACAATCTGAATGACAAGGAAAAAGAGTTGGTAAAAATATTCTTTCAGGTAGGAGAAATCACCGACGATCTTTTCTGGCAGCAGACTTTTGGTGACAAGAGCCAGCTCGATACCATCACTGACAGTTATGCAAAAGAGTTTGCCATGATTCACTATGGGGCTTGGGATCGTCTTGACAATAACAAACCGTTTCTGGCCGGCTATGGCGAGAAACCGGCTGTATGTAACTACTATCCGCATGACATTACAGCAGAGGAGTTCGACGCATTCGAAGACGCTAACAAGAATTCATGGTACACCGTTATCCGCAGAAACGAAGATGGTTCATTAAAAAGTGTCTGGTATCATGAAGCCTATGCCGAAGAAATAGGACGTATCTGTGCTTTACTGGAGAAAGCAGTGACATTGGCAGAAGATCCGGGGCTGGAAAACTATCTTGAGAAGCGTATCGAGGCATTCAAGACAGATGACTATCTGGAAAGCGACCTTGCATGGATGGACATGAAAGACAGCAAAATAGATTTTGTGACAGGTCCTATTGAAAGTTACGACGACAAGTTCCAGGAAACCAAAGCCTCATACGAGTCGTTTATCCTGTTGAAAGACGAAGCTAGAAGCAAAGACCTTGCAAAATTTGTAGCCATGCTTCCGGCTCTCCAGAAAGAATTGCCTTGTGCACCAGAATACAAGACATTTGTTCCGGGTACATCGTCCGACCTGAACGTATACGATGCCGTGTATTATGCAGGCGACTGCAACGCCGGCAGTAAGACGATCGCCATCAATCTGCCGAACGATGAAAGAGTACACGCACTGAAAGGTACCCGTCGTCTGCAACTGAGAAACTCCATGAAAGCAAAGTTTGATAAAATCCTTATGCCTATCGGACAACTTATCGTAACACCCGAACAGCAGAAATACCTTAACTTCGACGCATTCTTCTGGAATGTTACTTTCCACGAAGTAGCGCACGGACTGGGTGTTAAGCAGACCATTAACACCAACGAAAGTGTGGATGCCGTGATGGGAACCGAAAAGACTTCATGGGAAGAAGCTAAAGCAGATATCTTAGGTCTGTTCATGGTAACCAAACTTATCGAAATGGGCGAAATCACCAATATTACAGCCGAAGACGCTATCGCTACTTATATTGCAGGCATCTTGCGTTCCGTAAGATTTGGAGCAGCTTCATCGCATGGAAAAGCCAACATGATGTGCTTCAACTATATGGAAAAAGCAGGAGCCTTCTCACGTGACGCCAAAGGTCAGTATGTAATAGATTTCGGAAAAGCAAAAGAAGCCATGAACGGCTGGGCTGCGCTAATCCTCCAAACACAAGGAGACGGAAACGTAGAGTTCGCTACGAAGTACAGAGCCGAAAACGGTGGAATCACTCCTGCACTTCAGGCAGACCTCGACAAAATCAATGGTGCAGGCATACCGCGTGATATTACATTTATTCAGGGAGCAGATATTCTTTTGGGAGAAACAAAATAATTAATAAACAAATTATCGAAAAGGTCTATCAAACCGATAATGACACTCTAAGTTATAGGCCATAACTGATAAACGTGAAAAGAGCCGTATCATTACTGTGGTGCACTTCACTTCATCACAAGTAATAATACGGCTCTTTATCTCTACATAAAAAATCAGAACCAACATTGAATATCAACAAATAATTGTACTTTTGACTAATAAGGGAATTGATTATACAAAACCTACATGACTGATAAATAACACAAGCTATGGAAACCAAAAGACTAATACTGCGTCGATGGAACGAAAATGATACAGAAGCACTTTACAAATATGCTCAAAACCCGAATATCGGTCCTATAGCAGGATGGCCGCCACACACATCTGTGGAAGATAGCAGAAATGTTATCCGCAACATTCTCTCTGCCCCTGAAACATACGCTGTGGTATTGAAAGAAACCCAAGAACCCATAGGAAGTGTGGGTATCATGTTTGGCGACAGTGTACACAGTGCAGACATGCAGGAAGGCGATGCAGAAATAGGTTATTGGATAGGAGTTCCTTATTGGGGAAAAGGTCTGATACCGGAAGCCGTACATCGCCTGTTAGAACATTGTTTTGAAGACTTGGGAATTAAAAGAGTATGGTGCGGATATTACGATGGGAATTTCAAATCGCGCCGGGTAATGGACAAATGCGGGTTTAAATTCCATCATACAGAACAAGGAAAACCATCCCCATTAGGAGATGTACGGACAGAACATTTCACACTCTTGACTATAGACGAGTGGAGAAACAGAAAGACATGTGAATAAAAACGACTTCCAGAATTACTGAATCTTCGTTTTATCAGGCCTAATATAAATAAGATATCCAATATATCCTTGTATACAACTGACACATACGCTGGTAATCCCAATTATCAAGTCATCAGACAGATTAAATAATCTCAATACATAAGAAAACAATACATAAATTACAGCACCAGCTAACACAAAAAGAATGAATTTCAGCATATTACAGATTATTGCTTAATAATAAATCCAACAAATGCATGAATTACAGCGAGCTGTTACAGCACATACTGCGCCAGTACTCGCTGTATCTCTATAATGTTCGAATCCTTACCAAAGTTCTGTTCCAGAGGTTCTTCACATCCCCTTATCCAGATTTTCATTTCGGCATCCATATCAAATGTACCGGCAGTTTCTATCGAAAAACGTTCTATGGAACGATAGGGTACAGACAAATATTCTCTTTTCTTACCCGTCACTCCCTGAACATCCTGAATGATCAGACGCTTATTGGTAAATACCCACTTGTCCCTTATCAGCTTATAAGCCCTTTCAATACGTTCTCCCTCACAAAGCAATGCGCCAAACTCTTTTTGTAAACTGGCAATATCCATTTCGGAAACATTTCCGAAAATAGTATTCATGATTCCCATATTAATTTTTATTTTTTGTTTTCAAATCTTATTCAGTCGAAAGATAAACAGAAAAAAGCAGACAACCAACAGTTTTCATACTTAATGGTTTATGAAGCCTTATTTTTTTTATAACTCTTGTTGACAGTCCCTGATACACTTAATACAGGTAAATAAATAAAAATACCAATCACCGACATTACGAGTCCTCCTATAGTTCCAGCTGCCAAAGGGAACCAGAACGGTGTCTTCTCCCCTATCATAAACGGCAAGAAACCAAGGATAGTAGACATTACAGTAAGAAAAATAGGGATCACTTTTGTATTCCAAGCCTTAGTATAAGCCCTTAGTGGTAACAAACCCGGAAAACTCTTTCGAATAGCATTATATTCGTTAAGGATATAGATACTTGCGTTCACTGTAATACCGCAAAGCAGTACAAAAGACGCAAAACCTCCCTGATCGAAATTTAGTCCGAAAAGATAGAAGGTCAGAAACACTCCGATATATGACACCGGTATCACAAAAATGATAGCAAGCGGCTGAATTAATGAATTGAATAAGATAGCCGAGATAAAGAAAATGATAGCAACCACTATCAGCAACAAGAAATACTGACTGTTGTCGTCTTTATTCCAACTCCAGTAAGCATTCTCACTCTCTACGGTATACCCCATCGGCAGCCGTTTCCTGAGAACCTCGATATCTTTATCCAAAAGCTTCTTGCCTTGTTCCGATGAGCCGATATATTCATATTGCAGACAAATTCTATACTGCTGATTCTCCTTGGCTATTTGTTTGGGAGCCTGCCCCTTGGCAAGCATAGCAAGATCGGAAAGCTTATACTGTTTGCCCTTCACCATAAACGGAACCGACATGAACGCCCATACGTCATAGCCACTACTCTGTTTCGATGAAAGCCGCAGATACTCCAAACTATTGTCATAAATAATACTTCCAGCCAACTGATCACGCATAAATACAGGTCGCAACACAGCAAACAAGTCGTATGCTGTAAGATTCTCTTCTGCCATTTTACGCTTGTCAAACTCCAGATAAAACTCTGTATAATCGTCCTTCCACCACGAAAATTCCGAATTTACGGTCACTTCTTTAATACGGCGATGAGAAAGAAGCTGCTTCTTCATCTCCTCAGCCCAATGACACAACTCATCATAATTGTAACCATACATCTTCACACGAAAACTCCCAGCCGACTCTCTCACATCATTACTGAATCCCTGATCCTGAAGTCCGTATACACTCCAACTTCCTCCACCGATAGTTAGCGAACGGCTTATCACATTCGACTTCAGTACATATGGGAATCCCGTATGACTATACTCCTTTTTAAAGAATACCTGAATACTGGCCCGACGTGCATCATACACTGAAGTCTGAAATTGACGTATCTCCTTAAACCTGCTCAAATAAGTTTCCATCTTCTTGATAAGCTCATTCATCTGTTCCAGCGTACTACCATTCGGCAATGTAGCATTGATATACAGCACTACCTCACTCTCGTCACGATTGAAATAACTGCCGTCGTATACCTTCTCTGCAAAGAGACGGAGAGAGCCTCCCAAAACCTTATCTACAACAGGTTTAATATCTTCTTTATAAATAGTGTTATCGAATATTTTATTATACCATTCAGCCCATTTTCCTTTTGCCTCTACATCTTCTATCTTTTCCGGAAGCATGAATACCGGAAGCCCGAAACCAAGCACTAATAATATGAAAGCTACCACTCTATATCGACTCAGCAGCACTATCATATTACGGTAGAAACGAGTAAAATACACTACAGCACGCTTTACCCACATACGGGCATGACGAGGCTTACCTTTTGCCAGCCCAATTTTTTCGATCATAGGAGGTACGAAAAAAAGAGCTACCAGCAACGAAATGCCAAGATTAATAATCACCACAGCCGCAAAATCCTGAAGATTAAGTCGTATCTTCTCGTCAAGGAAGAAAATAATGACCAGCGCACCGATAGTTGTCAGCGTAGCAGCCAAGACCGACATGAAGGCTTTCAGATTATGCTTTCTCAGTATATGATCGGTCATAACTATGATATTATCTATCACCAGATTCAGTGAAAGAGTAATACCTGCCAGGGAATAGAGTTGAATTTCCAGTCCGAAAGCATAATACAGAATAAGAGCCACGGCAATGTTCACAGCCAGCCCTGTAACGATAAGAAAAAGATAACGCATATTGCGTGTAATAAGAGCTACAAAGAGCAGCAAAATCAGCACAGTTATTCCGGTACGGAAATAAATAGTATCCAACTCTTTGGAGATGAATTCCGTAGCATCATAACTAGTATGAATCTCATATCCAGGCGGCATTGCAGTTTCAGCCTCAGCTATTACCTTCTTCACTTGCTCAGCCAAAGCTAGCTGGTTGGCAGTTTCCAAAGCCGTAATGGAAAGATATACTGAATTAAGTCCGTTGATACGGTAATACGAAGCGGGCTCTTGCTCCGCACGTGTCACTCTGACCAGACGGTCAAGAGGAACCATACTTCCGTCTTTTGCCCTTACAGCAATCTCCGATGGCACGAAACCATCAGTGCTACCCTCAGTGGTACGTACAAGCCTTATCCATTCCGAGTTCCCTTTAGCATTTTCCACTTCACAGATACCCAGAAACTCCCTGCCATACCTTTCTTCTATAGCATTCAGTATATCCTGAACACCTATTCCAAGATTCTCAAGTTGCACATTGTCATACACAATGCGCCACTCCATAGGCGTAGCGCCGCTGAGTTCCACTTTATACACACCGTCCAAAGCCGAAAGCATCGGCTTGATACGTTCCTCACCATATTTCTGAATTACAATCGGAATAGCAGGTGCATTAAGCGTATAAGTCATAAAAGGACGCGATGCATTCTCGTCGCTTCTTTGCGTGGAGATAAGCGGATAACTCACCCCATCGGGAAGCTGCGACCACAACTGCCTTATAAGAGTAGAAACCTCAAAGCGTGCAGCATCAATATCAGCATGACTGTCAAGTTCTATTCGGATATACCCGCTTCCGTTGTCCGAAGTAGAACTTATATTCTTTATTCCGTTTACCCTCGACAGTATACCTTCCAGACGGCTGGTAACCTCCGTTTCCACCACCCTTGCCGAATTACCCGGCATAGAGAACGATACCGAAAGTCCCGGCATATCATGCGACGGCGAAAGTTTCACCGGCAGAAGAGGTACCAGTGCCAGTCCCACCAGCGACAGACAAACGAATGTAACAATCAGCGTAAACGACGACCATACAAGAGGACGTCCTTCTATTTTATCCTTCATACTCATTTCAAAGTCATCTCAGCAGGTTGTCAAAATCAAATCGGTCGGAAAGAGAAATACCCGACTCAAAGTCAAACAACGTAAGTTTACGTATTTTATAGTAATTCAGCCAGTAATTCTGCATAGCCTCTATATAATTCTTCTGAGCCTCCTGCTGGCGGTTCAGTGCCAGCGTCAGACTATTAATGTCAGCCTTCCCAATGATAAAACGCTTACGTGTCTGGTCGTATGCCAGCTCCGCAAGGTCGAGAGCCTCTTCCGCACTAGCTATCATATCCTGTTGCACACTGAAGTCGCTCACCGTCATCATCACATCCTCCTCCAGACTGATTTCCTCCTGACGAGCAGCAATCTTCACAACATTAAGGTTATTCTTGGCCATGTTGTACTTACCCTTGCGCCCCCCCCAGTCAACAAGCGGTATGGATACAGTAAACGACACAAGATCCTGCTGCAGAAGATTACGATAAGCAGCACTGATATTATCGGGCACTTGATTGAAACCCACACTCGCATTGAAACTGGCATTGAAGCGAGACTCTTTCTTCGTGCGGTCTACCTCACGTTCCGCCTCCAGCACATTCTGGCGCTGCTCCAAAAAAGTAGGATTATTCTCGCGAGCAAGAACAATAGCCCGGTCGGCAGGAATATCGACATGCCGAGGACGAGCCGGAAGATTGATCTCTATATACGAATTACGATCCAGATTCAAAAACGTAGCAAGTGCAGACATAGCACGCTTACGAGCAATCTCAGCATTTCTCAGCGTATTGCGCGCATTCACCTTATCCAATTTCAGCGTAAGCAAGTCAGCCTGTGAGATAGACGCAATTTTCTGCCTCTGCTCTCCTATTGCATACAATGTATCAGAAGTCGCCACATTATCTTGTGCCAGTTCATAGTCGGCCTGAGCCATAGCAAGAGCAAAAAAATAATTCACAGCTTCTTCCGACACACTTTCGGCATTATAAAGATACTGTTTCTTCACTTTATCAAACTTCAACGGTTCTATCTTCCTGTCCCATCTGAAAGCATTGAATCCCAAAAGCTCCTGCTGATAGCCAATACGGAAAGGAACAGTAGAGAACTGGGTAAAATTCGTTTCACCGAAGTTTCGCATATAGTCAAGCTGTGTATCCACATAAAACGTACCACCCAGCAAGTCTAAATTCTGCGCAATGCTCAGCCCTGCACTTGCACTCAGCATCTGCTGTTCACGGTACACATCGACATTCTCCTGCGAGTCGTAACGTTGCGTAATATAGCGATAATACTGCGCGGGAGTCATATTCAACGTGAGGCTCGGCAGTCGTGCCGCTTTATAGCTTCTGTATTCCCAGTAGCCCGATAAATACATATTCTGGTAACGGAAAGCCGACAGTGAGCTATCGTTTGCCATCGTAATAGTTTCCTTCAGGTCCAATCTGAGTACACTCTGACCCTGTGCTCCCATCCCGCAACAAGCAAGCAGGAACAATATACTAAATTTTCTGAGTTTCATGTTTTCTATATATAAACCAGTAAATAAGAGGAATTACAAAAAGACTTACGATAAGCCCAACCATCATTGTACCTATCATAGCAATAGAAAGCGGCCGCTGCATCTCCGAACCTAAATCGGAAGTAAAGAGCAGAGGAACCATCGCAAACACAGTAGTCAAGGTAGTCATGATTATAGCCCTGAGTCTTCTGTGACCTGCCGTATGAATTGCATCCAGCAACGGCATCCCCTCCTTACGCAATTCGTTGATGGAGTCCAGCTTCAGGATAGAGTCATTCACCACAATACCACATGAAACAATGATACCAATAGCCGACATCAGATTCATGGTATGCCCCGTAGCCCACAGCAACACAAGCCCGAAGGCTATATCCATTGGAATTTCAGCCAATACGATAAGCGGCTGAAGGAAACTCTCAAACTGGGCACACAAGATAAAGTACATAAGCAGCACCGATATAAGCAGAATAACAGTCAGTTCCCCCATCATTTTCTTATTAGAGAAGAAACTTCCGCCAAACGATACATCCCAACGGCTGTCACTTCCTACAACATTGCGCACCTCCTCCATCACCTTCGGTACATTATCTACATTATAGAAATTTACGGGGATATACTCACCGTTGCGTCCGGCCGTAATCTCCTTGAGATCCTCATCAGGAACAATCCGTACAAACTCACGAAGAGGGACATAATTCCTTTCGGATGAACCGTCAGTCGTTTTCACTTCAACTAAAGTTTCGGCCAATATACGATTCACGCTCATCTCCCTTCCAGCTATGCCGATAGGCAGATATTGCTGGTACGAGCGCAAGGTAGACACCTGATTATCCTTCAGTGCAGTACGAATCATCCTCACCACCTCATCATAATCCACATTGTACAACAGAAGACGGCTACGGTCTACCTCCAAGTTCAGCTGCTTCCGGAACGGCGTATCATCAGGCGTATATCCGGTTTCTCCGGCAATGGCCGCCTCTATAGCTCTCACATCCTCCGCCTCAGGAGTTGAGGTATGATCAGAAGCTCGGAGCTGTGCTACAAGGTCAGGTTCCCCTGTAACAAAAAGCTTTTCGAAAATAGTTACAGGAGGCGAGAATGTAACCGTAGCAGCCGGATACTTCTTACGAACTTCCTGGCCAATAAGTTCTGTCAGCACAGATATACCCGACGGTTCAGCCGTACGGAAATAAAGCTCAGCCTCAGCAGCAGAAAGTTCGTTTTCCGTTCCAAGTAAATAATCCTGCATACCGACATATGCCGTATGTTTCTCTACAAGAGAATCGGTCATGGCCAGTATGGCATTCACCCTGCGGTTGTTCTCGTCCACATGAATATTCTCGTTCCATTCTATGCTCACCACCGTTTCATTCTGGTCAATCTCAGGCATACGCTCCTTGTCAATCAGCATAAACATCAGCACACAGAGCGGAAGCGAAACTATAGCAAATGCCATCGTCATCTTTTTATGTGCAAACACCCATTCTATACCAGCATCATAGAAACGTACAAGCCACTCGTTCTTCAGGAGATTTTTGAAGCTGGCAGTAAACCAGTTGTGCTTCCTTATACCCATACGGTAGAACAATACATACAACACAGGCAACAACATGATACCAGCAAAATAAGAGACCAACAATCCAGATGTGATAGAAAATGCTTCATCCATGAAAATGGCACCGGCTATCCCACTCATGAACACCAACGGTACGAACACCGCAACAGTGGTAAGCGACGAACTAAGCATGGGCGTAATCATTTCCGAAGTTCCCGCCACAGCTGCACGTTTCAGCGAATACCCCTTCTCCCGGTATTGCGATACATTTTCTGTCACAATGATCGCATTATCTATCATCATACCCACTGCCAGTATCATCCCCGAAAGCGAGATTACATTGAGCGATATTTTACAAATATAGAAAAGGGAAAAAGTAATGATTACAGAAGTAATCATGGTAATGCCGATAATCAGTGGCGAACGTACATCCCCGATAAAAAAGAAAGCTACAATAAATATAAACAGAAAACCCAGCGTAAAATTCTGCTGTAAGTTAGAAATCGTATAATCCAATAATTCCGTCTGATTACGTGTAATACTAAATTCAATATCAGGATATATCTTTGTAAAATAATCCGTAGTTTCCTTCAGTTCCTTACGCAAATTATCCATATTTTCTTCTCCCTGCTTGATGATGGCAAGCGTCACCGCCCGCTTCCCTCCTGCCAGCGAGCGTCCCATTTCATTGCGTGTCACCATCTGCACATCACAAATATCCTTCAGCTGCATTACCAGTCCATTGTGGTTAAAGTAAATATTCTCCACATCCTCCGGTGTACGTAATAGCGATGCAATACGAATGTTATATTCATAGTAACCATCGCGTACCAGCATGCTCCCCGGCTCTACATTGTTCGATGAAAGTATACCTTCCAAATCAGATATCCCCATACCTAAACTTTCCATCTTCCCCATATCGGGTACAATGCGCAGCATCTTCTGCGGTACACCGGTCATATCGGCCATTGCCACCTGAGGCAGTTGCTCGATACGGCGTTTCACCACATTCTCAGCCAAGGTACACATTTCGAGAAAAGCATTACCATCAGTTTCCTGATACGGAACCTCATCCTTCAAGGTCATGTTCAAATAGAACACAGGAATATCGGTAGCACTCGCTTTGATAGCCTTTGGACGTACCGCATCCCTCGGCAGACTGTTCATTGCGGCATCAATCTTCTCATTCACCTCAATGAAAGCAAGGTCGGTATCCGTACCGAAATCGAACGACAGCCGGATGATGCCCGAACCGTCGCGTGTCTCGCTCCTCATCTCGCTGAGTCCAGACACCTGCATAAGCTGTCTTCTCACGGGAGCCACCATCGTATTCTCCAGCTCACGTGCAGAAGAGTTCTCACCCGTCACCTGTACAGTTATCTGCGGAATATCTATATCGGGCAGCAGCGATACGGGCAGCGAGAAATAAGTCACCAGCCCCACGATGAAGCAAGCAGTGAAAGCCATGAGTACCGCTATCGGTCTTTTAATCAGAAATCTTACCATAGTACGGACATGTTTTAAGGTATCACTTTAACCGGAGCTTCATGAGCAAGGTTCACGTTTCCGGTCACGATGATCTGTGCCCCTTCCTCCATACCGTCACCTATCACGGTATATTCGGTCATGTTCTCCAGTCCGGTAGTCACATAGTTCCACATCGCCTTGCCGTCCTTCAAGGTAAATATCACTTGCTTGCCTGTACGCAGTACCACGGCCGTCTTAGGCACCACAAACTGATCGGGAATAGAACGTTTCACGCTCACACGCACATTCATGCCGTCAAATAGCTTCACTCCGCCGTTCACCCTGGCCCTTACGCTCACCAGTCCGTTTTCATCCACCAGCGGGTTGATTTCCGACACCGTACCGCTGCATGCCCCGGCTGTCCCGGCAAACGGAGCCACCTCCACCCGGTCTCCTCGCCTGACAAGCGGCAGTTCACTCTCCAGCACCTTGAAAGCCACTTCCATGCCCCCGCTTCCTATCACACGGCAGAAAGGCTTCGAACCGTCAGGACGGTTGAAGCTGCGCGATTCAAGATTCGCCACAACCCCGTCGAAGGGTGCGGTGATCACTGCCTGTTCAAGCTCGTACCTTGCCAGTTCGTATGCGGCACGGCTCTGTCCGTAACCACTCTTCACCTCGGCAAGCTGTACAATATCTTTGGGGATTTCCTTCATACGGTCGGGTGAATACCCCTGACTTATCAGCACATCCTTCATTTCCAGTTCCGACTGGCGCAGGGCTATCTCCGCCTTCTCCAGACTGTTCTTCAGGGTGAAAAGGTCAAGTTCGGCTATCTTCTGGCCTTTCCTTACATGGTCGCCGTTCTTCACATAGATGTGTGCCACCGGCTCCGATGTAACGCGGAACGAAAGGTCGGCATACTGTGAGGCCGTCACCTTGCCGTTGCTCACCAGCTCATGGCTGAACGCAGTCTTCTTCAGCGTCATGACCGTCACCTCGTTCGCCTGTGAGGGCAAAACTGTTTCTACTCCTTCCTTTCCGGAAGCATCATTTTTTCCTCCGCTGCAACTGCCCAACATTCCGGCGGCAAGCAACAGTATCGCATATCTGCCACATCTATTCATAACCAAAAATTTTTAAATTTTATATATCCCTCCAAAAGGTCACTCACAAATCAACATATCCAATTCATTACACTATAACTTATACCTTAATATTGTAGATGGATCTTGCACATTTTTTCTAGAAGCACAATATAGGCAAGAATTACTATGATCTACAGAAATTGAATATACACATATCTGGTGAATTTATAGTCACATAGAAGATGCTAATAATTATCAAAGCTAATTAGCACCCAATAATTATTGACGAACTACTATTTATCAGATTCTAATCTATAAATAGTCATATTATTATCTTCTAAACTAGTAACATATAATAAATTATCTATAACACAAAATGTACTTACCGGAAAAGGTAAATTATATTTTTTTACTTTATTACCATTCCAATCAAAACATAATATTTCATCAAACGTGTAATCATTCAAAGATACTTCTTTTAAACTCAAATGGGAATATCCCAAATAAATAAAATTGTCTGTCATTACTGTCCCGTAAAAGTGGATAAATAGTTCTTTGAAATAACTGAAATATAGCTTATTATACTCTATTTGTAAAGCGCGACGATTTGAAATTGTACCTTTGAAACCAAATCAAATGGCTTCAAATGAATCAAGACAAATATGTTTTCGCTCAATTGGTAGAGTTTTTGAACAACAATAAATTCAGAAGAATCGTGGACAAATACGATGGAAATCGTTACGTCAAACATTTCACTTGCTGGAACCAGCTTCTTGCTATGATGTTCGGACAGCTAAGCAATCGTGAGAGCCTACGCGACCTGATTGTTGCATTGGAAGCACATCAAGCCAAGTGTTATCATTTGGGATTGGGTCGTGAACCCTTGGCCAAAACCACACTTGCATCAGCTAACCAAAATAGGGATTACAGAATCTTTGAAGATTTTGCATTCTTCATGATGAAAGAAGCCAGTGATAAACGAGCTACTCATATTCTGGATATCGAAGGAAAGAAGTACGCTTTTGATTCAACCACCATTCCGTTATGTTTGGCAACATTTCCTTGGGCTAAATTTCGAAGTAAAAAAGGTGGAGTCAAGGCACATGTCCTTTATGACATTGAGGCTCAGGTTCCGGCTTTTTTTACAGTAACCACAGCTTCAAAACATGACTCAACAGCAATGTCTGCAATTCATTATGAACCAAATGCATACTATATTTTTGATAGAGCGTATGATTCGTTTAAGGAACTATATCGGATTCATCTTACTGGCTCTTTCTTTGTCGTAAGAGCCAAGTCGAATCTTAAATTTAAGTTCTGCAAATGGAAACGCAGACTACCAAAGAATATACTATCTGATGCTGAAGTGAAATTATCAGGATATACCTCTGAAAAGAAGTATCCGGAATCATTCAGGATTATCAGGTTCTATGATGAAGAAGATGATCGTGAATTTACCTTCCTGACAAATGCCAAACATATATCTGCACTTGATGTAGCTAATCTCTATAAAAAGAGATGGCTTGTAGAACTGTTCTTCAAATGGTTGAAGCAGCACCTTAAAATCAAAAGGTTCTGGGGCACCACAGAAAACGCAGTCCGTATTCAGATAAGTGTGGCTATTATCACTTATTGTTTGGTAGCTATTATCCAACATGATTTGCACTTAAGCCGTTCGACCTATGAGGTCCTACAGATTTTGAGCATTTCATTAACGGATAAAACACCTTTACAAGAGTTGTTCAATAAGACTAATTTCAATGATGTCAAAGAGCAATTAAATCCCCTTTTCCCGGGGTTGTTTGATTAATATTTAATTCGTCCCGATTTTAACGGGACACTAATGATTGTCTGTATTAAATAGTTCCAAAATTCCACCAATACTTTTACTATCATCTATGCCCAATCTACCATCCTGCATCTGCACTACAGGAACTTGATTAAAATCATTTACATATACACGATGTAATCCATTTGCATCCAATTCATAAATTTCAAAAACATCCGAATGTGATACAGAAACAAGCAGACGTTGCCTATATGTATTACATGAGAGAACTAACTGATATGCTGTTCCACGATAAAGCCCTTCTACTTCATAAGGAAAAGGATAATCGGAATATGTTCCTACAATATTATTATTTTCATCAAGTACACCCAGAACTCCCTGTTTAAAAAGTCCTGTTGCTACTTTTCTATTTCCAATAGGGACTATATGCAATGGTCTAAAGTCTGCTGTATATGGATAAATCTCCGTCTTAACCAAAACTTCTTTTGCTCCACGCAATATAGCCGGAATAGACACGTAGTTTATTGACTTCTTCATAGAAGACTGGAACACGAGTAAAGAGTCTTGAATAAAAAAATCCGAGCCAAAATCAATGAATTCATTTGGTGCATTTTCTTTTTGTCCCCATCTTGTTATCAACTTTCCTGTTTTGCTATCAATAAAAGAGAATCTATAATCATCTGCATGATGGCAGGTTATTAATATATCTTTCCAGTTCTTCATACTCAAAACTGTCCCCATAGGCAATTCGTTGTCTGAAAACAAGCTATCAGAAACAGACAGATTTATTATATTATCAAATTTGTCTATACTATTTTCTTGTTTTCTATTACAAGAAAATATAAGCAGAAGAAGCATTAAATATATGTAACAATATTTCATAAGATTAATTTATTTAGGCAAAAGGTTACGCCTAAAGATAACCTCTTGATTTATAAATGTTGATCAATCTTTATATTAAAATCAAATTTCACCATCTGGCATTTGGACGTTCTTGATCAAGTGCCGGATCTGTAAACACTTCCCTCGTCATTTGCCAATGCTTCTACATTAGCCATAGCTAAATCTGACATTTAACCTTCTGTTGTGAAGCATATACGCTATAACCGGCTACCATCGTAAATGCAACTGCCAATAAAGTTTTGAATATAGTCTTTTTCATAAAGTTATATTTTTATTAATGTTTTCAATTTAATACATTAGAGGAAAATAAACCTCTCTCTATTCTCTCAATTCTTATTTTATAATTAACTTTGCATCGGTAACACCTCCTTCCTTCGATTGGATGGGTTTAACATGGAGTGGAATATGATGTTCATTGTTTGCAGACACGTGATTCATGTTTCCACTCTTTTTATCTTTCATTTTTTGACTGTTCCTCAAAAGTCCAAAGTAAAGTACCTCTCGGGAATATTGCCATATATTATCGTTATAGTACGCCAGAAATCACCAGACTCCTCGGCTTTATACTTCACACTCAGAATTGCACTTTCACCGAGCAGTATCTTATCCTATTCGTAATCTCTTGGAAATAACAACTTAAACATTATAAACTTAGATATTCAACAACGAGTCACCCTGTCTATAGTCTTTTGACATACATCTTCAGAACAGCATTATCGCAAGTACAAGTATTCCAATCGAATCACACTATCCAAAGTGTCATCAACCCGTACCCACGTATGATCATTCTTGTAAAACAAAACATAACCTTTCATTTCATCTCCTTCACCCAAATCATTTCTCAGAAATTTTGAAACGGAAACCTTTCCCGTTCTTTTATCGAACAGCACTCATGTGATGTCCTTACTCATCATATCAGACCGATGGAATGTATGGTAGGAAAACAGGATAAAACGATCCGAACAGGCAAACTGGTGAACAATCGAACGACCGTCCAGTTCTTGAGGCGTCAAATCACGCATTCCTTTCACTGAAAGAGGAATTGCCTGTTTTACATCAAAGGTGTACATCGAACGGAGTGTGTCGGCTGTTACAAGGGACAGCTCATCCCAGTTCCTGTCATAATAATAAGCGGATGAGCCGTTCCAATTATACATCACGGGAAAATAGTGGAACCTGCAAGTTTCTGTCACATGCGAAGAAAGGCTCTTTTTAAAATGTCCCATATTATCCAGCCAGACACCTTCAGGCTGTTCATGACCGGCATAAACAGGGTAAAAACAAACCAGACTCTCTTTTTCCAACTTCACCATGTCCAGAAAGAAAGATTCCATTGGAAAGGAAGATATGTAATTGCCTGAATAATCATACTCCTTTAACTTCATGTCTCCTTTATCAAAGATGCATATATGTTTCCGATAAGGATCCAAACACCACGCACCAATACGCTTTATCTCTTCCGGTCCCTCACCGAACGCATTTAACCGCGCAAATAACTGTCCACTTTTTTCATCAAAGACAAGAATACCTTCCTGCCCGCTATCCTTGACAAAGAGTTTACCGTCATCAAAATACAGACCTGAAACACCGTTGATTGGCAAGCTGTCACTTAGTTCAAGTGTAACAAATGCTGTTGAATCTACGAAACTTGAATAATTTATCACAGGTTCCGTCTTTGATAGGTCAACCTGTATCGGCCCTGATAAGCGCTTTTCCTGACATGCAGCCAGAATGAAAATGCAACCAAGCAGATAAAAACAATTCTTCATATTCTCACAATTAAATACTTATTTACAAAATGAATTCTGACATTCAACTTATAGTATTTTACTTTAAACAATTACTTTTTATCTTCTGTATTTAAATAAAAGAAAAAGACATCGGTTCCACCTTCGGGATTTAATGCCGTGTATAAAATTCTATCATGATATTGGTCATATACAAAACCCAATGAGTAATGGGGAAGAAGATAAGTTTTTAAATACTTCAAATCCCAGTCAAAAACAACAATTCTGGAAGAAGCATTATCAATCTTCTCAAAATCTTTTTCTCTTATATTCTGTTCCAATACATATACAGCTTTATCTGAGGAGGTTATATCTCTACAGCAGATTATATTATCTCCACTCAGATGATCACCATCAACTACTGTCGGGCTAATTTCTTCATCTCCTAATTGGACTGTCTTCATTAAAGTATTATTCGAGTCATAAAGAAATAGCAGATTATAATATCCCATTGCTGAAACAACTCTATTGGACTCAAAGTTTAGAGTTATACGATTCATATTCATAACTGTGAAATCACCCTGAGGCAACTGTAGGATTTTGGGAAATTCAACCCAATTTATCTTATCCTCATTCGAATCATAAATGAAATACAATCCGCTACCAGAATCAATGTTCCCTATAAAACAAGAATCACTCTTTAAATGTAAATCAGGTGAACCTATAAGCATAGTCGGCATTTTCATTGACATTATTGCATTTGGCTCTTTTTGAAGAATCTTTTTTACATTTATGTCCTTAAAGGCTGCTGCATTAACATCGTAAAGGTTTATAATACCATTATTATCATTTGCCTTCTTCAAAAAAAATGGGAACTGGAAATCTTCAGGTCCATGTCCTATGACTCCACAAGCTCCTTTATAGGTAAAATCCGAAGAGTCATACATATAAAGAATACTATCAGTACCTCTATTTATAAAAACAGATAATGTATCATAAACTCCTATTTTATCAACATTCAATAGCTGCTTTGCTTCAATTCGATGAACCACAGGATTTATAATATTATCCTCTATAACTATCTCTTTTTCTCGGTCAGTTCCATTACATGAGCCTAAAACTAAAACTATTAAAAGAAAGAAAATATTTTTCATACGCAATTCAGGTTACTGTTTTAATTCTTTTGTTATCATTCATTCACTACCTATAAACATATTCTCTTACAGCTAATTATTTTCAGCGGATTTTCCAAAAACCTTATTCGTTTCCACCAGATAAAGCAAACTCCACCAACAGATTCTCCTCTCTGTTGGCTATCGCATAAACCATATCATCAGAATTGGATACACATATTTGCGACAATGGCAAATCCGTTTCATATTTGCTCACAGGGTTACCATCCCAATCTATCTGATATATCACGATACACTCTCACTATATAATAGTTACATAACAGCCTTTATTAATTCACTACTTTCCAAAGAATAACTATAAATATATCCACTACATTCATCTACCGCAAACGAGTAAACTGGCTGATTTAAAATATATCGTTTTTCTGGTACTCCACTCCATGAATACACAAAAATTTCATTTCCGTCAGACCAATTCTTTTCCTCTCTTGTACATCCTGAATACAATAAATATATGTGTTTCTCAGTTACATAAGCATTCACAAAAGCCTTTCTAGTCTCCTTTGTCTTACGCATTCCATACGAACCTGGTTGAAATTTTATTTCAAAACAATCAGGACCATGAACTGAATTTTTCAGATTTCCTTCTGAATCATAAATTTCTATTACATCTGTATAGCGATAAGCCAATAATATATCTTTCGTTTTTGGATTGACTTCTATATAACTGTTACATGCATCAATAAATGAAGACATAGGAATATTAGGGTTAACATACGAATATTCACCAGAATATCTTATATCACCGTTCTTAATATTTACAAAAGATATTTTTTTGTTTATGGTAAGATCATTTGAACCAACCATTATAGTATCATTTAACATTGCAATGTCATAATAATACTTTGAAAGTTGATATTGGAGCGGTTTTAATCTGTCATTTGATATTTCTAAAAGAGGAAAGCAAACAATATTTGATTTACTCATATCATATAACCACAAATCATCCCCTAAAATATTAATACTACATGATAACATTTCACCAGGTCCCATTCCTTTATTCATTCGAGTTTCAATTATTTCATTTTTTTCTAAAGAATAAAATGAAATAAAATTATCGCCACTCTTATTAAAATCATTAATAATCAAAAAATTATACCATAATTTCATCTCTGATGGCTCCTCTATAATCTCTTCAGATAAACTAACAAATAATAAAGAGTCAGTTTCTGCAAAATCTGTAAATTCAACCTGTATATCATTGAGCTTTATATCATCACGTGGAGAACATCCAACACAAAACAAAATAAAAAAAATGCTATATTTTTCATATTCATATAATTAAATCAGCATCATTGCAATAATAAATAGTATTGCAATGATGCTATAATTAACAATCAAAACCAAGAGTCGTCTTCATCATAATCTTTCACTGGGGTTGAGCCAACCATACATGTATCTCCTTTATCAGGATCACATGTCACAGAACCTTCATCACTTGCTAATGCTTCTACATTAGCCATTGCTAAATCTGACATTTCAACCTTCTTTTGTGAAGCATATACACTATAGCCTGCTACCAAAGCAAATGCGGATGCAAAAACTAATTTCAAAATATTCTTTTTCATTTTAGTTCGAATTTTTACTTTAATTATCTTATAATTTTAATAATCTCTACGGAGGAGCAAATTATTTCATTTCAGTTGCTACATTTATACCAGGGGTCTATAGGCTGAGAACATATTTATACAGATATTTATGATTCTCTCCTATGCACCATAACATATTATTATTAATATGTATGGAAATAACACTGTGATTTAAAACATATCGTTTGACTGGCATTCCTTCCCAATTGTAAACTAGTATAATGTTGCCGGTATAGGCTGAACTACCTTTATCCAACAAAGACGAACCTGAATATAATAAATAGACGTATGATGAATCATACGACAATGATAAAAAGCCTACCGCTTCTTCTTTCTTGTGAGCTATAACAGGTCCTTCCTCAGGAATGGCAAATTGAGGGAAATGATAATATCTATGCGCCGTAGGTGATAGATTGTAGGATTCATCAATATTGTAAAAATCTATTAGTCCTTTATATGCGGCAACGAATTTATTTTTATCCGGATGCACCCCTATTAAAGTACCAGCGTACAATGCCGCTTTCTGATAAGGCTGCAGTGGCTGAATGTCTTTATTGCTTGGATATTCTTCTTCACAAACATAAGTGCTATCAGCAATGTTGTATATCAGAAAGCGTCCTTGTTCAAACATCCCTGTGCCTATGATTGAAGTAGAGTCAAGCATTGCCAATGAATAAAAACGATTTATAGATCCATTAATCTGTATAATCTCTTTGTACTCATAACTATTCAAGTCCAACTTGAAGATTTTCCCTTTAATTCTATCTGCAAATAGAAATTCACTCATGTTATTGGATACAGGCAAATACTGTATGATTTCGTTAGGTCCGTTACCTATATGAGCAGTATTGATCACCTCGTTGTTTTTTTGATTCCATATAGAAAGACGATCTTTTATGCGAATGTTAGAAAAAATAAAACATGAATCAATATAGGAAACGGAAAAGGGCAGTAACAGTCCCTTTTCTTCCAGATTTATGGAATCTGCCGACATGATTAGTGAACTCATTGGGAAATCCGTATCAATATCAGACAAACCTTTATCTGTACAGTTTGTGAGACATAGAAAGTACAATAAAACAATAAGTTTGTTATTCAGTTTAAGCATCGCATTAAAACTTCTTTATAATTGATTATTACAGCTTTTCCACTAAAGTTCTCATCCTACCGTATTAAAGATGGAACCTATAGGGAGAATGGTACGAGCAATGCACAAGGTGTCATTGATATATTCATACTCGGAAGGGAAGTTTGTCTTGTCCATAACCAGTTTTACACTTAGCGTATAATCCTGATCAGCCAATTGCAGATAGAAAAAATTCTGTATACCATATCGAAATAATTTGTATCTTTACATTGTGCTTTGCCTCCGTTCTTATTTTAAATTATAAAATACCAACACCGGATTTCCTTCTTCATCTGCCTGCTTCAAACAAGCTTTCAACTCTGGAGAAATAATTTTCTCTTCCATATCAAGCAACGAAAGGCTACCAACCAGCAAATCCTCATCCGTACCGACAGGCATAGGAAACAAACCACCCAACCCCAAATCATCCTGCACGGCAGCGGCTTTCACGTTGGCAACCTGCCCCGAAGACTTGTTATAAACCGACAAATACAAGTCTTTCTGAACATAGTACTTCACAGCTAAGGCAGCCCGGTTTTCATATACATACAGAAAACGGATATAATCGCTCGACAAGATCTCACGCATCACATCTCCCGAATCTTCCGATTTTTCAAAGACAGCAATTTCGGGTAAAGTTCTATTTCCCCATTTCATCTCCCGGCACACCTTCAACGAATCATTCATCCATTCATAAATACAGTTCGAAAAATAGGGGCAAAAACGTATCTTTCCTCCATAACTATAAAACGGAGCCGCATTCCCATGCAATATCTTTCCGGAAGCCAGTGCATCATAAGCAGTAGACAACACATTACCCTCCTTATCTGCCTCCACATATTGCTTTCCGCAGAAAAGGTCATTCTTCCGTAAAGGGAAATAATATAGATAATCGCCCTCTGTAGGAACACAGAAAGCTAACGGAGCCAAGTCAGGAAGTTTAATCTCTTCCTCATAATCAAGGCTTTCCAAATCATACTTCAACAATTTCGACATCATACGGTCCAGTATGTACAGCGAGCCGTCAGAGCGGTCGATCCAAAATGAATGCGGACTGAGGAACTCTCCCGGTCCGTTCCCCGTCCCCTCTATCTTATGAATGAACTTTCCGTCCGTTGCCGAAAATACCAACACCGCATTGGTTTTATACGTATCAAGCAGATAAATCCGGTCTTTCCACACCTCCAACTGATCTATACTTCCAAACAAACAGCGATCGGATGTTTCCAAAGGAAGAAAGCGTTCTACTCTTATCAGTTCCGAACTTTTGCAAGTTTGCACATTACCGAAATCTACAACCTCCACTACAGAATGGCTTTCACCTTTTCGGGAGGTACAATCAACTAATGTAATCAATAAAAAAGTTGTAATAAATATAATAAATATTTTATGCATATCTATAATATTCAATAGTTCGTTAAAAATTCGCCAAGCTAAGCGGCTCTGGCAGTAAATAAAATGAGTTCTTTGAAAAGTTTGTCAATAACTTGCGGGTCTGGGTTAATCCCGAACACGCAAATAAATCGTTCAAGCATATAAGCATTGTGTATGAAAGACTTGCAAGAGGATATGGAATAGGCTATTCCGAGCCTCTTACATGCCGCTTTGGCCAAGTTGACAGCTGCGAGCGATGCATTGAAGTGAAAATCCAACTTCCTGAAGTCGGTTGACTGGCAGTTGGTGATTCCTGCATGCTGCTTGCCATCTCTAAAGCAAAATTCCAGTTGGAACCTGGTTCTGTAATAATCCAGCACCTCACGTCCATCCATGGAATCGTCTGTAGAGAAGTAAAGCTGCCACTTGTCTGTCCTCCCGTCCATCGGATACCAGACGGCTAAGGAAACATACCTTTTGAGAGCTTTTGCATATACCCTCAATCCGTATAGCTTTCCTTTGTTCACCTCGTATTCCTTGCACCGGGTCAAATCCAGATTGGCAAAGTCAATCCTGCCGTCAAACCACTTGGGATGACCACGTTTTCCTGTTTTCTGCTCCAATGTCGGATAGTACAGGATTACGTCATTCCGAAAGCGGCTGATGACATGGAAATCGTTCTCACACATAGGTGTTATGAATGTTTCCTTGGAAAAGAATGCGTCTGCAACCCCCGTTCTGGACAGGCTCTGTAGCTTGTCTTTTCTAC
>NZ_DS981488.1 GCF_000154845.1 Phocaeicola coprocola DSM 17136 | reverse complement strand
ACGCTAAGGGACAGTTTATTATTGTCCGAAAAACGGTGGGTGATTTTCCCGTTGATGTCGTGAAAGGCATAGCGCACGTTCTTTTTGTCATCGGGATTGGAACGGTTGAGCAGGAAGAATGCCGGAGCTGTGAAAAGATCTGCCCAACTTCTTCGCATGGCTATGTTGAACGAGGTCTTGTCTTTTATGATCGGGCCTTCAAACTGGACTCTGCCATCGAGCAGCCCCAAGGAGAAAGTCCCGTGAAACTCCTTCATGTTCCCCTCTTTGGTGCGTACATCCACTACGGAAGAAAGTCTGCCGCCGTAACGTGCCGGGAAACCGCTTTTATAGAAATCCACGTTTTTGATAATATCCGTATTGAAAGCGGAGAACAGCCCGCCCAAATGGTTGATCTGGTAAAGCGGTGTTCCGTCCAGCAGAAAAAGGTTCTCATCGTTCTTGCCTCCGTGTACATACATGCCGGAAAGCAGCTCCGTTCCGGAAGCCACACCGGGAATATTCTGGAGGGTCTTTACCAAGTCCGGTGAACTAAGCAGCGAAAACTCCGTATTCAACTGTTCCGAGGTCAGCGACACTTTGCCGGTCTGTGTCGTGCGGAGGGAAGCGTTCAAGTCTGCAACCACTACTACTTCTTTCAGCGAAGTATTGCTTTCTTTCAGGTAGATGACACCGTTGTAATTGGATGTCAAATCCACCTCCTTCACCACATCCTGATAACCTATATAAGAGAAACGAAGTTTGTGTTTCCCCTCCGGCAGCGTAATGCTGAAAAATCCCTGTTCGTTACTCAGTGTTCCCGTTTGGGTATTCAAATCGAAAATGGTCACGTTGATCAGCGTTTCTCCCTTATCCTCGCATATGTGGCCGGAAAAAGTATAGTTGTTCTGGCGGAACAGCAGGACATATTCTCCCTGAATCTCCCATCGGATGCCGGTTCCGCTGAAAATCCTTTTTAGGTTCTCAGGCAAGGAACTGCTCCGCTGGAAGATACCTTTGGGCTTTATATTTGCCAAGGAAGAATCGTATACGAAATGAACAGAATACATTTTTTGCATGGCATCTATGGCTTTTTTCATTTCGGTTGAATCCTGTTGGGCTTTAGCACCCAGAGAGACACACAATATAATCGCAATGATTGTTAACTTCATTGTTTTACTTTTTCTATCTTTACATTCAACACTTTCTCTATAAACCTGATTATTTCATCAAGGCTTTTGTTCTTGAAGCTGGCCGTCAGGCGTTTATTCTCATTGCTTGCGGATAGTTTGACTTTATAATATCGGGACAATTCCTCAAGTACCTTTGGAAGTGGGGCGTTGTCGAAAATAAAGCTGCCCGCTTTCCGTTCTTTGATTACCTGTACGTCCGGTTGTTCTTCCGTCACTTGCGCTGCCATGCCTCCGGTCAGTATCACAACGTCCGGTTGCCCGATTGCTGAGAACTGCACCTTTCCCGATGTGACTTGCACGATAGCTGTGTCTGCACGGCTCTCATCGACGGTAAAGACAGTACCCAATACCCTGACTTGGGACAGTTTCCCTTCTACCGTAAACGGGTGGGCATTGTCATGCTTGACAGAAAACGCGACTTTTCCTTCCATGTGAACTTTGCGGCTGGATTTCCGGTAATCTTTTGCGTGGAAACGGACGGAAGAATGCGGGAACAGGGTTATGGAGGAACTGTCCGGAAGCATATAATCCACGGGGTGCGAGTAAGCCGTTACCTCCTTCCATGCTCCGTTTTCCCGGAAGCGGGGATAAATAAGGACTGCGACCAGAATGGCTGCCGCCATACCGGGAAGTATCCACCACAAGCGGAAGGATTTCCGTTCCTGTTCCGTTATCTGGTATTTCTCTTTGAAAGCCTTCAATGCTTTTTGCGTATCCAACTTGTTCTTCTGATAGTGGCGCAAGACAAAATGAAGGCATTTTTCATCCGTGGTTCTCATACTCTTTTATTTTGGTTTTCGTATTAATGACTGGGATTACAGACAAATTCACTATGCGGAATTTGTGAATATTAGTTAAATAAGAATGCGTAAACTTTCTGTGTCCCTTCCCGTATCAGTCGGAGCGCCTTGCTGATGTGGTTATCCACCGTATTTACGGAAATCTGGAACTTGGCGGCTATCTCCCTGTATTTCATGCCGTCGCGTTTGTTCAGCAGGAATATCTCCCGGCAGCGTTCGGGCAAGGCATCAATGGCAGTCCACATCCGCGCTTCCCTGACCGAACGTTCCTCCGCTTCCTCATCGCTCAACGTATCTTCAAAATCAGAAGGGGAAAGATTCGGATCATAAATCTCCTCCTTCTTCAGATAGTCCAGGCTGCGGTTGCGGGCAGTCGTATAAAGGTAGGCTTTGACATTTTCTATCTCGGCTCCACTGATACTTAATTTCTCCCACAAGGCAGAAAAACTATCTTGTACGATGTCTTCTGCAATATCCGTATCATGGACATAGTGCAGCACGTACAAGCATAACGAACGATAATGGTATTTAAATGTTTCGTCTATGTCTATTGTAAATTTATTCATACAAATAGGCTTATTATTCTGTGTGTCTACATAAAAGGACACAAAATAAGGCAAAATTCACTATTTCATATTGTTAAAGAAATATAACGTACCCCTTTCCCATATACACATGGTGGAAAACATCACGGGGTTTCCGCACTTTCCTTTCCGTTTTTCCACATTCTTTCTTTTTTTCCGTCCTATATCTATCGGAAAATAAAAAATACGTTTATGGAAGAAAAAGAAGTTGCGCAAGGTTTATTTGATGGTGGAGTTCGGAAAACCTTTTGCGGTAAAAAGGAGATGTATGTAGCCCTCATGGCAGAACCAACTTTTTCGCAGTTCTCCAAGTTCATGCCCGTATCCAAGAAAGACGAGGTATCGGCTATGAGAACGCTTATCAAGGACTGCTTCATCGAAGGTGACCACGAACTGGTAAATAATAATTTCCGGTTCCTCTTCGGCTTGATGGGACAACTCACCGACTTATTATCACCCGCTAGAGCACGCTCATAAATTAATAGAATGTTGGGCGGTACGTGACGACCAGCAACATCCGGCAACAGATGATTTACGCGCGTCACTACTTTCCCGGCGTCAACCAACATAAGGTGACGGACGAGGAGCCCGAACAACTTTCGGAAGAAGTACTCTGACTGTACGAACAGGTGATAATAAGTCAAATAAGCTAAGAAATAATAAAAATGTTAAATCTTCATCCTTTAGAATGTACAATTAAAGACAACGACCATATTCCTGACTTATTGCTTATAAAATATTGAGGAATAATTAGTTGTAAATACTCCTTATGTATTTAGAATCTCAAAACAACCAAAAATAACCAGAAATATTCAAGCGTAAGTCTTTATCTATCAGAATATTCTAAAAATTAACACTTTTCGGCTGCTTTTTGATGCTTCCCAAATTTCCACATATTTTTGAGACGTATTTCTGACGTGGAGAATTTGCGGAGCTTGTTTTTTGCCACATCGTGCGGACAGTTGACAAGGGTTTACAACCGTTTACGATGAGCGACAACAACCGCCCTGATATGCAGCAATAGTAACATTGTGCAGAAAGGCGACAACGGTTGACCTCCGTTTACATCCGTTCACCATTTCAGAGATATACGATTGAAGGAATGAACCAGTAAACGATAAAAGCAGCATGAAAACAACCAGAAAATGCAATTTTTGCAGCAAGTCATTTGTAACCCGGAGCGGGGTACAGAAATATTGCAGCGAGGCTTGTCAGGCGGAAGCCAAACGAGCTAGAACGGAACAGAAGAACAACCTCTTCAAAGCTGTCCGCCCCTTGATGGAGATACAGCATCAGGAGTATCTCACCTTTTCCAAAGCAGCAGTACTCATGGGCTGTTCCCGACAGTACATCTATAAACTCGTAGCCCTCGGCAAACTGAAAGCCTCACGTATCAGCAACCGCATGGCGTTTATCCGCAAGACAGACATCGAGCGGATGCTGGAGGGCAATCCCTACCACCGTGTCCTGCCCGGCAGTACTTCCACTCCGAGAAAGTCCGCTTCATCTTCCCCGCTTGCCAAAAAAGAAAAAAGGGAAAAGGAAACCTATGAAGTGCTGGACTTCTATTCTGGCGAGGAGGTGATGTCGCTCTTCAAGGTCAGGCAGTCGTGGCTCTATACCACAGCCAAGCGCAACCGCATTCCCATCTGCCGCATCGCAGGGAAAAACTATTACAGCAAGAAACACGTTGACGAGTTCTTCGGTATGGCTATAGATACAAGCAATATCACCGATTGGCTCCTGATTGAAGAAGCGGAAGAACTGTTCGGCATGAAACCCTCCGCACTCCGGGCATACGCCTACCGCCACAAGATACCGACCAAAAGAGAATACGGGCGCACCTATTACTCCAAATCCCATCTGGACGAACTCCGCAGGACAGACCTCGTGAACGATGAACGCTACTACACCGTGGAGCAAGTCCGGCAGATTTACGGGCTTTCCTCCGCCAACATCAGCCATATCGTCAAGGTGAAGCACATCGAAAAGATAAAAGTAGGCGTGAAAAACCTGCTTTTACGCTCCGATGTGGAGCGTGTCATGGCTGAAAGGGAGAAACAACCGTGAGCAACCGACATTGCCGGAAAATTATTTCAAAATGATTGTCGTGGAGGTATTCACGGTTGTTTCACGTTGTTCCTTTGCCACCGTAAACACGGGAACACCCCCGAAAATGTACAACTTAAAACATCATCAATATGAGCAAATGCAAGACAGTTACCTTGCGCAAGCGCAAGATTAAGAACGGAACACAGTATTCGCTGTGTCTGGACTATTATCCCGGCTACCGTGACAACACCACCATGAAGGTGATTACACGTGAAGCTCTTGGAATTTACATCTTCGCCAAACCTGCCAACCAGCAGGAGCGTGATTTCAACGCACGCATGATGAAAAAAGCGGAGATACTGCGTAATAGGCGTTATGAAGCCATCTTCAACGAGAACAACGGCTTCTTTGACAAAGCCAAGATGAAAGGCGATTTCCTCGCCTACTTCAAGGGGTTGGCAGACAGGAAGAATATCAAGTGGCAGCACGTCTATAAACATTTCGAGCGGTTCGTGAACGGCAAATGCACCTTTGAGGAGGTGGACGTGGATTTGTGCCGCAAGTTCATGGAATATCTGCTTAACGCCCCACAATCCATACACACCAGCCAAAAGCTGCATATCAATTCTGCGGCGGGCTACTGGTCGGCTTTCCGTGCGGTACTTCACACCGCCTACCGGGACAGGAAGATAAAGGAGAACCCAAACGGATTCTTAGACCGCATCGAGTGCATTCCCACCATGAGGGAACATCTGAGCCAAGAGGAACTGATACGGCTTGCCGAAACGCCTTGTGAGGAAGAGGTATTGAAAAGGGCGTTCCTTTTCGGTTGTCTGACCGGACTAAGAAAGAGCGACATCAGGCAGCTCACTTGGCAGCAGATACAGCCGTACACCAACGGCAAGATGTTCGTGACCACCCGTATGCAGAAGACCAAACAGATTGTACACAACCCCATCAGCGATGAAGCCTACGGACTGCTTGGGGAACGGCACGAGGGACTTATCTTTGACGGTTTCAAGGACAAGATGCTGCAAGGACCACTCAAACGCTGGCTCTTGGCGGCAGGCATAACCAAGAAGATAACCTTTCACTGCACCCGGCATTCATTCGGAAGCCTGCACGTGGAAATGGGTACGGACATGGCTGTCATCCAAGCCTATCTGGGACACAAGAACATTACCACCACGCAGATTTATTCCAAGATGGCGGCACAGCAGATGTGCGAGGTCGTGGACAAGATAACCCTGAAACGCAAGGAAGCGTAAGGCGGTTCAAAATCCATGATATTCAGAGGGAGCGGTTATTGTTTGGAGCTTTAACCGTTCCTTTTATTTTGGTTGGTACTTAAAGTATGATAATTGAGTATGATTCCGGACATTTGGTGAAAAACATTGAAAAAGAAACCACTGACAAAGGATAATGAGTAATAATTGAAAGAAGACTATTAAATTTGCGAAAACAGTAACAAGTAACAACCGAATAAGACAAAGAATATGGAACCGTCCGTAAAAGACAAACATATCATTTTAGGATTTGTCGGCTTTGCCATCCTCCTAATATCTTCCATAGCGACACTGATTGTCGCTGAGAAATTCAACCAAGATACCTTTGTAAGGCTGATAGTCTTTGTGTGCAGCAACCTGTTGGGGTGGCTGCTCTACTTCTCCTTCCAGACAGTCATTTTCGATACATACGAAATCTACAGAATCAAGTTCGGCAGGAAAAAGACACCTGCCGAAATCACAGAAATTCAGGAAGACCAGTCCCAAGATGCACACAAGCCTGTAATATCGGCATCAATGCCAACAGGTGGAGAAGCGACCCCGGATATAAAACCGACAGAGATTGCCATATCCCCGGAGCTTCACGAGAAGAACCGTGCCGATTACGAGGACAGGGAGCAGCGGGAAAATGAGGAGCGCATCGCTATGGTCATGGAATACATCCATTTCATCATGCCCCGTATTGCTGACAAGGAGACCGTGAACCACATCTGTGCCGAGGTCAACAACTGGATGCGGCTCCACAGTTACAAGCCCAAGCCGATAAAAGGGCGGCTGACCAAAGATATTTCAAACATTCCGCTCCGCCATTTCGTGTGGAATATCTCCGAGCGTTTCATGTACAAGAAATACTACACGGGGGATAACCGTGCCCGCTTCATCAGCACCCTTTTCCCACGGGAGTTTGCCGATACGGACATAGCTACCATCAAGAACTTCAAGGTAGAGCCGTTAAAGACACTGATTCCCATTGACGAGCCTGAAAACGGCAGACTGGATTTCCATTATCCTGCGGATTATGTGCAGGAGAAGCGGATTTAAGCCTGTTTTAGAGTAATCACGATAATAACGACAAACAGCCAAAACTCATAATCCTCTGTTATACAATAATTCCCGAATAACTTTACCCGTCATTTGCGGTTGGGCATCGTTATTCGGGAATTATTTTGCAATGACCTTTCGTGGAGATATTCACGGCTGTATCATTCCAGTCCTTTGCGCCAAGCCTTACAAAAGAGGCGAGTACGCAAATGGAAAAAACAGTGATTACATTCAACGACCTCCCGGAGATTGTGGCTCAGCTTCGGGACGAGGTGATGAGCCTTAGAAGCCTGCTTACTGAGCAGCGCAGTGTGAACAACGCAAGGGCGGTGGACACCCATGTCCCCATGTCAGTGGAAGAGGCGGCGGAATATCTGGGCATTCCCAAAGGCACGCTCTACATGAAGCTGTCGGAGGGAAGCATTCCCGCCACCAAGCCCGGCAAACGATATTGCCTTTACAGGGACGAACTGGACAAATGGCTGGAATCCTCCCGGAAGAATCCCGTACCCCTGTCCGATGAGGAACTGAGCGAATCCTTATATTCTTCCCACCGCCGCAAGCCCGCTCCGCGTAATTGGTAAACGTCATGGAAGAGGACAAGAATTATATCAGTCTGATACATGGCGACCTGACGAGGGCGACCCAAGTACAGCACGGGATGCCGGACAGCATCGGCGTGATGAGTATCAAGACCGCCAACCGTACGATACTCGAAGCATCGCTGCTGCCCACGCCCCGTGCGCTCTGGGACAGTTTCTGGTATGAGGGGGAACTGTCCTGCCTCTTTGCGGATTCCAATGTGGGCAAGTCCATCCTTGCCGTGCAGATAGCCGACCGTATCGCCCGGACTGACGATGTGCTGTATCTGGACTTTGAACTCTCCGAAAAACAGTTCCAGCTACGCTATACCAGCGAGCATGGAACGCCATACATCTTTCCTGAAAGGCTGTACCGGGTATCGCTTGACTGCAATTCGTTGCTGGAAGCCGATTTCGAGGAAGCCATCATGGGAGGCATAGAACAGATGGCTCTGCAAACCGGGTGCAAAATCTTCATCGTTGACAATCTTACCTACCTGTGCTGCGCCATGGAGAAAGGCGATGCGGCAGGACGGCTGATGATACAGCTCAACAACCTCAAAAAGAGATACGGATTGTCCGTCCTTGTTCTGGCACATACACCCAAACGCTCTTTGGACTGTCCCATCACTTCCAACGACCTTGCCGGAAGCAAACGGCTCTACAATTTCTTTGACAGCGTGTTCGCCATCGGGAAGAGTGCGCAGGACGGAGGGCTTCGCTATGTGAAGCAGCTCAAAGTCCGGTACGGGACATTCTCCCACGATGCGGACAATGTAATCATCTACGAGATTGAGAAGGTGGACGCTTTCCTGCAATTCGTGTTCAGGGGTTATTCAACGGAAAAGGAACACCTGAAGAAACTGGGTGACAACGAATCCAGCCAGAGGGATTGCCAAATCCTGCAATTGTCCCAGTCCGGCAAGTCCGTCAGGGAGATAGCCTCACAGGTGAACTGCGGCAAGTCCACCGTCAGCCGGATAATCCAGCGCAGCAAGGAGGACAGGAATGCAGCCGTCCCAAGTGTCCCGCTGTCCCAACAGACAGGAAGTGGGACAATGGGACAGGTGGGACAGCATGGGACAAGCGGGACAGTAAGAGAAACAAAGCAGGCAGAGTTGTTTACAGGATATGGGAAAGAGGAGAATAAGGCATGAAAAAGCAGTCTGCACATAGCTGTATAAAGGATAACCGCTTCATTTACGGTACAAGGGATGATACAGGCAGAAGCCTGATGTCCCAAGGTGTCCCGGGGTGTCCCACTGTCCCAAGTCTTATAGGGACGGGACAATGGGACAGCGGGACAACAATCGAAAAACTCAAAAACAAAGACAAGCCATGAGCAACTATTCGTTACAGAAATATAAAGGAACGGCAACACGGCATACTTGCCCGAATTGCGGGGACAAGCGTTCTTTCACATGTTATGTGGATGAAAGCGGTATGCTCCTGCATCCGTCTGTCGGCAGGTGCAATCATGAGAGCAGTTGCGGGTATCATTATACTCCCAAGGAGTATTTCCACGACCACCCCGAATGCCATACCGACAAGGGGTTCTCTTTTGACAGGCAAAGGTCAGAACGGAAGCCCGGACAGACATCACCAAAAGCAAGCATAGGCTACATACCGCCAAAGTATGTGGAGAGGTCGCAAAGCGTGCACAGCAACTTCTTCCGCTTCATTTCCTCGCTCCTTGATTCCTATTACGGCAGCAAGGCAAAGGAAGTGTTGAAGCGGTTGCTGGAAGAGTACCGTCTTGGAGCAACCCGTGACGGGGCTGTCATCTTCTGGCAGATAGACCGCACAAACAGGGTACGCACGGGCAAGGTGATGCAGTACAATCCAGAGGACGGACACCGTATCAAGGGAGGAGAGGTGTCGGCAGTGGACTGGATACACAGCATACTGAAAAGGCAACGGGTACTGCCGGAGGATTGGCAACTTTCCCAATGCCTGTTCGGGGAACACCTGCTGAATGTCTATCCCGACAAGGTAGCGGTCTTGGTGGAATCCGAAAAGAGTGCCGTTATCGGCTCTGCCCTCTTTCCCGGTTATGTATGGCTGGCGACAGGCGGCAAAAGCCAGTTGAGAGAGGAAAAGCTCCGTGTGCTGAGCGGACGAACCGTGCTTCTCTTTCCCGATGCGGACGGATATTCGGAGTGGAAACAGCATGCCAGGGACATGACCTATTGCAAGGTTGTCGTGTCTGACATCATAGAGAAGAACGCCACACCGGAACAGAAGGCAGCCCATATCGACATAGCCGACTGGATTGTCTTCCAGATACGAGAAAGTAAAATAATGTGTACAGCCAATCATCTTGTAGAGGCGGAAAAAGTCCTCCGGCGGATGATAGAGAAGAACCCCGTCCTGCAAAAGCTGATAGATGATTTCGACCTTGTACTGGTCAGTACATCCCCAATCGGCAGTGGCGATGAAAACCCTCCTTAATGGAGGAGAGCGGAAGCCGTAGGCTGTAGCGGACAGACAAGGGCTTGCCCTTGATATAGCCCACTATAACTACACGCTCCGCTTTCGTAGTTGTGGGCTCTCCCGAGGGGCTGGGCGTTGCCCCGTCCCACTCAGGGCGTTTCACCCCTGAGAACCCCGAGCAAAGAGTGACCCTCTCTTTGCAATCTCCCTTATGGGCACAGCCTCTAAGAACCCCATAGCGGTTATGAGCGAACAGCGGCAAACAACTTTAGTTAATAACCAAATCAACATAAAAATGGCAACAAAATCAAGCATACATATCAAGCCCTGCAGAGTCACATCAAGTGGGGCTCATAACCGGAGAACTGCCGAATATATGCGCAATATCGGCAAGTCTCAAATCTACATCGTACCCGAATTGACTGCCGGTAACGAGCAGTGGATAAACCCGGGCTTCGGCAATCCCGACCTGCAGGCGCACTATGACTACATCAAGCGGATGGTCAAGGAAAAGACAGGACGTGCGATGCAGGAGAAGGAACGTGAACGAAAAGGCAAGAACGGGAAAATCACCAAGGTGGCTGGATGCTCGCCAATCCGTGAGGGCGTGTTGCTCATCAGACCGGACACGACACTGGCAGATGTGTGCAAGTTTGGCGAGGAGTGCCAGAGACGCTGGGGCATCACTCCTCTCCAGATCTTCCTGCACAAGGACGAGGGACACTGGCTGAACGGTCAGCCGGAAGCGGAAGACAGGGAGAGTTTCAAAGTCGGCGAAAGATGGTTCAAGCCGAATTACCATGCCCATATCGTTTTTGACTGGATGAACCATGACACAGGCAAGAGCTGCAAGCTCAATGACAAGGATATGACAGAAATGCAGAATCTGGCATCCGACATACTCCTGATGGAGCGTGGGCAGTCAAAGGCTGTTACAGGCAAGGAACATCAGGAACGTAACGACTTTATCATTGGGAAGCAGAAGGAGGAAATGAAGCGGCTTGATGCCACGAGGCAATACCGGGAACATGAGCTGGAAATGGCGAACAAAAAGATGCATGAAACGGAAAGCATTACCAACGCCCTTATCGAAAAGGCAAATGAAAAGGAACGGCAGAGTGAAGACCTTGACAGGGCTATCAGCGAGAAACGCTCCAGACTGAACAAGGAAAAAGGAAGTGAACTTCTGAACGCCGCTGTCGGCTGGGCTACCGGGAAATCGAAAGCCCTGAAAAATGAAATAGAGGATTTGCGCTGTGAGATTTCCACGCACGAGGAAACCATCGAACGGTTGCAGGATAAAATCCAGACCATACAGAACGACCACAGCCGTGAGCTGATGCAACTGGAGGCCAAACACCGGTCCGAACTGAACCGCAAGGAAACGGAACATGTACAGGAAACTACGAGACTCAAGAACCGGATTGCATGGCAAAGCCATATTATCGGCTGCCTCAGTTTCCTGCTGCTAAAAACAAGCGACATCTTCCGCAAGGCGGTACACAGTATCATCCGTTTTGCCCGTGATTATTACAAGTCCCGTTTTGACACGGAACAGGTATATGACATCAAGAACGCCCTTAACCTGTTCGGGGATGACAGACAATCACATCAGGCGGCAGGGGATTTCCTGTACTTCACTGCCAGGCAAAAGGGTGAATTTGACAACCGGGAGCAAATCAAAGCCAGACGGGAAGTTGACAATGTGGTGGAAGGGAATTATGACCAGCAGCAGAAAAGAGGTTTTTCGATGAAAAGATAATACCTTTATCTTATAATCCTCGCTTCAGGAGTAACGATAGAAATCAGTGCAGGTTATTTGAATAGCAAATTAAATAATCCGCCACCGATATCAATACCCAATTTGTTGCCTTTATACTGAAAATACGGAGCTACTATCGGAAGCGTTTTCGTTTTATGCAACGGAAAATCGGTATGGCTTCTGACGCCGAAATCCATCCCCCAGTTGGGAATGATGTCATAGGAAACGAATCCCCCGTAATTCGAGGAACTGAAAGGAGAAGAAAGAATGAAGGAGTATGAGGCAAATGTGTTTAGACGAATTTTCTCGTTGACGGGATATGTCAACAGCCCGGACAATCCCAATAGCTGACTCTCGCGTCTGGGGACACTCCATTTTACGGTATATGCCTGCAAGTTAAATGACCAGCAACCGGGAGAATATACATATCCGATACCTGCATAGTTCATTGTTCCCAAGCCGATGAAGTTTTCCTGCCTGCCTATGCCGTAAAAATAGCCGGAAGGATAGCTTTTAATGATACCGGAGGTCGAATATTCCCCCTCATGCAAAGGCGATTTGTCGGTAGGGAATGTCGGATTATATGGGTTCTGCACGTCAAATGTTATCTGGGACGGGCAACTGCCGGAAGAAAGATCAACCGCTTTCCGTATATCCAAAGGCTTTGGGGTAATGCTTCTTTCGTTATGAGGCGAAGTATTTCCTTCCTGAACGGAAACCTTGACGGTGTCACGCGACACTTGAAATTCCTGACCGTAAGAAGCGGCTTTATTTAGAAAAAAGAAAATCACTATAAAACAAGTAAATACTTTCCTGCTCATAAAATGATAATTTTAATATTCGGGACGAACATTTGGCTATATCAGAGATTCGTCCCGAATGATTGGTGAATAATCCGGTTCAATAAGGATTACAATTGCACAGTCATTATTCCGCAGTTTTCTTCACCGGTACCGCGAGTCCACATATACAATTTCGCTCCATTTGGGAAAGGATTGCCCACGATCATAATGTCATGACCGCTTTTCACTTCTTTACCAAATTGTACAGGGCCGTTAGGCGTGTATTTCCAATAGTACGCAGTCGTATATTCCACCCAGCCCCATAAAACTTTTTTAGACGCATTTACACGGATAGCCTGTTGGTTTCCTCGCATACCAATCTGTGCGGTGAACTTTCTTTTCTTCGTTTTCACGTAAACCCTGTTTATACCATTTTCGATCGTTACACCCAGCGGGACAGGATAAAGTAAAGAAAGTTCTTTTTTATATCCGTCATAATTTTCAAACTCCTTCATGTTCTTTCTCTCACCGGCGATACATACGAACCCTTCGGGGGTCAATGTGATTGCCTTGCTTACATTCAACACCGGCATATATATCGACAAATCGGTGCTGTCCTTGTCGTTGAATATAAAATCAGTCTGGTAAGCAGTCTTAATGGATTCATATTCTTCCTTGCATGTGGCGTTTAATATCTGTCCCAAGGCTTCGCTGTGCATCCTGTACATGGAGGTGAAGCCTTTCTGTCCGGATTCCCATTGCAGAAGTTCCTCATCGGACAACGTGCCCAAGGAATCGAGCAAGGCATTGTATTCCTCCTCACTGGAAAAGGAAAGAATATTTTCATGCAAACTTCTGGAGGCCGGGAAAGAATGGTTCTCCTCATTCATCGGATTGTTCACTATGTCATCAGAACTACATGATGATAAGACAGCCATTGCCAAAGCAAGACTAAAAAGCGTTTTTCTCATAATTGAAAAAATTTAATAATTGGTTATTATTTAAACATGGGCACATATAATGATATGCCGAACTCTTTGTTATTCTTTGTATTGGAGGCAAAAGCATTGTCATACAATGGCTTGAAACCATGCTTGTAGGAAGCGGACAATTTCATGCCGTTCTTAAACTCATAGCCTAAGGTGAGGACTATCGGAAAGTCGAAAACCCGCCCTTCCAAGTTTTCCTTCAATTTATCGGTTTTGAAATAACCGGTGGGTTCAATGCCAATACCGGCATACAGTCCGGAACAGATGCGGTAATTGATTGAGCCGTTCAAAGCAAGTCCCCATATCCATGCCTTGTCAGACCAGGGAACAACGTTGTTTCCATTCAAATCGAAGGACTCTGCTTTTCCCTGAACGGCTTTTCCCAATATGGAAGCATCAATCCAGAAACGGTTGGAAAGATCGAAGCCAAACTGGTAGCCCAAATTAAAGCCTACTCCGGGTGTCCATCGGGTTTCGGGGTAGGAAGAGTTGTTCGCCGTTCCCGTACTCATGTAAGCATATCCCGAATATTTTCCCAAATGTCCGTCCGTCACACCGATGATAATGCCGGATTTTTGTGCAAAGCATCCTATTCCTGCCAGCAAGAAAAGCATTGATAAAATTGTCTTTTTCATTTTTTTTATTATTATTTAGTTTTCCTGTAAATTGTCTATCCATTTCGTCTGGAACATCCTGCATCCTCCCACGACACCTATCCCGTTTATGACATTGGTGTAAGTAGAGCGTATGGGAGCCAGTTCAGAGTTTCCAAGCCCGTTGTTTTTCTGGTCGTTCAGTGATTTCAGATACCTGTAAAACTCTTCCGAAAGGCTGTACAGGCTGATTCTGTATTTCACTTGGCGTTTGATATGTTCGGTTCCGTCAGGGGTTATGAAGTCGTCTTCATAGTCTGCCTCGTAATTGGTATTCAGACGAACCGTGTAGCTTTTCCCTTTAATTTTCGTATCGTCCCAGTAATACAAATTCCGGTAGAACCCGTTTTCAATCATCAGGATATCGTCTAACCCGGAAGATGTATTCAGCAGAGGTTCGTCGTCCAAGTTCAACGCGAGGGTACTGCTTTCTTCCGAATACTTGCCATCGTTCCAGAACAGTTGTTTACGCTCCACCTTCAACGCATAATAGTCTTTTGTCTGCGCATTGTCTGTAAAGCCTATCCGAAACTGAAGCAGGTTCGGTTCACCGTCTTTGAGAGCCAATTTGATTGATGTCAAAGGGAATCGGGACGGGACAACCGTAGCGGATGAAACCGCTTTCATTCTTTCTGCCGCTGCGGTTATGTTGACCTTGTCGCCATCTTCATACGCCTTTACCGCGTAATAGCTTTGGGCGGGGACTCCCGGTATGGAATCGTCCGTCCATGCAAGGGGTACCGCTTCACCGTTTACGGACAGGTGGACGTCCGCTCCCTTCAGTCCCCGGACGAGCTCGCCTTTCTGACTGACGGGAAGGCTGCGTGAAAGGTGGACTACCGTTGTGTCGCCGCTTCCCGGATAGCTGTATAGCACCAGTTTGGGAGAAGCGCCCACATCGTCCAGTTCAAAATGATAGGTACAGGACGAAAGTAAGCCGATATACACGGGCAGTAATATATGATATAAATGTTTCATGCACTTAAAATTTGAGGGTATAACTAAACGAGGGTATAATCGGGAAAATGCCAAATCCCTTACCCCTGAAACCGCCGTCGGGCAGACGCTCTATCCGGGTATAAAACGCATTCATACGGCAATAGGCGTTATAAATGCTGACGTTCCAGATACGCTCGAATCCCCTTTTGGTAGTACGCCGGAAATTGACACCCAAATCGAGCCGATGATATGCCGGGAGCGTGATGTTGTTCGGTTTCTCGTAAACCAGTTCCGGTTCGCCTGAATCCGGTATGCCCGGAAAAGAGGGCCCGTTTACATACTGGTTCGGGACGGTGGCACGGTCGCCGCTACGGTAAACCCATGCGGCGTAGGCATCTATACGGTCATTGAACTTATGCCGGTAGGCGATGTTCAGTTTATGCCGGTTGTCGAACTTGCTGGAATACCAGCCGGGATAAAAATCAGTAAACTTTTGCAAGCTCCATGAAAGCGTATATCCTGCTTCGATGACATTGTAACGGTCTTTGTATGCCAATGACAATTCTACGCCGTAAGACTTTCCCTTGCCGGTCTTGACCAGATTGTCCCAGTTCTCGGCAGGAAGCATCAGGCTGTTGCCTCCGTCGTATTCCAGCAGTTGGCTTGTGGTACGGTAATATCCTTCCACGTTCAAACTGATATGCCAAGGCAACTCCGTATATATCCCGGCTGCCACTTGCCTTGAACGCATGGGACGAACTTTGCGTGTGGAAGGAACCCAACTGTCTGTCGGCAGGTTCAGATAGGTGTTTGACAGTTGGTGCGCAAATTGGCTCATTTCCGTATAGGACACTTTCATCGTGGCTTTTTCCGAGCATTGGTAACTCATGGCCAGTCTTGGCTCCAAGGAATGGTACATCTTTCCGTCTGTCTGATAAAGGGTGTAATGCAGTCCCGCGTTTAATTTCGTCCTGGAGGACAGCCGCATTTCATCTTCCACATAAAAAGCGACCTCGTTACCCTTATAGCTGCTTGCGTTTTCTGTCGATAAGGTATCCCTGTCCGTCTGGTTTCTGGAAGCCGTGCTTTGCGGATGATATATGTGATGCAGATAATTGCTGCCAAAGCGTATATGATGATTCGTGCCGGGACGGTAGTCGAACTCCATGCGGTATCCCATGTCGTCGATTGTGGAACGGTTGGACCGTTCCATTCCCGTCATGGAAGTTTGTTCCCCGTCGGAAAAGAAACGGCTGCCTTCCACATAATCATACATGGAGATATTGCGTGAATAGACACCGGTGAAACTGCCGGACAACTTCGGGACGATTTGACAGTTCCACGTCAAAGCCGTAGTCAGGTTGCCCCATTGAGCCTTGAAATCGGAGTCGTAATGTTCCCCGTCTTCGAACGTCTGCCGGGCTTTTGTCTTCAGCAGGTCATTTCCGGAATACACGCTAAGGGACAGTTTATTATTGTCCGAAAAACGGTGGGTGATTTTCCCGTTGATGTCGTGAAAGGCATAGCGCACGTTCTTTTTGTCATCGGGATTGGAACGGTTGAGCAGGAAGAATGCCGGAGCTGTGAAAAGATCTGCCCAACTTCTTCGCATGGCTATGTTGAACGAGGTCTTGTCTTTTATGATCGGGCCTTCAAACTGGACTCTGCCATCGAGCAGCCCCAAGGAGAAAGTCCCGTGAAACTCCTTCATGTTCCCCTCTTTGGTGCGTACATCCACTACGGAAGAAAGTCTGCCGCCGTAACGTGCCGGGAAACCGCTTTTATAGAAATCCACGTTTTTGATAATATCCGTATTGAAAGCGGAGAACAGCCCGCCCAAATGGTTGATCTGGTAAAGCGGTGTTCCGTCCAGCAGAAAAAGGTTCTCATCGTTCTTGCCTCCGTGTACATACATGCCGGAAAGCAGCTCCGTTCCGGAAGCCACACCGGGAATATTCTGGAGGGTCTTTACCAAGTCCGGTGAACTAAGCAGCGAAAACTCCGTATTCAACTGTTCCGAGGTCAGCGACACTTTGCCGGTCTGTGTCGTGCGGAGGGAAGCGTTCAAGTCTGCAACCACTACTACTTCTTTCAGCGAAGTATTGCTTTCTTTCAGGTAGATGACACCGTTGTAATTGGATGTCAAATCCACCTCCTTCACCACATCCTGATAACCTATATAAGAGAAACGAAGTTTGTGTTTCCCCTCCGGCAGCGTAATGCTGAAAAATCCCTGTTCGTTACTCAGTGTTCCCGTTTGGGTATTCAAATCGAAAATGGTCACGTTGATCAGCGTTTCTCCCTTATCCTCGCATATGTGGCCGGAAAAAGTATAGTTGTTCTGGCGGAACAGCAGGACATATTCTCCCTGAATCTCCCATCGGATGCCGGTTCCGCTGAAAATCCTTTTTAGGTTCTCAGGCAAGGAACTGCTCCGCTGGAAGATACCTTTGGGCTTTATATTTGCCAAGGAAGAATTGTATACGAAATGAACAGAATACATTTTTTGCATGGCATCTATGGCTTTTTTCATTATCGGTTGAATCCTGTTGGGCTTTTAGCACCCAGAGAGACACACAATATAATCGCAATGATTGTTAACTTCATTGTTTTACTTTTTTCTATCTTTACATTCAACACTTTCTCTATAAACCTGATTATTTCATCAAGGCTTTTGTTCTTGAAGCTGGCCGTCAGGCGTTTATTCTCATTGCTTGCGGATAGTTTGACTTTATAATATCGGGACAATTCCTCAAGTACCTTTGGAAGTGGGGCGTTGTCGAAAATAAAGCTGCCCGCTTTCCGTTCTTTGATTACCTGTACGTCCGGTTGTTCTTCCGTCACTTGCGCTGCCATGCCTCCGGTCAGTATCACAACGTCCGGTTGCCCGATTGCTGAGAACTGCACCTTTCCCGATGTGACTTGCACGATAGCTGTGTCTGCACGGCTCTCATCGACGGTAAAGACAGTACCCAATACCCTGACTTGGGACAGTTTCCCTTCTACCGTAAACGGGTGGGCATTGTCATGCTTGACAGAAAACGCGACTTTTCCTTCCATGTGAACTTTGCGGCTGGATTTCCGGTAATCTTTTGCGTGGAAACGGACGGAAGAATGCGGGAACAGGGTTATGGAGGAACTGTCCGGAAGCATATAATCCACGGGGTGCGAGTAAGCCGTTACCTCCTTCCATGCTCCGTTTTCCCGGAAGCGGGGATAAATAAGGACTGCGACCAGAATGGCTGCCGCCATACCGGGAAGTATCCACCACAAGCGGAAGGATTTCCGTTCCTGTTCCGTTATCTGGTATTTCTCTTTGAAAGCCTTCAATGCTTTTTGCGTATCCAACTTGTTCTTCTGATAGTGGCGCAAGACAAAATGAAGGCATTTTTCATCCGTGGTTCTCATACTCTTTTATTTTGGTTTTCGTATTAATGACTGGGATTACAGACAAATTCACTATGCGGAATTTGTGAATATTAGTTAAATAAGAATGCGTAAACTTTCTGTGTCCCTTCCCGTATCAGTCGGAGCGCCTTGCTGATGTGGTTATCCACCGTATTTACGGAAATCTG
Organism: Phocaeicola coprocola DSM 17136; assembly: GCF_000154845.1. GTDB lineage: Bacteria > Bacteroidota > Bacteroidia > Bacteroidales > Bacteroidaceae > Phocaeicola > Phocaeicola coprocola. The sequence goes on along the minus strand of NZ_DS981488.1, from coordinate 1,705 downwards.
GAACTTGGCGGCTATCTCCCTGTATTTCATGCCGTCGCGTTTGTTCAGCAGGAATATCTCCCGGCAGCGTTCGGGCAAGGCATCAATGGCAGTCCACATCCGCGCTTCCCTGACCGAACGTTCCTCCGCTTCCTCATCGCTCAACGTATCTTCAAAATCAGAAGGGGAAAGATTCGGATCATAAATCTCCTCCTTCTTCAGATAGTCCAGGCTGCGGTTGCGGGCAGTCGTATAAAGGTAGGCTTTGACATTTTCTATCTCGGCTCCACTGATACTTAATTTCTCCCACAAGGCAGAAAAACTATCTTGTACGATGTCTTCTGCAATATCCGTATCATGGACATAGTGCAGCACGTACAAGCATAACGAACGATAATGGTATTTAAATGTTTCGTCTATGTCTATTGTAAATTTATTCATACAAATAGGCTTATTATTCTGTGTGTCTACATAAAAGGACACAAAATAAGGCAAAATTCACTATTTCATATTGTTAAAGAAATATAACGTACCCCTTTCCCATATACACATGGTGGAAAACATCACGGGGTTTCCGCACTTTCCTTTCCGTTTTTCCACATTCTTTCTTTTTTTCCGTCCTATATCTATCGGAAAATAAAAAATACGTTTATGGAAGAAAAAGAAGTTGCGCAAGGTTTATTTGATGGTGGAGTTCGGAAAACCTTTTGCGGTAAAAAGGAGATGTATGTAGCCCTCATGGCAGAACCAACTTTTTCGCAGTTCTCCAAGTTCATGCCCGTATCCAAGAAAGACGAGGTATCGGCTATGAGAACGCTTATCAAGGACTGCTTCATCGAAGGTGACCACGAACTGGTAAATAATAATTTCCGGTTCCTCTTCGGCTTGATGGGACAACTCACCGACTTATTATCACCCGCTAGAGCACGCTCATAAATTAATAGAATGTTGGGCGGTACGTGACGACCAGCAACATCCGGCAACAGATGATTTACGCGCGTCACTACTTTCCCGGCGTCAACCAACATAAGGTGACGGACGAGGAGCCCGAACAACTTTCGGAAGAAGTACTCTGACTGTACGAACAGGTGATAATAAGTCAAATAAGCTAAGAAATAATAAAAATGTTAAATCTTCATCCTTTAGAATGTACAATTAAAGACAACGACCATATTCCTGACTTATTGCTTATAAAATATTGAGGAATAATTAGTTGTAAATACTTATCCTTATGTATTTAGAATCTCAAAACAACCAAAAATAACCAGAAATATTCAAGCGTAAGTCTTTATCTATCAGAATATTCTAAAAATTAACACTTTTCGGCTGCTTTTTGATGCTTCCCAAATTTCCACATATTTTTGAGACGTATTTCTGACGTGGAGAATTTGCGGAGCTTGTTTTTTGCCACATCGTGCGGACAGTTGACAAGGGTTTACAACCGTTTACGATGAGCGACAACAACCGCCCTGATATGCAGCAATAGTAACATTGTGCAGAAAGGCGACAACGGTTGACCTCCGTTTACATCCGTTCACCATTTCAGAGATATACGATTGAAGGAATGAACCAGTAAACGATAAAAGCAGCATGAAAACAACCAGAAAATGCAATTTTTGCAGCAAGTCATTTGTAACCCGGAGCGGGGTACAGAAATATTGCAGCGAGGCTTGTCAGGCGGAAGCCAAACGAGCTAGAACGGAACAGAAGAACACCTCTCAAAGCT
>NZ_DS981489.1 GCF_000154845.1 Phocaeicola coprocola DSM 17136 | reverse complement strand
GCTCGCACTGTGGTGGATTCCATATTATGTTATTAGGGCATTATGTTGTTGTGTTATTATGTTATAGCAATGTTATGTTATTACGTTGTCAGGGTATTACACTATTGCAATATTACAACAGAATTTATTTTATATACACACTGATTATCAATATATTACGGTATTTATTAAGCAGCGCATACAACCTTACTATAAAATCTACATACTATTATATGATACAGATTGATAGGTAATATCTGTAAATCAGGATACCATAGTACAATACAGCATAAGACTTTCAATATTGAATATTTAAATTTCGGCAAATAACTAAATATCAGGCACTCCATTCATACGATATTCAACTCTGCATACAGGTTTGCCACAAACAAACTGATATTTACATTTTTCATCAGGTAAATATGACTCTATTTTATAGCTATAAATGGGCATGGAGCCACAATCCACTTTAAGTGGATTTTCTGTTCAAACGAACAGAGCAAGTTGTGTTTTTGTCCGACAGAAAGTATTCTGCCAGACAAAAACCAACTTGCCCTCTCTCACGGTCGGGGGATTTTCCTCCGAAGTCGGAAATCCATAAAAGGGAATTTTAGTTTATTTTCAATGAGATTCAAGTATCCATAGGTATAATTTCCATATGCCGATTTTATTTTTTACTGTATCGGTTATTGATATAGTTTGCTTATTGAACTAATTGATTTTTTCAGTTTTCACCTATTTCATAATGAAAGCTTGTATTCATATTTTCAGAATAATAGTATATCTGAAAATCATATAGTATAATATCCTCTCTTTTCATCAATAATGTTATAGTTTTCACAATACTATCTAGTTTGTTTTTTAAACCTTCCTTGCTAATAGTACCATTTGATGCGTATATTGTAAGACAATACGAGTATTTTCCCCTGTGTCTATTAAAAAAACTTGCTTTATAAATCTGCCTATCTATTGAATCTATAGGTATATTATACAACACCTTCTTAAAAATACACATCTCACTGACAGCAATAGCTTTATCCTCTTCATGTTGTGCCACGCAAGCAACAGCGAAGAATGAATATGAGAAAATAAAAAAAGACATACGCTTTTGTATGTTAATTCTTTAAGAACGGCACCAAATTCCATACTGTTCCTCCTTTTGTATAAGCATGATTTAATGCATCTGTATTTTTTACTTCAATATAGTGTTCTGGCAACATTTTTTCTATCATATAAGCACAGGAAGAATCCAAATATGGTCTTCTTTTTACCAAAGATATGAAAATGAAAAAAAAGACAACTATTGTTCGCTTAATTTTTTATCTATGATATGTTTAGAAACACAACTTACCTATTTAATTATCTGTTAAATATTCATCTTTATGACAATAAATTTTGGAATATCCCTATTTTTTCCGTACTTGCATTTTGGAACTTTAAATATATTATTATGGCGGCATACAAAACAATAATGAGAACTGGCAGCATTTTTAATACAAATTCTGACGGTACTGCTATCTTCACGGATGTCTTTGAAGTAGAAAGCATGGAGTACTCTTTTGACAGAGGCATCAGCGATAACGGCAAACCTTCCACTCCTATCGTTGGTGGCATGGCTACCGTTGCATTCAGAGGATTTCCTCCCCAATATCTTCATAAATGGATTCTTAAGAGTAAAGAAAGGTTAAATGTGCAACTCGAAGTATTGAACTTGTCGGAAGAAAGTATACCAGAAGAGACATTGCAATTGCTCAATGCGGCATGTATTTCAATGAAGTTTTCTTATGAAGGGCTCGGTGAACAAGGTCTTGTCACAACCATACTCACATTGCAGGGTGAAGATGTCACATTAGGTTCAGACACGCTGTATTATGAATGGCAGGAAAGCCGGGACAAACCACAACGGACAGCATCTATATTCGTCTCAACATTTAATGCAAGCAAAGCAATTCCTATTGTCGTCGATCCATGTATCAAGGCATTTATGGAGATTGACGAGGACAGTGCACAGAAGCCGTATAGTTTGGATTCTTTCTCCATAGAATTTATGCAACGTGTAGATCATAAAGGAGAACCCGCCTGGGAAGAAAAAGGAGGCTTGTTTTCAATATCGCTGAATCATCCATCAAATTATCTGCTTAACCATTGGGCAATGTATAAGCACAAGCAGAAACATTCCGGCTATATAGTATTCAGGAATCCTGACGGGATGTCCAGTGCTGTCCTTTCCATCCGTTTTGAGAACGCATATTGCATAAGCTACAAAAAGTCCGTATCAGCCGCAACCGATGGAATCCTTTTGGAAATGATTATCACACCGGAGTCCCTGAAGTTCGGGAATATAGATTTTAACAATGGTAAATGGGCTGAAGACTGATATGGAACATAAGAATACAAATGACAAGAATGAATACCATTTCCAGCTGCCGGAAGTGGTAGTGAAAGGCAAAATGCCGGGATGGATGCGCAGGCAATTGGGAATGGCACTTCACCGGAATCCTGCATTATTTAGAAAATGCATGAAAAATGCCACTTCATTAGAGGAAAAACAGTTTTATTTCAATCTGGCTTTCAATGCGGCAAGGGAAGAAGCAGGACAGCAGTTTGTTCAGGCTGCTTTGACGGCAGCAGGCGTTATCTCTGCAATATCCACGGCTGGTGTATCACTTGCCGCTGCAACTTCATTTGGACGTCAGGCTGCATTGCTTGGACGTGGAGCTTTATTGAAAGGAAGTACATATGCAGGTAGAATTGCTTCTTCCATAGAAGCAGCTTCGTTGAGAGGTGGAATGGCTGTTCAAAATACAATAATGCGTTCTGCCACACACTTAAGAACACTTAGTAATATTACAGGCAGAATGCTTTATCCAAAAGGCTTGAGTTTTGATACGATGTTATTAATGGGTGGAACAGATTTTACTCTACAATGGGGAGGCAATACAATATATAAATACACAGAAGAGAATAAAACTTTTATTAATTCAATGTATGAGTCTTTGAATGATGTTAATTTAGTAAGCACATTAGCTAGTTCAATGAAATTACCATTTTTATGTAATGCTGTATTTGGTTCAAGTTTTAATGTGAATCTAAGAGGAAATACAAAAACTGTTTTTGATGGTGGAATTTCTACTCATGAGTTCTTGATTGATTTAGGTTTTGGAATAGGGCTAGGAAAAGTCGGAGAAAATACTTATTCTAACTTTTTCAAAAATAATACTTCTAAAGTGAGAAGATATATTCCTTATCCTTATGTATTTAGAATCTCAAAACAACCAAAAATAACCAGAAATATTCAAGCGTAAGTCTTTATCTATCAGAATATTCTAAAAATTAACACTTTTCGGCTGCTTTTTGATGCTTCCCAAATTTCCACATATTTTTGAGACGTATTTCTGACGTGGAGAATTTGCGGAGCTTGTTTTTTGCCACATCGTGCGGACAGTTGACAAGGGTTTACAACCGTTTACGATGAGCGACAACAACCGCCCTGATATGCAGCAATAGTAACATTGTGCAGAAAGGCGACAACGGTTGACCTCCGTTTACATCCGTTCACCATTTCAGAGATATACGATTGAAGGAATGAACCAGTAAACGATAAAAGCAGCATGAAAACAACCAGAAAATGCATTTTTGCAGCAAGTCATTTGTAACCCGGAGCGGGGTACAGAAATATTGCAGCGAGGCTTGTCAGGCGGAAGCCAAACGAGCTAGAACGGAACAGAAGAACAACCTCTTCAAAGCTGTCCGCCCCTTGATGGAGATACAGCATCAGGAGTATCTCACCTTTTCCAAAGCAGCAGTACTCATGGGCTGTTCCCGACAGTACATCTATAAACTCGTAGCCCTCGGCAAACTGAAAGCCTCACGTATCAGCAACCGCATGGCGTTTATCCGCAAGACAGACATCGAGCGGATGCTGGAGGGCAATCCCTACCACCGTGTCCTGCCCGGCAGTACTTCCACTCCGAGAAAGTCCGCTTCATCTTCCCCGCTTGCCAAAAAAGAAAAAAGGGAAAAGGAAACCTATGAAGTGCTGGACTTCTATTCTGGCGAGGAGGTGATGTCGCTCTTCAAGGTCAGGCAGTCGTGGCTCTATACCACAGCCAAGCGCAACCGCATTCCCATCTGCCGCATCGCAGGGAAAAACTATTACAGCAAGAAACACGTTGACGAGTTCTTCGGTATGGCTATAGATACAAGCAATATCACCGATTGGCTCCTGATTGAAGAAGCGGAAGAACTGTTCGGCATGAAACCCTCCGCACTCCGGGCATACGCCTACCGCCACAAGATACCGACCAAAAGAGAATACGGGCGCACCTATTACTCCAAATCCCATCTGGACGAACTCCGCAGGACAGACCTCGTGAACGATGAACGCTACTACACCGTGGAGCAAGTCCGGCAGATTTACGGGCTTTCCTCCGCCAACATCAGCCATATCGTCAAGGTGAAGCACATCGAAAAGATAAAAGTAGGCGTGAAAAACCTGCTTTTACGCTCCGATGTGGAGCGTGTCATGGCTGAAAGGGAGAAACAACCGTGAGCAACCGACATTGCCGGAAAATTATTTCAAAATGATTGTCGTGGAGGTATTCACGGTTGTTTCACGTTGTTCCTTTGCCACCGTAAACACGGGAACACCCCCGAAAATGTACAACTTAAAACATCATCAATATGAGCAAATGCAAGACAGTTACCTTGCGCAAGCGCAAGATTAAGAACGGAACACAGTATTCGCTGTGTCTGGACTATTATCCCGGCTACCGTGACAACACCACCATGAAGGTGATTACACGTGAAGCTCTTGGAATTTACATCTTCGCCAAACCTGCCAACCAGCAGGAGCGTGATTTCAACGCACGCATGATGAAAAAAGCGGAGATACTGCGTAATAGGCGTTATGAAGCCATCTTCAACGAGAACAACGGCTTCTTTGACAAAGCCAAGATGAAAGGCGATTTCCTCGCCTACTTCAAGGGGTTGGCAGACAGGAAGAATATCAAGTGGCAGCACGTCTATAAACATTTCGAGCGGTTCGTGAACGGCAAATGCACCTTTGAGGAGGTGGACGTGGATTTGTGCCGCAAGTTCATGGAATATCTGCTTAACGCCCCACAATCCATACACACCAGCCAAAAGCTGCATATCAATTCTGCGGCGGGCTACTGGTCGGCTTTCCGTGCGGTACTTCACACCGCCTACCGGGACAGGAAGATAAAGGAGAACCCAAACGGATTCTTAGACCGCATCGAGTGCATTCCCACCATGAGGGAACATCTGAGCCAAGAGGAACTGATACGGCTTGCCGAAACGCCTTGTGAGGAAGAGGTATTGAAAAGGGCGTTCCTTTTCGGTTGTCTGACCGGACTAAGAAAGAGCGACATCAGGCAGCTCACTTGGCAGCAGATACAGCCGTACACCAACGGCAAGATGTTCGTGACCACCCGTATGCAGAAGACCAAACAGATTGTACACAACCCCATCAGCGATGAAGCCTACGGACTGCTTGGGGAACGGCACGAGGGACTTATCTTTGACGGTTTCAAGGACAAGATGCTGCAAGGACCACTCAAACGCTGGCTCTTGGCGGCAGGCATAACCAAGAAGATAACCTTTCACTGCACCCGGCATTCATTCGGAAGCCTGCACGTGGAAATGGGTACGGACATGGCTGTCATCCAAGCCTATCTGGGACACAAGAACATTACCACCACGCAGATTTATTCCAAGATGGCGGCACAGCAGATGTGCGAGGTCGTGGACAAGATAACCCTGAAACGCAAGGAAGCGTAAGGCGGTTCAAAATCCATGATATTCAGAGGGAGCGGTTATTGTTTGGAGCTTTAACCGTTCCTTTTATTTTGGTTGGTACTTAAAGTATGATAATTGAGTATGATTCCGGACATTTGGTGAAAAACATTGAAAAAGAAACCACTGACAAAGGATAATGAGTAATAATTGAAAGAAGACTATTAAATTTGTGAAAACAGTAACAAGTAACAACCGAATAAGACAAAGAATATGGAACCGTCCGTAAAAGACAAACATATCATTTTAGGATTTGTCGGCTTTGCCATCCTCCTAATATCTTCCATAGCGACACTGATTGTCGCTGAGAAATTCAACCAAGATACCTTTGTAAGGCTGATAGTCTTTGTGTGCAGCAACCTGTTGGGGTGGCTGCTCTACTTCTCCTTCCAGACAGTCATTTTCGATACATACGAAATCTACAGAATCAAGTTCGGCAGGAAAAAGACACCTGCCGAAATCACAGAAATTCAGGAAGACCAGTCCCAAGATGCACACAAGCCTGTAAT
>NZ_DS981490.1 GCF_000154845.1 Phocaeicola coprocola DSM 17136 | reverse complement strand
TCGTATCTCGAATGGTACCCAAAATAGGAACCGCCGTATGCCGAACGGCACGTACGGTGGTGTGAGAGGTCGGTGAACATGAAAATAGGAGATAAACACCTATGATTAATGTTTACCTCCTACTCGATTCTAGAATTTAAGAATTATTTCTTACCTTCCAATTGTTCTTTCAAAGCAGCCAATGCATCGATGTCACCCAAAGTTGTAGAAGCAGCCTGGTTCTGAATCATAGGAGCTTCTTCTTTCTTAGATGATTTCTTTGTAGCTTTCTTTTCTGCTTTTTCTTCAGCTTTTGCTGCATCTTCGAAAATACGGCTGTGAGACAAGATGATTCTCTTAGCGTCTTTGTTGAATTCGATTACTTTGAATTCCAACTTTTCGTCCAACTGAGCCTGTGAACCATCTTCCTTAACCAAGTGTTTCGGAGTTGCGAAACCTTCAACACCGTAAGGCAATGCTACTACAGCACCTTTATCCAACATTTCGATGATAGTACCTTCGTGGATAGAACCTACAGTAAATACAGTTTCGAATACATCCCATGGATTTTCTTCCAACTGTTTGTGACCAAGGCTCAAACGACGGTTTTCTTTGTCGATTTCCAATACCTGAACTTCGATATCTGCACCAATCTGAGTAAATTCTGATGGGTGTTTGATTTTCTTAGTCCAAGACAGGTCTGAGATGTGAATCAAACCGTCTACACCTTCTTCGATTTCTACAAATACACCGAAGTTAGTGAAGTTACGTACTTTAGCAGTGTGCTTAGAACCTACAGGATACTTTTCTTCGATAGTTTCCCATGGATCAGCTTTCAGCTGTTTGATACCCAAAGACATCTTACGTTCTTCACGATCCAAAGTCAAGATTACAGCTTCGATTTCATCACCAACTTTCATGAAGTCCTGAGCTGAACGCAAGTGCTGTGACCAAGACATTTCAGAAACGTGGATCAAACCTTCTACGCCCGGAGCGATTTCGATGAATGCTCCGTAATCAGCCATAACGACAACTTTACCTTTAACGTGATCACCAACTTTCAAGTTTGGATCAAGGCTATCCCATGGATGCGGAGTCAATTGCTTCAAACCTAAAGCGATACGTTTCTTTTCATCATCGAAGTCAAGGATAACTACATTCAACTTCTGATCCAAAGAAACAACTTCGCGAGGATCGCTTACACGGCCCCATGACAAGTCTGTGATGTGGATCAAACCGTCTACGCCGCCCAAGTCGATGAATACACCGTAAGATGTGATATTTTTAACAGTACCTTCAAGTACCTGACCTTTTTCAAGTTTACCGATGATTTCTTTCTTCTGCTGTTCCAGTTCAGCTTCGATAAGAGCTTTGTGAGAAACAACAACGTTTTTGAATTCCTGGTTGATTTTAACAACTTTGAATTCCATAGTCTTTCCTACGAATACATCGTAGTCACGGATAGGTTTAACATCAATCTGAGAACCCGGCAAGAATGCCTCGATACCGAATACGTCAACGATCATACCACCCTTAGTGCGGCACTTGATGTAACCCTTAATGATTTCTTCATTTTCAAGAGCTGCGTTAACACGATCCCAAGAACGAGTAGCACGAGCTTTCTTGTGTGACAGAATCAACTGTCCTTTTTTGTCTTCCTGGTTTTCGATGTATACTTCTACAGTATCACCAACTTTCAAATCAGGATTGTAACGGAATTCGCTCAACGGAATGATACCGTCTGATTTGTAGCCAATGTTAACTACAACTTCGCGTTTGTTCATTGCGATTACAGTACCATCTACAACCTCACGGTCGTTAACCTTGTTCAAGGTGCTGTCATAAGCTTTTTCAAGTTCTTCTTTGCTTACGTTGGTTACTGCATCACCGCTTTCATAAGCATCCCAGTTGAAATCTTCAATAGGAGCAATGTTTTTTAAGTTTTCCATTAAATTAATAAATTGTTTGTAAATAACTAATTGTGTTAGACTTTATATTGTTTATATAAATCGGCTGCAAAAGTACAATAAAATCCTGAATGATACAACATTTCATGATTTTTTTGATAGAAACTTTAAGAGATATTGGGAATTTCTGGTTAGGCTGTGTTAGGTTATGCTTCCAGTCTTACTTTATGTTTATAGTTGGATTCTTGTATAAGCAGGTTTGGATGTTTTGCTTCTTCTCGTGGAGGAAGATAGGAGAGAAGTGTTATGGGTTTATAAAAAAACTCGCGTGCAGGTGGATTGTTTTGCACGCGAGCTCTGCTTCTTATATATTCTTTTGATGTCTGATTAATCTGTTAATCTTCTAACGAATAATCAATAGTCGTAACTACACGCACTTTCTTAATATAAGGAGTATTGGCGTCACGATCTGTAATAGTGAACTGTCCTTGATTGGCGTGCCGTATTTTTCCTAGTTCGCTTTCCGAGTCTTTTGCAAATTTTTCCGCAGCCTGACGTGCGTTTTTGGTTGCTTCTTCTATCATTTGAGGTTTGATAGAATTAAGTCCCGTGTATTCATACTGCACATTGTACCGGTAGTCGCCTCCTGTTACTGCAATACCTCTTTTTAGCAATTCACCTTGTTCTGCTATAAGGCTTCTTACTAAATCCACTTTATTTGAAGTTACTGTAATGACAGTTGTAACGTTGTATCGGTAGGGACTATTGTCATTATTGCTGTATCGTTCAGCTTTTAGATCAATGATTTCAGGGGCATTAATGCTGATTTCTTTCTCGTCTATACCTTTTTCTATAAGAAACTGAGTAATGATTTTATTTGAGTTCTTTATATTGTCGTATAGAGCATTCAAGTCGTTGCCTAAGCTTTTGTACATAAGTGGCCATGTGACCTTATCAGCCGGTACTTCCATTTCTGCAAGTCCTTTGACATTTACGCTTCTGTCGCGTTCTGCGAACGATTTAAATCCTTTTTGGATGCAAATTCCCAGCAATAACAATCCGATTGCAAGGATTAATGATTCAATTCTAAAGTTCTTCATAATGGTTTAGTCTTTAATAGTTGGTTAGATAAATTTCTAAACCTAAGATAGTGATTAAAATCGAAAGGTGTGCTTTCGGGTCAGTAGAAATTTAGTGGGGATTATTTTTTATACTCGTAAAGTATTGCTTACTTCGCATTATGAAAAACGATTATTTGAATATGCTAGCCAGCCTCGTGTTGCCGGCTCAGATATTAGATTACTTTCTTATCTCTGGAGTTGAACAAACCTCTCAAGAGATTCATATTAGTCTGGATGAAAAGATGAATTCCAAGTTAAGCAATGACGAACATTTTGAATCCAAAGGTTTTATGGAAGCTGTTAATGTGACAGACTTTCCCATACGGGACCATAAGGTAATCCTCAAGATCAGACGTCGTCGTTGGACGGACTTGCGCACAGGTAAAAGTTTCAGTATTCCCATCGACCTCGATGTTGTAGCCAAGGGAACCAGATACTCCAAAGAATTTGGGGCTTTTTTAAAAGAAACGTATGGAGACATCCCCAGTGACCTGCCGTACGCTTGAGGAATTCTATCATATAGATGGTCATACATTTGAAAAACAGTACAAGGAGGTTCTCAGCGGATATCGTAATTGGGAACAGTTATCCCATGCCGGTGAATGGATGCTGTTTCCGGAAAATATGGGACCGTATCTGGCGATTGACGAGACCTCACTCTCCAACGGTGAACTTTACACCTTTGTAACCAACCGTGATGCCTGTACGAGAGAGTGCTCCCTGGTAGCTGTCGTGGCAGGAACTAAATCAGAGGATGTAATGGGTCAGTAGAAATTTAGTGGGGATACGCATATAGCTTCGCAATGCGGAATAAAAAGAACTTCTTATCAGCTACTCCTCTTAGATTTGCTCTGAACAGTTTAATTTTTGCATTGAACGATTCTGCCATCGCATTTGAAGAACGATGGTTGTAGAAATTCAGTATTTCATCTAGTGCTCATAGAAAGTAGCAGCAATGACATTAAAAGAATGCATCCCTGCTTCTTCTACTTTATTATACCATCGTGCCATAGCCAGACGTGCAGCGTCCTTTATGGTGTTCTTAGAGAAAATCATCCGCAGGGAATGGCACAAACCGTATGCCTTTTTGATGTCAGGGTATTCCTCAAATAGGATTGCTGCCCTTTGCTTCTGTTTTTCTGTCCATTTATCAGCTGACTTGAAAAGCAGATACCGGGAGCGTATAAGTAATTCCCTACGGGTATCGCCATTGGAATATCGGTATGGGACATAATCTTCGTTCTTCCGCTTAGCTTCTTCCATTTCCTCATTGGCCTGCTGTATGGCATCCCAACGGTGTTTGATGCGTAATTCCTGCACAGCATCACAAGCTAATCTCTGAATGTGAAAACGGTCTATCACACGGCTGGCTTCAGGAAATGCAGTCCGTACAATCTTGCGCATGGAGTCTGAAAGGTCAAGTGTCACTTCTTTAACGGCATAACGGCTTTCCTCGTCAATTCGTTGCAGCACAGCTATTACATCCTCTGATTTAGTTCCTGCCACGACAGCTACCAGGGAGCACTCTCTCGTACAGGCATCACGGTTGGTTACAAAGGTGTAAAGTTCACCGTTGGAGAGTGAGGTCTCGTCAATCGCCAGATACGGTCCCATATTTTCCGGAAACAGCATCCATTCACCGGCATGGGATAACTGTTCCCAATTACGATATCCGCTGAGAACCTCCTTGTACTGTTTTTCAAATGTATGACCATCTATATGATAGAATTCCTCAAGCGTACGGCAGGTCACTGGGGATGTCTCCATACGTTTCTTTTAAAAAAGCCCCAAATTCTTTGGAGTATCTGGTTCCCTTGGCTACAACATCGAGGTCGATGGGAATACTGAAACTTTTACCTGTGCGCAAGTCCGTCCAACGACGACGTCTGATCTTGAGGATTACCTTATGGTCCCGTATGGGAAAGTCTGTCACATTAACAGCTTCCATAAAACCTTTGGATTCAAAATGTTCGTCATTGCTTAACTTGGAATTCATCTTTTCATCCAGACTAATATGAATCTCTTGAGAGGTTTGTTCAACTCCAGAGATAAGAAAGTAATCTAATATCTGAGCCGGCAACACGAGGCTGGCTAGCATGTTCAAATAATCGTTTTTCATAATGCGAAGTAAGCAATACTTTACGAGTATAAAAAATAATCCCCACGAAATTTCTACTGACCCGATGTAATAGCTGTGCTGCAACGAATTGACGAGGAAAGCCGTTATGCCGTTAAAGAAGTGACACTTGACCTTTCAGACTCCATGCGCAAGATTGTACGGACTGCATTTCCTGAAGCCAGCCGTGTGATAGACCGTTTTCACATTCAGAGATTAGCTTGTGATGCTGTGCAGGAATTACGCATCAAACACCGTTGGGATGCCATACAGCAGGCCAATGAGGAAATGGAAGAAGCTAAGCGGAAGAACGAAGATTATGTCCCATACCGATATTCCAATGGCGATACCCGTAGGGAATTACTTATACGCTCCCGGTATCTGCTTTTCAAGTCAGCTGATAAATGGACAGAAAAACAGAAGCAAAGGGCAGCAATCCTATTTGAGGAATACCCTGACATCAAAAAGGCATACGGTTTGTGCCATTCCCTGCGGATGATTTTCTCTAAGAACACCATAAAGGACGCTGCACGTCTGGCTATGGCACGATGGTATAATAAAGTAGAAGAAGCAGGGATGCATTCTTTTAATGTCATTGCTGCTACTTTCTATGAGCACTATGATGAAATACTGAATTTCTACAACCATCGTTCTTCAAATGCGATGGCAGAATCGTTCAATGCAAAAATTAAACTGTTCAGAGCAAATCTAAGAGGCGTAGCTGATAAGAAGTTCTTTTTATTCCGCATTGCGAAGCTATATGCGTATCCCCACTAAATTTCTACTGACCCGTGCTTTCCGTTTGGTTTTATTAAATATTGAAGGGTAAAATAAAAAAAAGACCATGAATCTCATGGTCTTTTCAGAAGAGCGGAAGACGGGACTCAAACCCGCGACCCTCAGCTTGGAAGGCTAATGTCCTTTAATCCGTAGGATTAAAGGCAACCAACTGAGCTACTTCCGTTTATATCTTATTAGAAGAAGTCCTTTCAAGTTGCGGTTTACATGTTGGTTTACACGTAAACAAGATAGATTCAACAATAAATTAATAATCTCTTTGCAGCTTCAAACTGCACCACAAAGTTAGTCAATATTACGCTGTTATGCAATGATTCTTTCTTATAGTTTTGCTTTTGACTATCAGTTTTTTATCTATCTAATGATATAGTATATAATAGTATAGAGTAGCTTTTCTGCTAACTCAAAAAACATTCATATACTGTATTCCATTATATAATAGAATAGCGGTAGCTAAATCAGCAACGGGTATGTAAAGCCGTTTTTCTCAAAAATCTGTCTGCTGGAAATACGCTTCAATTACTTGGTATTCTCTGTAACTCTGAATAGAGTTGTATAACACATAGTTTATGGTTAATAGATATTTGTTCAGAACTGAAAAAGCCAACTTATCCGTAATTGGGTAGGTTGGCTTTTTGCGTATAGGTTTACGAAGAATACTATTGCAATCTCTTAATTGTTTTTGTTATAGACAAATACGTTGAGAACTCCATCAGGAGAATCTACTGGATAATATGCAATATATTCATATTCACCTAAGCACTGCCATAAGAAATTAAATTCATGCGGAAGTTCGGGAAACTTTTCAATCAGATTCTCTTTAGTTATCTCTTCATTTACATAAATATCACAGCGGTTTATTATATAGAAATATTGCTCCTCCGTGAATGGATGAAATTCTGTAACATAAGCACCGCCATCCAATCCCGAAGAACTATATGATGGTCTGAACTTTATACTTTGCTCCACTTCATTTATCCTAAGTTCTGTTTCAATATAGTCCGTATTAGTTGATAAATCTCCTAAATAGATGCCATAAGCATAATACACATTGGGGTCTTCTTCATTGTCATCACTGCAAGAAGTGAAATTCACGCACAAGGCTAATAAAACCATTCCAACTAATCTAAATATTTTCATTTCTATTTGATTTTTAAATAATTATTCTGATTGTACTAATTCAACTTTATCTCCTTTTAGTTGATAGGTATTATTGATAGTATTGTTCCATCCATTAGAGCCGTAAACAGTAATGGTCTTGTTCTTTGAATCAAACTCACATTGTCCGTTTTCTAATTCTGTAAATGGTGCTTCTGCTTTCCGTATAAAGTAACCGTATGGGCTAATATCGTACACATCATAGGCATTTGATTCTCTTGAACCACTTTTATAGCGGTTGATAATAAACTCATCTTCTCCATCAAAATCAACATCAGAAAAGAAGAAAGGAGAATCATCCGAAAGGTATTCTTCGCTCTCTAATTTGGCTGTATAGTCCAATTCTATAACAGTGTTGTGCGGATATGTGTTACCCTTATCATACAGAATCTTATCAGTCCATTTCTCCGCAAAGTAGTAGTATTGTACTCCTTGTTTCTCTAAACAGAATAGAGCATTACCTACCTCACCATATTGCAACCACATAACCTTTACTGTATATCCGTTTATAGGCTGTTTGTATTTTATGTATATATGTGGCTGATTAAAGCACTCAAATTCTTGCGGAACAGATGTCTTGTCTGTTTTGCAAGCCGCTAAACTAAGTAGCCCAATAATGATAAATAGCAATCTTCTCATTATCTTTCATTCATAATATCAACAATCTGCCTAAAAACATCACCTGCCATCAGTCCACCGCTTGCAGGTAATTCTGTCTTATTAATGGTAACGATAACACTGTATTTCGGATTATCGGCAGGGAAGTAACCGCAAAATTCTACCGCATATTCACCGTTCGGAAGTTGAATTGTTCCCGTTGCTCCAGCTACTTTAACTTTATCTGATTGGGCAGGTTTAGCTAATCCATTAGAAACAGAGTATTCCAATGCTTCTTTTATGGCAGTCTTACTTTTAGCTATGTAATTAAAGAAAGTCAAGTTCTGTAATGGAGTGGTGAGAATGCCATATCCCAAAGGATTATAAACAAGACTTGTGTCTTTCACTTGATAACCATACTTTGCAAGTGCTTCCGAAAAGGCTTGTTCATTCTCAAATACTTTTTTTACTATTTTGTAATTGGCGATATTGGATGCTACTCCAAAGCCTTGTTCCACTGTGATTTTTCCATATCCACCCCTATGCCAATTATGGTCGCACAATGTATCTTTACCAATAGCTAAGACACCATCTGCAACATCTATCGAATCGGATAGTTTGACTGCCTTTGTTTCCAATACTGCCAAAAGTGAAGCGATACGCACTAATCCCGATTCTTGCAGAATAGAATCAGAACCAACAGAAACTTTAATTTCTCCCGTCCGTACTTCCATTATAATAACTTGCCCTACCGTAGCATTAAGTTCGGATAGCTTGTTTTGCAGGATAGAATCAACACTTACTTGTAAAGTGCTGTCTATGGTAGAAACTTGTTCCGCTTTTTGTTTGGTGCAGGCTATAAATGTAGCTATGCTAATTAAAAGGATAACAGTATTTTTCATGGTAGTTTATGTAAATGGAAATATCATTCATTACTCTTATAAAAGCAATATGCCATTATTACAATATTTATAATATTGTATAAAATAGTTAGGATAACAGCGACACTATCCCACATGCTTTCCCAATGATTAGCCATAAGTGCAAGAAATCCAGTGACAAATAGAATTGTACATGCCCCGTCCATATCACGCCCATTTTTTATTCCTACTCTTATTTCAGCTATAATCGCGGAAATACAAGCTATTCCAGAGTATGTGTATATTCTATAATTACTAATTTCCACTAATGTACAAGATGACATATCAACCCATGAACATACAATATTCCAAGCAATAAGCCCGACTATAAAATAAATGATAGCTGCAATAATCAGACATACAATATATTTGAGAATATCCATAATTATCAAGATGTTATTTGCTATTAATCCGCTTATAAACAAGTATAACGGTTTGTCCTCTAAAAGTTCCTCCTATGGTAATTCTACTTAATACACCATTCACTCTATTAGAAACGATTACCACTCCACTTTCACCAAAGCCTTTGTATTCGTAACCATCTTTAGATATTAGAGTAACGGTCTCATTTTTATAAGTTACAGTAGCTTTAGATTCACTAATAAGATGGGCTGTAATATTTGAAGCACTTACAGTCGTCACTTTCTCATTGTCAATAACTGCATAATCAAACTTGTATTCATCAGCATATAGATTGATACTGAATGCGATTAATATGAATGCTAAGAATTTGAATTTCATACATACTTCTATTTAATGTGAACACATAGATACTAAAACCAATAATCCAACAATAGTAGCAATTATTGACATACATCCAGTTTTATTCAGTTCCTTGTCTTTGAATCCATTCTCCAAGCCGTTTTTAATAAAAATACATGCAAAGAATCCTCCTGCGATAATACCCAAAAGTACCCATAAGGACATTCCAAAATTAGAAGTTCCACCGTTATCCCATCTACCACGATTACCAATGTCTGCAAATAGATAAGTAGTATTGAGGAATAGCACGATAAAAAACAACACGCATTTATTTAACTGCTTCATACTTAGCTACTTTAATTATATATTATTGAGGTTTGAATCATATTGGGCTGTTATCTAAGCTATCTTTTCTCTAACTCCATTGAAGCCATCCTCATGCGTGACAAAGTTTCAGAATCTATTCCTGCTCTAAAATCTGTTTCGCTTATCACATTCCCATCTTTATCATAATAGGTACGTTGTTGTAATGTGCTATATGTAGCCATTTCCCCATTTTCATAATACATCTTTAAGCAAACAAGAATGCCATTGTTTACTTCTATGGATAGAGTTTTTCCATCGCTTGACCATGCTGTTCCATCGAAAGCGTTACCTTTTTTGTCATGTACGAACACATTGAATATATTTCCCGATTTTCTGTCTTTATCTTCCGTAAAGTCTAATTCATATAGATAGGTTTTACCTATTCCACATGAAACGAAAAACAGTAGAAGTCCTAATAAATATTTTTTCATAACCGTATAGTTCGATTGTTAATCTGAATATCTTCTGTTTACTATAGCCTTAGCAATCTCATTGAAATATGTGGCAACTTCTTTATTGGCATAAAAAGCCCGATACTTCTTTTGTTTGCGTACACTTAAAGCTCTGTACTCCGCACCACTTATCCTATTTCCTTTGTTGTCATACCAATAATCATCATTGTCAGCATTTCCTAACTCTCCTTTAGAATCATATATTGTTCCAAAATCATCTGCGGATAGTCTGTCTTTTTTCAGTGCATCCATATATTTCCCATACGCATTTCTAAATTCCTCACATTTATATTCATTCCAATTTTTACTTGCGATATAAGATTGAACATTATTCCCTAAATTATGTATATACAGTTCTTTGTCTATTCTCCGTTCACCATATTTATAGGAAAAACTGCCTTGAAAATTTTGGTTTATGGATAATGCAACATCATTACTTTCTGTATTTGTCCCATATATGGTGACAAAGCATAGAGAAAACAAAATCAGAATAAAAGTTCTCATAATCTCAACAATTAGTAATTAAAGTAAATAGTACCCAAAGCCGTATGCTCTACTTTCCATTCAAAATTATTCACTATAATTTCCTTGTCTAACAAAGCATTGACCCTAACGGCTCTGTTGTTACAGTCTCTCCAACTTTCTCTATATAAAGAACGGTCTAATACTGCCCTAACATAGATTTCAGTTTCTCCCGAATAGGATTCCCCGAAATTGATTTTAATTTTCGTTCTTTTAAAATTCTGTGAACTTGTATCAAAAAAATATGCTCCTATTGTCTGATAGTTTTGTGTGGTGGAACGATTAGGAGTAGAATATGAAGGCACATTCGGGAAATACTCATTACTATTACCTTGGTTATGTTCGTTGCTACTGTTGTTATTACTTTTGCCAACTATTACGGGTTTGTATTCAACTAATGGAAGTTGTGAATAAGCAACTGTTGGCAATACTGTAAAAGCTAAAATTGAAATAATCTTCTTCATTGCTCACTAATATTGTACTTCCCAATTCCCCGAAGAAGCGAATAAAAAAATAAGGTGTGGGAACTTATCATCCTTATCCATTGGTGGGCTTCTCGCATTGCCTCGTAGCGGATAAAGACAATAGCCCACACCAAAGGATATGTAGAAAGCCAATAATGGCTATACATACCAAAGATGTGGTGCTACCGTCCATTATCTTTGCTACAGGAAAATTTTGCGAGAATTTACCAATAAAGATAATTTCAATAACACCTTTTCGTTAAATATGTCCTTTCAGTGTCTTAACGCATTAAGACTACTGGAATTGTTGCAAAGTTAGCGAAAAGTTTTGAATAGCTAAAGATAAAACGCTGATAAATGCAGTTCTAAATGTTCTAAAGCATATCTTTAGTAAGTAATTAGAGAAGTATTCAGCTTCTTTTCTTTGTAATAGCATAAGCAGGTACTTTTTTTGAATGGGGACTATAAGAAGATTTCTTCCCGAAAAAAGTACCCGTAGTTTCTGCGGATTGAAAGATGTAGTTCTATTAGAGATTATAAGGTATATGGGTTTGTTGCCTAACTAAGTAATGAATGAAAGAAGTATCTAATCTTCATAATGGATATAAAAAAAGTCCGCAAATACTGCGAACTATTTAATAATCAGTCTGCTATTTGCCTTTTTCAATAGCCTCTTTTAATTCATTAAAGCTGTCAAAGTAGAAGAAATATCCACCTTCCGAGGTTGGTACTCTAAAATATCTTTCATTTGCGTTTTTTGAAACTGCGTAAACAATATCTTTATATTTCAATTTAAGAATGATAGTTCCTAAAATTTTGGTAATGAATAATTCACCCACTTCTCCAGTTAGAGACATATAGCCATTGCTTGCCATTCTCCATAATCCAACATTGCCTAAAGAGAACATACCTTCCATATCTATTGTGTTTTTAGTTAATTAGACCACAAAATTAGTGATTCATTTGCAATTATAGCGGTATCTGTGAGGATAAATTTGCCCAATCACTCAATACAGATGGGACAATGCAGGTAGTTTTTGTTAATCTTATAGATAAAGATTAGTTTCGGGTATTTGCCCAATAAGAATAGAGTAACGGGACAAAGCCAAAGTTCTTCACCAAAATTTCCGCTTGGGTCTTTATAGAAAGCACCACCCGTTAAAGTGGAACTTACCTTATATAATCTAACTCCGCAATAAAACTTATCTTCCCATTCTTTAGCAATTCTGATAGTAGCCACAATCTCATTTTCTCCACGAGAGTAATATTCAAGATAGTTGGATGCACCACTAACCATGAGCGTATGTTCAAACAGTTCTTTGGGAAAGCCCGGAACATTACAGTACCATTTGCGCCCTATCTTGGTAAATGATACCTCATAATTTCCATTGCCCACCATTGCATGATATAGTGCCTTTGCAAGAACGAGTATAGCTCTTATATAGGCAGAGCTTTTCTTACATACGGACACACTTTTCTTGAAGTAAGTTTTAAGATTACTCATAGCTGATAAATTTTAAATGATTAAATAAATGGGATTTTGTAAACGGACACTGCAAAGCTATGTGTTTAATTTGAATTATCAAAATAAACTGTATTTCAATACTTTGCATATGTTTGCATAATTCAGAAATTATTTTATGGAATAGCTAAATAATCAGTAGATTAGTATGGCATATAAGTAGTTCCCCAAAATTGCACATACCATAAACTACAAGCCATATCATGGCTTTTTAAAAAGATAATTTTCTTACGCTTGCATTAATGTAGGGCTAATTACGTTATCGCAATCTGTTTGGCTTGGAACTATGCCCTATCAGATTTAGATATAACCATTATTTGTAGTTTCTCTTACATTGCAGTTTTTGAAAGTTACTGTATATTAGAGAACGGGACAAAATTCTCTATTTCTGAAAAAGGTATGATAACAACAGAAATTTCAAACTTTGTCCCATTCCAATAAAAAAGTGT
Source organism: Phocaeicola coprocola DSM 17136 (assembly GCF_000154845.1). Lineage (GTDB taxonomy): Bacteria > Bacteroidota > Bacteroidia > Bacteroidales > Bacteroidaceae > Phocaeicola > Phocaeicola coprocola. Next base: position 143,956 of record NZ_DS981490.1, on the reverse strand, counting down.
AACTAAGATTGCGCATAAATAAAGATGGATAAAATCAGTATCAGCAAAAAAGGATTGATAATACCAATCATTATCAGTAGTAGAACTACCAATGTACCCCATAAAATCAATTTTCCATTATCTTCCATTTTGTAGTATTTTTAAGTGAATAAAAAAGAAAGGACACCTAAATAAATAGATGTCCTCTCATTACATTATATAAAAGGCAAGTAACAATCATCCAATACCCCACTGTCAATAATCTTTCTGCAAAGTTCATGTGAGGCTTGATTTCTAAGGTCTGTTCTGTACCCCTTATCACCAACCATTTTAATGATTGCCACAATGGTTTTCATTAATTCCTGCTGTAATGTACGGTGATAATATCTTGTACTTTCAGCAAATTTTTGAGGATTCCAACTCATATCATTCAAAGCTCTTTCCAATTCTTTTGCAGCCTTATATTCACGGCTTTCTTGTAATTCCATATCTCATTATTTAAAAGGTTTGTAAAATAGATAAGAAAGGACACCTAATAAATAGATGTCCTCTCATTAATTAGTCAATAAACCATTTGTAATGCTCATCCCCATGCAAGGCTGCATTAATTCCAACTGCCATTTCAGTAGCATTTAAAGAGCGGTCTAAGAATGAATCAATATATGAACTTTTATTTGCTCCAGTGAGCAAATTATAAAATTTCCACATATTCAAGTCATTTCCAAAGCTGCCAAAGTTCTCATCATTAATGTAGGCTTTTGCAACACTGTTTATTTGTGTATCAGTAAGCAACATTCTTGGCAGTCTCTTTTGGTAGCCATTGGGCAAACACTGATAAAGTCTCATTTTACCCAATATTTGGCAGAATTGATGCTCACTCATTGAAGTATTGCCCAACTTTTGCATCAAATGCAGATGTTTGGCAGGATTGTAGTTGTTGAACAGTTCCAAGGCAGAACGGTAAAGTTCACTTGTATTGCTCACTCTTAAATCATCCTTGTAACCGTCTGTAAAGATGCACATATTGCAACATACTTGGTTCTTAAAGCCTATTGCCAACCTAAACAACTCTGGAACTTTCTTTGAATACAGATTCATTTGGTTATAGGCTCTAACCCCTACTATTGAAAGGTTCAACTTGTTACCCTCAACCGTTTCATAGATTGTAGGAATGTCAATACTGAAAGCTGCCCTTTCATAATAGATAGTTTTGTCTGATTCTAACAACTGATTAGCAGGTTTGTGGATAGCTTCGGGAATACGACCCTTAATCACATGACTAACACGAATATCGGGCGTTCCAATAGCCTCACCATTGTAGTAGGAGTTTGCAGCTTCCCAAACAGTTTCAATAAATGCAGCATGGTTTACTGTAAGCTCATTGTCTTTGGCAAACACTGGAGTAATGCAGTCATTTTTCAAGTGACTTAAAGAAACTTCTTGTGTGTTTGCCTCTATGAAATGTAAAGACTTGTTAGATATTGCAGTTTCTTCAATAATGGTTGCTTCTTCTGCAAACTCACCTAAATTCATTCTCTCTCTGTTCTCTGTTGGCATGATAGCTAAATTTCTCATATTGATAAAAGTTTAAATGATTAATAATTCTTTTTATATCAATGTACAGAGGGGGGACTAATTGGGTTGTGAACTCGTAAGGCAGACACTCTTATATATTTTAGCTTACTGACTGAATGGGGAGGGGGCTTTCTGTATAAAGTACCTTATAATATTTGCTCTCTTGACTTTCAGCCAAACTGAATATAGGTGATTCTTTAATAAGGTAGTCTTTTTAATGGTATTAGGTATATGTGGCATATTATAAAGTAGGTACTATATAACTCTTCCTAACGTGGAAATATTCGGAAAATCGGAATCGGGGAAAATGTGGGGCTGTGGTTCTGTGCCAAAAATAAAAGCCGCAAGAATTTCCTGCGACTGTATATTATTAGTTAGTACGAAAATTACTCTGTTTCATTAGTTATTAAGGTTGATAGGGACATTTTACTTAATTTCTGTATCGGGTATAGAAAGGCAAGAAAATGAGATTTTGTCCCATTTAGCTAAACTAATTCCGAATTTAATTGATAGCCTCTTATATTACCCGATTTAAATGGATTTGCTTGATAATAGAGACCGATAAGTTTCGGTTCTATATTTTCTTCGGGGTGTATGTTCAATCTCTCATATATTCTCGTTAATTCATTAACTATTTTCTCATTGGAATATCTGTTACCAACCTTGAATATATTCTTAACCAGTCTGATAACTTTATTCCCCTTACGTTGTGTCAGAATCATTTCTTCTTTGATTTTCTTTTTGGAATAGTTAAGTTCTTCTATCCTCTCTTTGCCCAAAGTCTCAAACGCTTCCACAATGAACGGGTCAATCTTCCGTATATCATTGATATAGTCTAAGGCATATTCTGAATAGGGAGTTTCCATTTCACCAAGTTGCTGTACCATTTTTCTGCGCTTGTCCTTTACCGAGCGTGCAGCCTTGATAATCTTTAATTTCTCGTCATTCTCATTATATTCGCAATTCTCAAATGTGGGATTGAAGAAATGACAATCATTGTACCAATTCATTATTTTTTGTCTTGATTGGTATCTGTTGTTCACCAATACGGAATTAATCTCATTGTCTATGGCAAACCAGTTCTTTGTAAAGTCCGAATATAGGAATTTACGGAACGGCATGGTTTCAAGAACTGCACCGAAAGCGAATCTGCTTTCTCTGTTATCCGCACTTTTGTATAAGGTTTGTATCGTGTTATAGGCAAATTCATGTGCCGAAATTTCCCATTCTATCTGTTCCCTGTCTTTGGTTATGATTTCGGGATTCACCCGATAGATATGTGTTGCCGATTTTATACCGTTACGGAATCTTCCGCAAATCTGTATGCAGTCCGTATCTATGTCAAGTATGGTATATTCGGAATTATAAGGGTCTGTAACCATTACCAAATCGGGCTGATAAGGCAAATCCAAGTCGAATGCCGTAAAGAATCTGCCAGTGAAGAAGTTATATTTCTTCATGGTATCTGCGTTCCAATCATTATAAGCATTATCAAAGGAGTATTCATTTTTCAGTTTCAAACGGCTTTTTGGCGCACAGTAAACGGTAGAATCCTCCAATATGCCGAACTGTTTCATTATGGAGTAAATCATTACCACGGAATTGACGAAAAAGCAGACTGTTTCCTCTGTGTGATTGCCTAAATATTCACTTATTGCCTTGTATATATTATAAGTATGTGTAACCGCAATTTCTTGTCTGTAATCATAATCGGCACTTACTTCCACTGTTTCAAACTCTTTAAATCTTGGGTCACTGAATCCGATAGGAGTGGCGGAAACAAGAGCCTTGCTTTTGAAACGAAAAAAGTCATTCATGGGCAGCACTATGTCCGTTCTGTAATCCACATCCTTGATTAATTGGTGGCATTCATCCATCAGCAGGAAGAAATGATTATAAATGTCAATACCACTGCAAGCGTTTTTCACTTTTCCAAAACTTTCGGGAGTAGTCATTATCTTATGTAGTCTGTTATTAGTCAGATAATTGCGAATCTTATCTGTTGTGACATCTTCATAAACGCCTAACAGATTGCTGTATTTTCCGCACTTGCTTTTGATGACGGGTACATTGGGAACTACGATAATGGAATTTCTTTGGGTTTCAAGCTCCAAAGTGGTAGCACCACAGCCGGGTATTCTTTTGGAAAGTATGCAGTTTGACGGAATCTCACTCATTACGTCAGACAGGTATTGACCTTTATGTAGAGTAATCATAATCCTTTGCTGTTTAGATAATCTATAAATTCATCGCTTCTCCTTATGCTGAAAAAGAGTTTTCCGAAACGGAACAGCCCTCTAAGTCTTATATAGGCTTCGGTTTCCCGTAAAAAAGGGATTCTTGCAATATTGTATTTCTGTTCTATTAGTTCTTTTACCACATCCTCTTGGAACTCGCTGCATAGCTTGGATAGTCTGGACGGGAATACTCCAAAATCCTCATAATCTCCCGTTTGCAGATAATTAAGAATCCACTGCCAGCCTTGTGCGTTGAGTTGGTATCTTATACTCGTTACTCCTTGACTGCTAATCCATGCTTCACCGTTCACTTGGATATAAAGCTGCTTGTGTTGTTTCATTAGTAGCTTCACTTGTCTGTGTGCAGCTTCATTATTATATGTTTGGGCAAACTGTATCTGTTTCATTTTCTCTGTTCCGATTAAAAAGAAAGCCGAGAGAGATTGTTCCCTCGACTTCCTTCCAAGCTGATTGTTTAGGCTACTTCATTCTGTTTGGGAACTTGTTGTTTGGCTTCCGCTTCTGATTTCTTCATCCATTCGGGTTTGCAGGCTTCACAGATAAGGCTGTTCACTTCATCCGTTGCTTTCATGCAGAACTTTACATTCCCGTTGAATGTGGAAGAAAATCTCACGCAACGGTAACGCTCGCCGCTGTTGTTGTACCAGTCCGCTTCAATATAGCCCCTCATAGTGGAGTTCATGTACTGCTTGAACAGTTCCATTACCAAGTTTTCACCCTCTTGGGCAATTTCGACCTCATGTTCCTCTGCTTTGTAGTCGTGCAAGCCGTTTATCATTTTAGCCATGCCGAAATGTATTGCCGAAATAAGGTCTGCATCTCCTGCACCCTCAAAATGTTGTGTCATGCCAGTAGCATAAACGACTGTGACCGATATAATCAGTTCTCCTTTTGAGGATTGTTTGAAACGCATATCCGTTCTGACGGGAAACATGAGGAATGCTTCTTTCAGTTCCTGCACGAATGCTGCACTTACTTTAGTGTTTTCTACTATGTTTTCTACTTCACTATTTAATGCTTCTGCAAATTTTAAATTTTTCATAATTCCTAATTTTAGATATTTTACATATTAATTATTAAGTCATTAAAGAACTACTAAAGCTATGCGCACTTACTTATTTGTTCCCTTTTGACATTGCAAAATTAGGGCAGAAATAAGGGGTAACAAAGCATTTTGCCTAATGCCCATGTGTGTAGAAAACGTGCCCATTCCAGTACGCAAAAAAAATGCGTACCGAAAAGAACAACCCTTTCAGTACGCATTTCTGCTATGTTTTTATGTATGTCGTTTATGAAACTACGTTGTAGTTATTAGCTATGACAGACGGAAATTTCTCGTTCTTGTATCTTCTAAGGAGATTGGATAACATTCTGTTCTTGTTACCCTCCGAATCGTATTCTTCATTATATCTTTTGCCATCATAGCCCACTGTATAGATAAGCCTTGAAACAAGCATCATCTTGTCTTTAGATACCTTTACTTTTTTATCGGGTATGGTGGTAGCCTTTCTTCTTTCAATAAAAGACAGAAACATATCCGTAAATTTCCACTTCTTATAAGATATGTCAAGACTGAACTTGTCCGTAAAGCTGATTTTTGACGATAAGTCATTTCTGATAAAGCCCTCCAAACCTATGTCCTTTAATTGTTTAATCATGGTTTCTCTATCTTGCTCACTATGTATAATATCGCTGTATGTATTGACAAAATGCTGCAAGGCTGCTTGAATGATTCTGATTGTGTCCTCCCTTTCAACAACATAGCTTTTCTTGTTGTTCTTCTTTAAGGTGATACTTGTAGCCTCCAACAGATTGGCATGAAAATAACTAAAGTCTTCCAATACGGACTTGTTCAATGCAGGTGCGTTTGTGCCAATATCCTCTATAAAGTCATATACGAACAGAAGTAGATACCAAAATTTGCTAACATCCAACTTATACGCTTCAATGGTATTCTGTAAATCTTCATTAGTTAGAAACTTCTCTTTGAAAGAATCATCCAGCTTTCTGTATTCTCGTTTCTTGTATTCTTCCAAAGTTCCTTTGAAAGTTTTCATTTCTTGTGTTCTCTCGTACCTTTCTTCAACGGACAAGTTTCTTTCCGCATATCTGTTGGCGAATATGGCAGGTGCGGAAGATTCTACGGGTATCATTCCCGTATCTGTTTCCGCATAATCGGGCAGGAAGTGATTGGCTACTTCCCATACATATTCTAATAGCGGTTCATTTAGACATTTGTAGCTTTCATGCCAAGACGCTTTTAAATCGGGCAGTTCTTCTATCTGATACATAAGTACATTCATATTAGTTATACTGCAAAATAAAAGAAAAGTCTGCAATCTTTAGTGGATTACAGACTTCTTTTTCGTTATAGTAGGTTCTTCATTGCTTCATCCACTTGCTCGTTATCGAAACTATCCAAGTATATTTGGGTAGTGGCTAAGTCTGAATGTCCCAGTGCTTCACTTATCAATGCGATGTTTACCCCCGATTTTTTAAGGACACTTGCGAATGAGTGCCTCGCGACATAGGTTGTCATATTGGCTTCAACTCCAAGCTGTGAGGCAAGTAGTTTTAGATTCTTATTGACCTTTCCCAATATCTTATGTATTCTGTTCTGTTTTTGTAGGGCGGTCTTGTGTATCTTGCTATCCAAAATCGGGAACAGATAGCCTTTACTCTCTTTTGAATATTTCTCGATTATCCACATGGCATCCTGCGGTATTCCTATCTTGATTGGCTTTTTTGTCTTTTGACGGATATAGTGCAATCTGCCATTTTGAATATTCTCGTTTGTCAGATTAGCTATGTCCGTGAAATTGATTCCACCGCACAGATAACTGAATACGAATATGTCTTTGCTCAACTCCATGTATGGTTGTTTTCCAGCAGGCTGCACTTCTTCCGTGAATTTCAGTACGTCTGTTTTGGCAATCGCTCTCTTTTGAGTAGTGGTATCGAACTTGTTAATCTTGTATTCATCAAACGGATAATCAGACTTTCGGGCGCACTTGGCTTTAATAGCTTTATTGTATGTACTTCGGAGCGTGCGGAACATGAGGCTTATAGTAGTTTCTTTGTTTCCTTTGGAACGCAGCCATTTCTCATACTTGGTAAGCCAAGAAGTGTCTATATCGCTGAAAGGTATATCCAGCTTGCCTTTAGTGAATACTTTGAGTGAATTGAAAGAACTTTTATAGATAAGGCGGTTGCCGCATTTGTCCTCACGGGTGTATTGCTCTATCAATTCTTGGTAGAACTCACTAACGGTTTTCAGTTCAAACTTCGTATTCTCATTATTGAGTAAGGTGGTGGTAGTATATTCCTTTTGTTCCACATTCAACTCTAACATTCGCTGTTGAAGTTCTCGCTGTTTATCCAAGATAATCTTTTGGATATATTCTTTGTTAGGACAGTTTGGTTTAGGCTTGTTTCGTGTGAAGTCCCAATATTTAGGATTAATGGATATGCCTAAACTTTGATATTTACGCTTTCCACCTTTAGATACTTGGAGCATCAATGGATTTTCACCATTGGATAATGTCTTAGATTTGTAGCAAACTACTGAAACACAGGCATTCATAATGAATTTTCGGTTTACATCTTGGTTTACATGCACCCTCTGAAACCACCCGAAAATAGACTTTTCGTAACCTGCTAAAAACAGAAAACCTCGATAGCTAATTGCTTAACTATCAAGGTCTTCATTAAGAGCGGAAGACGGGGCTCAAACCCGCGACCCTCAGCTTGGAAGGCTAATGCTCTACCAACTGAGCTACTACCGCAGATGAATTGTCGAACAAAAGTAGGTCTTATTATACAAATAAGCAATAATAAAACCTACTTTTTTTTCATCAATAATCTATTTTATCTAAAATTCCTGCCAGATATGCTATAGTTACTCCATAGTTTGTCATCGGGATATTCTGCTTACGTGCTTGTTCTACACGGCTTAGCACATATTTACGATTAAACATGCAAGCTCCACAATGAATGATGAGATCATATTTACTTAAATCCTCAGGAAAATCTGTTCCAGAGACATGTTCAATCAGCAATCCTGATCCAAACTTTTTACGAAGCATATTGGGTATTTTTACCCTTCCGATATCTTCAGTTAGTGGGGCATGAGTACACGCTTCTGCTATCAAGACACGAGAATTTTCTGTCAGTCTTCCAATAGCATTTGCTCCCTCTATGAAATAATCAATGTCACCTTTATATTGGGCAAAGAGGACAGAGAAAGAAGTCAATCTACTTGCAGAAGGCTTCTTTTCATATACAGTCTTGAAAACTTGGGAATCTGTAATGATGAGTTTTGGAGGATGTACTAATGCTTGAAGCATACGATCTATTTGATCTGTCGTACAACTCATTACGAGGCACTTCCTGTCAAGTAATTCACGAATTGTCTGGACTTGAGGAAGGATTAGTCTGCCTTTAGGAGCCTGAATATCTTGTGGCATAACGAGCATTACCGTATCTCCTTCTTCCACCAGTTTGCCAACAATCCCTCGCGACATTGTTTCATCAGGTAATTTAGCAATCAGACTACGACGGATATCTTCCATTCCTTGTTTAGTGCAGGCACTTACCCCAAGGGGAACCTGTCCACATTTTTTTTCTATCGAACGAATTGTAGAAGTAACGTCTGTCAGCAAATCTGCTTTATTCAATATCCATACTACTGGAATATTTTTCTCTTTCAACAAACGACTCCATTCAAGTTCTTTCTCTATATCATCTCCTGTGCACACTAATAATGCAATGTCAGTGCGATCCATAGCACGCATAGTCTGCTGGATACGAAGTGCTCCCAGTTCACCGTCATCATCAAGCCCTGCGGTATCAATGAAAACACACGGACCTATTCCATGTATTTCCATTGCTTTATATACAGGATCAGTGGTTGTTCCTGCTATGTCCGAAACCAGAGCTACTTCCTGATTAGTAAGGGCATTAATCAGCGATGACTTTCCACTATTGCGTTTGCCAAATAGCCCGATATGCAGGCGGTTGGCACGAGGTGTTTCTTGCATAAAATTCAAACTTTATTAATTAGAATCTGAAATCTCGTTGTCCCTCGGAAATACGTTCCAGATTTTCCAAAGCACGACGACGGATAGCAGGATTAGGAATCTGTTCCATCTGTTCACGGATCATTTTCACACCCAATTCACGCGTTTCTGGAGAAGCATAATCTTCCAAATATTCCTGTAGTGTCATCAGCGCATTTGGAGCACAACAATTGGCTATTTGTCCGGTTTTTACCAGCGACATGAAACGGTCTCCCGTACGACCTTCTCGATAACACGCTGTACAGAAGCTGGGGATATACCCTAATCTCAACAGCCAGGATACTATTTCATCAAGAGTACGGCGATCGCTTACATCAAACTGTGCCGAATTTTCTTCGGGAGTTTCTTCGTGTACATATCCACCAACACTTGTACGTGAACCTCCACTAAGTTGAGAAACTCCTAATGCCAATACTTTTTCTCGTGAGCGTTGAGATTCGCGAGTAGAAACAATCATACCAGTATAAGGAACGCTGATACGGATCACAGCCACAATTTTCTGGAAGATCTCATCTGAAATAGCATTTTCAAAATCGGATGCATTGATGTCATCGGCCGAACAGATACGCGGAACACTAATAGTATGAGGTCCTACTCCGTATGTAGCTTCTAAGTGCTCAGCATGCATCAACATACCAACAAAATCGTACCGATATGTATTAAGTCCGAATAGTACTCCTATTCCTACATCATCGATACCTCCCTGCATAGCGCGGTCCATTGCCTCTGTATGATATGCATAATTACTTTTGGGTCCGCGTGGATGAAGTTTTTCGTAGTTCTCTTTATGATAAGTTTCCTGAAACAAAATATAAGTTCCAATTCCTGCATCGTGCAAACGACGGTAATTTTCGACTGTTGTTGCAGCTATATTTACATTCACACGCCGGATAGCTCCATTTTTATGCTGAATGCTGTAAATGGTCTTTATAGATTCCAGGATATATTCTATCGGATTATGCAGCGGATCTTCACCAGCCTCGATAGCAAGACGTTTATGTCCCATATCTTGCAATGCAATGACTTCCTGGCGAATCTCATCCTGAGTAAGCTTCTTGCGGGCAATCGACTTGTTTTTGATGTGGTAAGGACAGTATACGCAACTGTTTACACAGTAGTTTGACAAATAAAGCGGAGCAAACATAACAATACGGTTACCGTAAAAGCGCTGTTTGATCTTGCGTGCCAGTGCATATATTTCTTCCAACAAATCATTGTCGTCACATTCCAACAGAACGGCGGCTTCACGATGAGAAAGTCCTTTACAGTCGCGAGCTTTATCTATGATAGAACGAATCAACTCACGATTGTCTTTGTTGGCTTTTGCATAATCCAGTGTAGCCATGATTTCATCGTGATTGATGAATTCTTCTGCATGAGGTGAATCTATTTTATACATAATTGACTTTATATTTAATAATAAAACGATGTTTAGTATGCGTTGTAATCTCCTCGGCCTTTATCTATGACATATCCTATTACTTTCAGTCGCTGTTCCAACAGAAGAAGCCCTTCGGCTGCTTCAGCACCTAGAGAAGCCTTATTATCATATAAGGAATATTTGCTCCGTTGTATGACGGGAGAGAGGTTAGGCATTACCACATTGGCTCCTGCCAATATGCCTTTTTCTCGTCCTTCTGGAGAAAGGGTAGCAAGTGCTGTTGTAGAAGGAATTAAAGCATGAGGATGCATCAGACGGAAAATGGAGAGTAGGAGCAGTGTCTGGTTCAAACTTCCCGAAGGCATCATTGCAAAAGGAGTATCATGATGTGGAAGAAACGGTCCAATACCGATCATTTCTGGTTGAAAGTTTTCGATATAAAGGATATCTTCTATCAAATTATCAATAGTCTGATATGGGCTTCCTACCATAATCCCTGTTCCAGTCTGGAAACCAATACGCTTCAAGTCTGCCAGACACCTCAGACGGTTGGACAAAGACATAGCTTCAGGGTGAAGCTTGCGATAATGAAGCTCGTTATGCGTTTCGTGACGAAGTAAATATCTGTTAGCTCCAGCCTGGAAAAAACGTTCGTATACAGATGTTTCTTTTTCTCCTAATGAAAGTGTAATTGCTACGTCTGGAAACTCTTTTCGAATAGAGGATACAGTACGTATAATCATTTCATCATCATTCATTTCTCCTCCCTGAAGAACAAACGTCCGGAATCCCAGTTCATAACCATGTCGGCAACACGCCAGAATTGTTTCTTCATCCAAATGATAGCGTTCTATCAGATGATTACTACGCCGGATACCACAATAGTAGCAGTCATTCTTACATCGGTTGCCAACTTCAATAAGTCCCCGGATAAAAATCCGGTTTCCAAAGCTAGCATGTGAAACTTCTCTTGCAAAAGCATTGATATAGGATAAATCCTTATCATTATACTGACTCAATAAGATACGAAATTCATCGGGAGCCAGTGTATGCTCCCGATGAAGACGTTCTATTAAACTTCTCATAAGGTAGAGAAGAGATTATTCTTCTTTATAATTTTCATATTTCAGCGTACGCTTCAGCAAATCTTGATTCAACTGGCGTTTTCCTGAAACAGAATCATTATAAGCACTTGGTCCTGTTACACATCCTCCTTCGCATGCCATCATTTCGATGAATTGGGCATCCACTTTTCCTGTCTTAGCCCATGCACGCATCTGTCCGATACTCTTCTTGTTGAAGTCTGAGAACTGCAGCATCTTTATACCATCTGCCTTAGGACCCAAATATGACTTAACTGCTCCTGCAACACCACCAGCTTGTGCAAAGCCATGGGCTTCACAAACAGATTCATAGGCAACCTTATACGGATTGGCTTGAGCCAGTTCAATACCTAATCCACGGAATACTGAGTGTAATTCTTCGAATGTCATTACGTAGTCTACACACTCATCACGCTGTGCTTCTTTACGCTTTGCAATACACGGACCTATAAAAACAACTTTTGCTTCCGGATATTTCTTTTTGGCAATACGTGAAGCATAATACATAGGAGAGCCTGTACCTGACACATAAGGCTTCATAGCAGGAATATGCTTGTTTACTAGCTCAATATATGAAGGACAGCATGAGGTTGTCATAAACTTTTGTCCTTCCTCCAGCTTTTCAAGTAATTCGTGTGCCTCATTGCTTGTTGTCTGCATAGCTCCTTCGGCAACTTCTATTACATCAGCAAAGCCTACCTCTTTCAAAGCTCCGTAAACCTGGTCGATAGTTGCATCGAACTGTCCCAGTACAGAAGGAGCCGGAATTGCAACAACCTGTTCACCACGGTGTATTGCTTCCAACACATCGAATACCTGAGATATCTCGAAAATTGCGCCAAACGGACATGCATTCAAACACTTTCCGCAATAAATACATTTGCTTTCGTCTATGTGCTCTATATTATTTTCATCTTTGCTGATTGCTTTTACCGGACATGCTTCTTCACAAGGTACCGGAATATATACAATCGCATGATAAGGACAACTTTTATGACAAATACCACAGCTGATACAAGTATCATGATCAATATGTGCCTGTCCTGTTTTCTTGTCGAAATGTACAGCTCCTTTCGGGCAGTTCATATAGCAGCTTCTGGCCACACAACCACGGCACAGATTACTTACTTCGTAATTAACCTGTACACAAGAAGAGCATGCTTCATCTATAACACACAGAATATTTTCTTTAAGTTTGTTTCTACGATCCAATGCCTGACGGGCATATTCCGATAGAGGAGTCAGTTCATCCGTTTCATCAGACATATCCCAGCCCAGCAACGGAAGTGACTTATATTTCGTTACGGCGCGTTCTTTATGAATACAGCAGCGTCCTACAGGTTGAGAACGGCGAGGACTGAATTCCAAAGGAACACGATCTATTTTTTCAACTAGCTGGTTTTCCTTCCACAAAGCGACCAGTTTTTCCAATAGCTTGTGGCGTACAATCATTACGTTGTTTGATGCCATAACAAAGTTAGGTTAAAAAGTTAGGTTATTTAGTTTAGTTATCCTTAATATATAAAAATTTATTTTTCTTCTGCTGCTCGTAAAATGAGCGTAGTTGCTCCAAGAGTAAAAATGGCTCCGTCTTCTATACGTACACGATCTTTGGGACCTAAAAGTTCATTCATCAGGAAAGTTCCCGTTATGCTGTCATTATCCCGTAGGGTATATACGATTTTCCCTTGTTTGTTTTGCTTTACATTCAGCACGCAATGCCGGCGATCCATGCTTGGATCATTTGTTTCTACAGGAATATCAATTTCATTCCCTTTACTACGGCGACCTATTATATTATCACCTTCATGCAAAGGGAGCACTTGTTTATAGCCGAAAACATTTTCTATAGCTATCACGTTGCCAAAATCTTGCGTTCCTTCTCTCTCATCAACGACTTCTTCACGACGGGAACCTGCACTCAGTTTGGATTTTCCAATACGGATACCAAACTGTTTTTTACAATTATCGCATACGAAAACCAATGACTGACCTTCTTCGTATTTTGTTTCATCAAATTGTATGTAGTTGTCACACTTCGGACATCTGACTCTTTTCATAATGTGATTATTCTCGGTTTATTTAGTTGTAAGCACCCATGCTGACGCAAAATCTGCATTTTTCTTCAATTCTTTAATCTGTTTATATGCATCAGTCTGATTAGTATATCGGTTGATTGCAACACGGAAACGTCCGTCCGATTCCAGAATTTGCGCTTCCTTATAACCTTTTTGCTGCATTTGTTTTACGACTTGCATTGCGTCACTATTTGTTGCCAGACTTGCAACTATAATATAACTGTCAGCTTTTGTAGTCGCTTTTTGAGGCACTTTATTAGCTGCAGGAGTCTTTTTTTCTACAGGTTGCTTCACATCCTTTACAACATGTGCTGCCGGCTTTGCCGATGGAGCTGCAACTTTTTCTATTTTCACAGCAACCGGTTTCAGTGTATTGATATTATTCTTTACAGATTGCTTTTTTACTGTTTTTTGTTTCTTTTCCTGTTGCTGAACAGAAGGAGAGACCGTAATAATACTTGATGCCATAGAATGATTTTTAATAGCATCAAATAATCCAGTCGAACCTAAAGAAGCATATTCAGCATCATCCAAGTAGGTGTTTTCCACTGGAATAGAAAACAAGAAAAACAACAATATTGCAGCTGCTATTGCTACTATGTTCTTGCTCCATCTGCGATAATGAAAGGACGAACGGCGTGTACTGGTCTTTACCGTGCGGGGCATAGCATATTCGACCAAAGGTTTCTCCTGAGGTACATTCTCTGGTGACAACTTTGGAAATGTGAATCCTTGAAGTCCATATAATGAAGGAGTAAAGAAACCATTTGCTTCCGGTTCAAATTCATATACTCCGTTCATATTATAATACAGCGTACCTACATTGTTCAAATATATATGTCCGTATCGGTAAATATCTTCTTTCTGTTTCTGTACGAGCTTTTCTATCTTGCGGGTTGCATCAGGAAAATCCGTATTATATGCTTGCATATAAGACTGTACAAGCAAACCGTCATTCATGACAAGTTGAGGATTAAAGCCGATTGTACGTGCCGGCGGACAAAACTCTCCCGTATCTTCGTTGTATACACACGAACGATAGTGAGCTATAAAGCCTCCCAGACCAGGAACAATCACGCAATCGTTCTCCAGGAGTAATACTTCAATATGTTTTGCTAATTCAATCATAATGCAAAGATATGATTTTTTCTCTAATATTTACATTACTTTTCTTGTATTTTGTCTGAAAAGAAATGCGTGTACAATCTATATAAACTAATAAACTGCTTATAAAAACATATCACTTCTTATCTAAGAAACCGTAATAAAGTAAACATAATCAGTAATCGAGGTAAGTATTATATCCTGAAATAGGGTATCTTTGCCATCAAAATCAAAATCAGTAATGGATAGAATAACCAATATTAAGACAATACTTCGGTAAATTTTTACCGAAAGATTAAAAGTTAAACAACAGAACCGGCAAAAGCTGGTTCGGAAACACTAAAGAGGTCATTGAAATGTTGTCAAAAACGAATGGTTAAGCATGAAGAAATGTGCTGAAAAAAAGAGAGCTAACCTGCTGATAATAAAGGAGGAAAGTATTGCATAATTCGTTATTTCTTAGTAAATTAGAAGTCTCTGAACTCTTCTGATTATGACTAAAGAAACACTCCTTATGCAATACCAATCCGAGTGCCTGTCGGCTCTCAAATCAGTAGCGAATATACACAAACCTTTTGAAAAAGCATTCATGGACACCATGAAATTATTCATGGCCATCCCGGATCGTATAAACTTCCTCCAATTGGGCAGATATGGCTGTTTCTCAGAACAGACTTATCGTAACCTTTTTGAGCATGAAACTTTCGACTGGTTTGCGTTCAACGGATCTATCATCAGCAAGCATCTCACAGGCAAAAGAAAAGCCATTGCCATCGACCCTTCCTATATTCCCAAATCAGGCAAGAAGACACCTTGGATAGGTTACTTCTGGTCCGGTTGTGCAGGAGAGTACAAGCGAGGATTGGAAATCATGGGCATCGGTGTCATTGACATCGACAACCATGAATGCATGACTTTAGGTTCCATTCAGACACCGGATTGTAAGACCTTGGATAATATGGACAAGAACCTTGTTGACTGGTACAGCTGCTATCTTATCAGCAGAAAAGACAAGCTACAGAGCCTGTCCAGAACGGTGGTTGCAGACGCATTCTTTTCCAAGGAAACTTTCGTAACGCCTATGTGTGAGAACGGTTTCCATGTCATCAGCCGCTTTAGGAATGATGTTGTCCTGTACTATCCGACATTGGAAAAGAAAACAGGAAAACGTGGTCATCCCAAGTGGTTTGACGGCAGGATTGACTTTGCCAATCTGGATTTGACCCGGTGCAAGGAATACGAGGTGAACAAAGGAAAGCTATACGGATTGAGGGTTTATGCTAAAGCTTTCAAAAGGTATGTTTCCTTAGCCGTCTGGTATCCGATGGACGGAAGAACAGACAAGTGGCAACTTTATTTCTCTACAGACGATTCCATGGATGGACGCGAGGTGCTGGATTATTACAGAACCAGGTTCCAGTTGGAATTTCTTTAGAGATGGCAAGCAGCATGCAGGAATCACCAGCTGCCAGTCTACCGACTTCAGGAAATTGGATTTTCACTTCAATGCATCGCTTGCTGCTGTCAACTTGGCCAAAGCGGCATGTAAGAGGCTCGGAATAGCCTATTCCATATCCTCCTGCAAGTCATTCATACACAATGCTTATATGCTTGAACGATTTATTTGCGTGTTTGGGATTAGCCCAGACCCGCAAGTTATTGACAAACTTTTCAAAGAACTCATTTTATTTACTGCCAGAGCCGCTTAGGCTTGGCGAATTTTTAACGAACTATTGTTAAGAAAAACAATTGTTTTTGCAGGCTTTTTGAACCTGATCTGTACTCCAGGGATATCGCAAGAACAAAAACATGATACAATTCGTGCAAGCAAAGTTTATGAAATAGGAGAGGTAGTGGTTACAGGAAGCCGTAACGAAACAGATGTGCGCCATCTTTCACAAACAGTTTCCGTAATCAACCGCATCGACATAGAACATGCCATGCAACCCTCTTTATTACCTGTGCTTACCGAACAAATTCCGGGACTGTTTGTCACCTCAAGAGGTATCATGGGATATGGGGTTTCAACTGGTGCTGCCGGAGGTATTTCGCTGCGTGGTCTAAGTGGCGGGACAGGCAGATTAATGGTTATGATTGACGGTCATCCACAATATGCCGGTATATTCGGTCACCCTATAGCAGATGCTTACCAATCATTTCTTGCCGATAGGGTAGAAGTTCTAAGAGGTCCGGCATCTGTACTCTATGGCTCCAATGCAATGGGTGGCGTAATAAATATTGTCACCCGCAAAATGCATGACAACGGTGTAAATACTAATATTCACATGGGATATGGTTCTTACAACACATTGGAATCAGAATTCACCAGCCGTATTCGTAAAGGACGTTTTTCCAGTGTAGTGTCAGGGTCGTATAATCGTACAGACGGGCATCGTAATAATATGGAGTTTGAACAATACGGAGGATATGCAAAATTAGGCTATGAAATGACCGGCAACTGGAATTTGCGAGGAGATATAAACATAACCCATTTCAATGCATCATATCCGGGACCGATAACGGCTCCGTTGCTCGACGGTGACCAGCGTATTACGAGAGGGGTAACTTCATTCGCTATTGAAAACAACTATGAACAGACATCCGGAGGTCTGAGTTTTTTTACAATTGGGGAAAACATTGGATTAACGATGGATATACACCTTCGAAAGAAGAGAAACCTCAGGATGGGCGTTTTAACTCACGGGATAATATGATGGGAGTTTCACTCTATCAGAGTATGCAGTTTTTTAAGGGAAACCGAATAACAGCAGGGATTGACTGGTTTCGATACGGAGGTAAGGCTTGGAATGAATATGTAAGTGAAGAGCATATAGGTACAACATCAGATCTGGTCAACAAGCATGAAAACGAATTGGCTGGCTATGTTGATCTGCGCCAAAATATAGGAACATGGCTGACTTTCAATGCCGGACTTCGCGCAGATCATCATTCACGTGTTGGATTGGAATGGGTGCCACAAGCAGGACTGGCTTTTCATTTGCCCCATACGATTGAAATGAAAGCTTCTGCATCGAAGGGCTTCCGTTACCCAATTCTACGGGAGATGTATATGTTTCCGCCACAGAACCCCGATTTACAACCGGAATCCATGTGGAATTATGAATTGGCTTTTTCGCAACAATTGCTGAACGGCAGATTTACTTATGGAGTAAACTTGTTTTACATTGACGGGAAAAATCTTATTGAAACTCTTCCCAATCCCAATGGTAGTGGTATGCTAAATCAGAATTCCGGCGAAATAGAAAATTCCGGAATAGAACTACAAGCAGCCTGGCGTATCAGTCAATATTGGTCTGTCGACGGGAATTATAGTTATCTGCATATGAAGAATCCTGTTTTGGCAGCCCCAAAGCACAAGCTTTATACCGGAGTCAACTTTAACTATAGACATTGGGATATATCTACTGGCATACAATATATTTCCGGACTTTATACACAAACCGATCCAATTAAAACAGAAGAATTTGTTTTATGGAACATACGGGCTTCATATCAAGCTTGCCGTTGGTTGAATGTCTGGGCACGCGGTGAGAACTTGCTGGCGCAAAAATATGAGATTAATGCAGGATATCCGATGCCACGGGCAACAGTTATGGCTGGAATAAATATCAGTTTTTAAAGACCGACTATAAAAGATCTTCATCACTCCATAAATCCAGCATATCATTTACTCCCCAATACCAGCGTACAAGACTGGCATAAGCATTATTATGCCGATAGAACGAAGATGGTACTGTATTACCACGCATTGTATAAACTGATGCTGCCGGAATTAAATTTTCAGACGTTACAAGTTGTTCTGTATAATGAGATTCATAACCACGCAGCATCAGTTTCCGGTAATTCATTTGACGATAGCCAGTACATACTCGCGAATCGGTCACTGTAAAATTAAAAGGAAAGATATCAGCCATTTCATAGGAAGTTCCCCCACGACGTGCGGTTATAGAGTGTGAAAGCAGGAGCATTCCCCCACATTCGGCCAGCAGTTTGCCTCCATTCTCAATATAGTTGCGAAGCTGTCCGAATAATCGTTTCCGGCGATATAGCTGACGTGCAAACAGTTCCGGATATCCTCCTGGAATATAAACCAGATCAGCTTCCGGAAGGTCACTGCCATATATAGGACTAAAATAGGTAATTTGCCCGTTTCGTGACAAGGAATCAATCGTTTCACGCGATAAAAAACAAAAGGCCGGATCGCGTGCGATAGCTATACGTAACTTTTTACTGTTTGTTATTGGTCTGTTTTCTAACTCCGAATCAGATGTGTAAGGAAGAATATGCTGACAGGGGAAAATGCGTTCACATAAACTTAACAACTTATCTACATTCACATATTTGTCCACTAGAGAAGCGATCTGGTCTATTTGTTCGTCTATAGAACGCCTGGCTGTCAGTGTCAAGCCAGAATGGCGGGAAGGCAATTTAAAATCATCTATTATAGGTAAATATCCCAGACATTCTACACCTGCATCGACGCAAGCTTCACGCAACAAATTTAAATGAACGGATGAAGCAACCTGATTAAAAATAACACCTGCTACATGAACCAAATTCTTGAAATGTTTGAATCCATACAATACAGGCGCTACTGAATATGCAGTTGCACGTGCGTTGACCACTAATATTACGGGTATCTTCAATAATCGCGCAATATGAGCATTACTCCCTTGCATACGATTATAGCCATCAAAGAGTCCCATGCTCCCCTCAGTTATACATACATCAGCCTTTTCTGCATATTTATTATAAACAGACTGGATATGACTGTCGGATGCCAGCCAGGCATCCAGATTTACAGAATCGTAACCAGCAGCAATCGAATGATACTGAGTATCTATGCAGTCAGTGCCACATTTAAATGTTTGTGTACGCAATCTCCTTTGCTGCAAAACACGCAACAATCCCAGCGTAAAAGTAGTTTTTCCGCTTCCAGATACAGGAGATGCTATCAATAATTGTGGTTTCATGCTAGTTACGGTTGATAAAATCGGGCACAAAGATAGGGAGAACTCATGAATTTCCGTATTTTTGCAAACAAGAAAATAACAATCAATGAGAACAATAGTTATAACTGGCGGAGCCAAAGGGATAGGGCGCTGCTTGGTAGAGTATTTTGCATCGCAAGGTAATGCAGTCTATTTTATAGATATGGATGCGGATGCCGTTGCGACTGTAACGGAAAAATTATGTGCCAAACAAATGAATGTTTATGGCTTTACAGGAGATATTGCCGACGAACAAGTATTGCAAAAGTTTGCGGCGAGAGTGATAGAAGAAACTCCACAAGGAATACATTGCCTGATAAATAATGCTTGCTTGATGAAAGGAGGAATCCTCAGCGGATGTAGTTACGATGATTTCTTGTATGTACAGCGTGTCGGTGTTGCAGCTCCTTATCTGCTTAGCAAGCTCTTCATGCATCATTTTGCCGGTGTTGGTTCCATCGTAAACCTTTCCTCAACCCGTGCGTTTCAGTCGCAGTCCGATACAGAAGCTTATACGGCAGCCAAAGGAGGCATTACCGCACTGACCCATGCGCTTGCCGTAAGCCTCGCCGATATAGCCCGTGTCAATGCTATAGCACCGGGATGGATTGATACAGGTAAGTTTCACGACGAAAGTTATGTTCCCGACTACACTGAAGGAGATATCATGCAACATCCGTCACAACGGGTAGGAGAGCCTGAAGATATCGCCCGTGCTGTAGAGTTTCTCTGCGACGAACGCAATTCTTTCATCAACGGACAATGCCTGACCATCGACGGCGGAATGAGTAAGCTGATGGTTTATCACAACGACTACGGCTGGAGAAAAGAATAAAACTTGTATTAATTATTTCATAAAGATTCTTATGCTATTACAATTATTATTTGTCCTTGTGGCGATAATTATCGGTGCAAGAGTAGGCGGTATCGGACTGGGAATATTGGGCGGACTTGGTCTTGCTGTGCTGACCTTTGTATTCGGACTTCAACCCACTGCACCTCCGATAGATGTAATGCTTATGATTGTTGCTGTCATTGCGGCAGCAAGTTGTATGCAAGCAGCAGGTGGACTGGACCTGATGGTGAAGTGGGCAGAGAAGATTTTGCGAAAGAACCCGCATCATATTACATTGCTAAGCCCGTTTGTGACTTACTTTTTTACCTTTTTTGCAGGAACAGGACATGTAGCTTATTCTGTTCTTCCCGTTATTGCCGAGGTTGCCAAAGATACAGGTATTCGTCCGGAACGTCCGTTGGGTATCGCAGTTATCGCTTCGCAGCAGGCTATTACTGCCAGCCCGATATCGGCAGCAACGGTTGCTATGCTCAGTATGCTTGCCGGATATAACATTTCGCTGTTCGATATCCTGAAGATTTCCATTCCCTGTACGCTGGCTGGAGTTCTTCTCGGTGCACTGTATTCGATGAAAGTCGGCAAAGAACTGAAAGATGACCCTGAATATCAAAGACGACTGGCAGCTGGTGAAATTTCCGGTGATGGTTATCATACCACAGAAGTGGCAAGTCATGGTAAGGCACTTACTTCTGTCATTCTCTTTTTGGCTGCCACGATAGGAATTGTTTTATTCGGATCTATCGACGGACTCCGCCCGACATTTACAACAGCTCAAGGTGAAGTTCAAATGGAGATGTCACACATTATCGAAGTGTTGATGCTTTCTGCCGCCTCACTCATTTTGCTATTCACAAAAACAGATGGTATAAAGGCAGCAAAAGGTTCTGTTTTCAATGCAGGAATGCAGGCCGTAGTTGCAATTTTTGGTATTGCATGGATGGGAGATACCTTCATCGCAGGAAACATGGAAGTTATGAAAGAGAATATTTTCGGCCTTGTTACCGATATGCCTTGGCTGTTTGGTGTGGCCTTGTTCCTGATGTCCATCTTGTTATTCAGTCAGGCAGCTACCGTTCGTTCTCTGTTACCGCTCGGCATAGCACTAGGCATTTCTCCTTATATGCTTATCGCGCTTTTCCCAGCTGTGAACGGTTATTTTTTCCTGCCCAACTATCCGACAGTGATAGCCGCCATAAACTTTGATACTACCGGAACAACACGAATAGGCAAATATCTGCTGAACCATTCGTTTATGATGCCCGGACTGATAGCCACCATTGTATCGGTTGTACTGGGTATTGTGTGGGTTTCGATGATGTAATTATAATGAAGTTTAAATCCCATATAGATAGATTAATTTATTACTCTTCTGCTAATAGCCCTATCATTACCAAAAAAGTTTGATAGGGCTATTATTACTTATGATATTTCAAATGGCTGATTGAAATTCAATGAATAACATACAAGATTCTTTTGGAGATAAAAAATCAATGATTTCCTATTATTTCAAAAAGCAGCAAACAAGCCATTAAAAAAATCTGATATCACAGAGCCAACATAAACAACCAATTTAACCAAGTAATAAATAGTAACACAAAAAAGAATAATCATTATACCTGTCCAGACAGCTTTCCGATTGACTTCATTGATCACCTCCTGATCATCTTCTACAAAACCGACTATAAGTTTGCAGTTCTGTAAATAAGCACGATTGCAAAAATCAATAATATCGCCGATATAGAATGGAATTAAACCAAGTGCCACATCGCGAAGTATATTGAAAATAACCGCTAATGTCAATGGTAATGAACGAACTTTACATGCGGCAACATAGATAAATGGTACGGCAAAAACTGAAGTTAGAGCGTCACCAAATCCTGGCATGAAAAAACCAATTATAGGGTCAAGACAGAATTTATCCATCCATTTGGCTATGCTTAGAACTGTTCTATAAGATGAAGACTGTTCGATTTCCATGCGCCGCAACTGCTTTTCCATTTGACGTAGTTCTTCTTTCTGTATGGATTGTTCGATCTGCAATTCTTCTTCCGTATTGTCTAGCCCCAACTCTTTTTGTGCCTGATGTCTTCTGTTATTTTGCATTTCACTCATAATTCTATTGTTTTAGTTCCATTAATAAAGTCCTCCCAATCTCCGTCTTCAAATAAATTACGACTTTTGTCAGCCAATGCCAAGAATCCGCTTTTTAGTTGTTCATGGTTTTGAGCTGTATTCATGCGTTGCAGACTTTTCATTAAAATATCGCTCCTGCCATTTAAACTTTCCAGATACTGGTAAAATTGGCTTTGTAGTTTTGTTAGCTCCTGATTATAATTATTTTCTGCAATTGCACATTGGGCTTTCATGGCTTCCAGTTTTATCGCACTCTCAAGAAAAGTGATTGTCTGCTGAATAGCTACGCCTTCTGCCGCTCTTATTTCTGCTAATTCGTGCTCACTCTGTTTTATCTCTGGGATAGATTCAATAACAGGAATATTGTCTACATTACTTTCAATAGATTTTCTTCTATGTGCAGAAACTGTAGAACCTTCCAAATGTTCTCTTACAGACTGACAAAATACGTCTATTTTGTTACTTAAATCTTCAGGGATCCGAATGTCTTGCTGTGTGATAGAAACCGTTTGGGTCAATGAATTATCTAATCGGTTTTCTGCTATTTTTCTGCCTAATCGCAATAAGTTGATAACAGCTTCCAAATGAGGAATCATCCTTAAACGGATATTTCTATCGGCGCTGATATTCTCTATAATTAAGCTGTTCTGTTGTTGTAGCATATTTTTAAAATGATTATGCTCCATTTGATGCTCCTTAAATCTTGTTTGTTGCAACTTTAATTCATCACTATCCAGCTTTATATCTACCTGCAAATTCTCGTATTGCATGACAAGTGGTTTACAAATTTGGCTCCACTCATAAATACGTCTGTTGTAAGATTTGTTTAACGTTCCCAATGTACATATGTTCTTCAAAAAAGAAGGTTTAGAGGGCTTAGTTTGTTTGGCATCCTTATATTGTGTCTGTAAGCTGTCCAGTAGCTGTTTACATTCCGTAATATGCATAGAGTAATAACCGATATTAAGCTCCTCATCATTCATCTCTTGTTCTATTTTGTTTAGTTCTGCCAAGATATCGTCACGTTTCTGTTTCAGACTTCTTGTTTTATCATCGTTATAGAGCAAATCTGTTAGCTGACGCCATTCTTCCGAAAGAACCTGCTCTGCAAATTTACAGAAAGCTTCTGCTTCAGGAATGAAAACATCATTAAGTGACTTGTAGACAACAAAGAGTCTTCCCATATCCCCCTTAATCAAGGCAACGTCATGATTTACGCTATTCTTCAGGCAAAGTAATTCTTGTTTGAGATTTGCAACTTTCTCTCCCGTTTCCATATAATGTGAAAGCATATTTAAACCTGCTAATATCAAACCAATTTGTTTATTACTTGTCCCTCTATAAGCAATACTTGCTGTTTTCAATGACTGCGCAAAACTGTCTGATATATCAGACATCAGTGTTGAGCATTTTTCATTTATTGTATTGTAGTCTAGCTGTACATTCTGTAACATCTTATGTACATCCAGGTATTCTATCTTTTCAAAATCGAACAGCTCGGGAGAAACTACTTTGATAGATTCACCAAACGCATCAACAAGTGTCAGAGCAAACCTGTGATAGATATCACAAATGTAAGCACGTAATTTTATAAAATCTCCTATCAAAAGATGTATCTGTTGTTTGGCTTCATCGTAATTTCCAACCAATGCCGAGTACTTACCGAAAACTTTTGTTGCTTCTTGTTTTACAGATTCTACTCCTTTTGTTCCGATAATGGCACCGGTTATATTACTGCCTTGGCGGACTGCTTCTTCTCGTATAACCTCTGCCACTGATTTATTTACACTATTTAGTGATTTATTCCAGTTCTGCAAACGCTGTTGTTCTAATTTAAACAAACAGTCTGTTTCATTTTTCGCAATCAATCCATCTGCCTGATACTCATCTACTAATAAACCTTTTTTTTCGTTATCGTAAAAACAAGTCCTGATAGAATTGTCCTGATTGAAATATTGGTAAGCTTCCCATACCAATATTCCGACCTCAAAGCAGTCATTTGATATACCCAACTGCTGCAAGTCGTAAGCTAAATCAGCCCTCGTATAAACAGTTCCTTTCTGATGAGACAACTCCTTGATTTTCTGATAAATCTTTATTTTGTCCATAAGATATTGATTTATATAGTCACAACATTTCTTAAATTACAATGTTTTTCTGCTTAATGCCAGGTGAAAAGCATTCATCATGCCAACGTAGCATTCTTCGTATCCAATTCGGGCACTAGGATGATAACTGTTAATCACCCATTTTTCCGTAGCAGGCGAATAATAAATCCAATCCCCCGTATCGGGTACAACTTGTAAATCTGTCAGATATTGTGAGCGAACAAAATCTAAAATAAGATTTTTTCCGTTGACACAACCACAACACAGAATGATGTTTGCATCATATAGCGCAATCTGTTTTTTCAGAAAGTCTGCATAATCATTCAGATACAATGAAAGAAGTCTATTGGTGATACTAGAACCTCCACACTGCTTTTTACAATTAACGTGTGCAATGGGAGCCGTTTCAAAAAAAGGACCAGATAATTCCATATTACGGACTGTCTTAAAATCGGGTACTTCTTCTGAAGTTGTATGTAATAGTCCGTAGGTCCACATACGCAGGTTTTTGATAAATGGTGCTCCATACTGATAAGAGAATACAGCTGTATTCTGACGTCCGGTTTCCTGCCGAATATTCCATGCTTCTGTATCATTCAAGTCTTTTGTCAGAATAAGCAGACGACGTTTTGCGTTTAACCATAACTCTTCTTCATTACCTTCTCTTCTGTGCCACGATCCGTCTGCATAATAGATCAGTCCCCTCCAAAGCAATCCGTCTTCAGAGAACTCTTCTGCATCGTGTTTACTTTCTGCAAATCGGCGCCATTCATCGAGAATCTGTTGCTCCAATTGTTTTAACTGTCCCATGTTCATTGATGTTAAATCAGAGGAAACAGCCTCTAGCTGGCAAACTCTTTTCTTGAGTTTGCATGGCAAAGTTAACCTATCTAAAGCACATATAAAGGCATAATGATTATTTCATTTTTACTTTTGAAATATCGCGTGTATCTATTTTATAATGAGTTATTTATGATTTTGAATTTACTAAAATCTTACTAATTATGCGAAACCAGTCTCTCTTCATCTTTTTCTCTTCTTTTTTCTATCTTTTTCTTTTTTACCATACTAAATATAGATTTCATCAATTTTATTTTATTATCGTTTGCATTGTCTGGAATTTTGCAGTGGCCAAATTTGTAATCAAACATTTTAGAAAAAGCCTCATTAGTTCCTTTTAAGGGAGCATCAAAAGATTCTTTGATCAATTTTAGAAAGATTTCTTTATGTACACGGGAAAGGCCAGGGCCAAAATTAAGTTTATTTCCCATTCTGATTATTAGCTTTTGGGTAGCACACCGTTTTAGTAACGTTACGATATTTTCAATATTTGAATCACTCCGTCCACCTTGAATACACTTAACATATTCTATTTTCTGTCTGAATGCCTCTACTGCATGCGGGTCATTGAAACTCTCAATCAATAGTTCCCTCAGCCATTTCGTTTCTATTTTTTCGGATATGATGTTATACTCCTTCTTTAATTTCTCCAATTGTTTTGGGGAAAGTTCTGGTTCTGCCCCCTCATATATAAACATATAAGTTGAAATAATAGGAATATTTATCATACCTACAAATTGAAGGTCGCCATTAGACAACAGACAATCTTTGATTGCTTTGTTCCACACAATGACAATTTGTGGTCTTAGTTCCGTCAGCACTTCCTTGAAAGCTTCATAATCAGCATCGAACAGACTTTCGTTGTCTTCATAGGGTGGTGTATAGCCATTGGGCCAATAATGCTGGATATAATTGGTAAAGGCTACTTGATCCCAAAAGAGAAGTTTTTCATCTTCCGAAAGATAATCACGTTTGTTTAACATGAGATAGGTAAAGGCATCGAACGACGGGTAGGGGAATCCCTCCAGGTAAGAATCCACCTCGATAGTATCGCTGTTTGACAATTTATAGTAATTCTGATCTTCTTTACCGACATAACATGGACAGGCAGCATCCATACTCCATATTGTATTACTGGAAGCACATTCCTCTTTCAGATGGCTACAATCCGTATATGGACAATAAAAATGCGATCCAAGAATTAATGTTTTTATTCCATGAAAACCTTTTTCATAATCTTTTCCTACTCTCGGTGTGAAAAAATATTTCTTCATATAAACCGTTTATCAAACTAGAAATTATCAATACTTAAAGGTAATAGATATTTTTCTATTTATTCAAACGAAAACAAAGGCATTTATCAAAAATCATTTTGTTTCCAACTTATCAGCTCATTTTTTTTATATCTTATCGGATAATTCCCGTATCACTGTCCTTCAACTGAATAGTTTTATTGACCGTCCGGTATTTATGTCCTTTGTGTAACCTCCATGTAACTGTCAGACTGACGAGATTACAGATGTCCGTGCTGTAAAGAGCTGTCGATTTCTGAAGATTACAGTTCAAGATATCTGTTTCGAACATCTTATACCGCTGCATCAATGGCAGTTGCCAGGCAAGGGAAAACTGGTAGGATTTATACTGATAGGAGCCCTTCAGCAGGATGCTGTTTCCGTTATATCCCTTAGATTCTCCTTCCAGGAAACGCCATCCGTTGTCGGCATATGCCTGAAGCGAAAAGTTTCCCAAATAAGCGTGAACATTTCCCGTCAGGAAATAAGAAGTATAACAGTGAGTGTAGTCATATCCGAAGTTGAAACAACGGAACAATCCGCCGTATAAGGCTACGGAAAGTTTATCGGGCAGCAACCAATAATTGACATATCCTGCTGTCTGCAAGGCATCTATTTCTTTCTGGTTGCGCTGGGTATAGATAAACTGATCGTCTGCCGTCCGTTCGTACACCGCCATGTTCGGGCGATGACATATCTTATAAAAGCCTTCGATGTATGCTTGCAGGCGGGCCTCGGAATAAGATAGTCTGAGAGTGTGATATGTTTCTCTGTTGGGCTTGAGGTCAGGACTTCCGGCAGTCCATTCCATGCTGTTGGTACGGATCATGGCATCGCTGATCATGGCTATGCGGGAAGTACGCTCGTTCGACTGGAAATTATAGCTTACATGCAGTGCATTGGTGAAATCATAGCTCAGTGCAGCTTTAGGACAAAACGTCCAGTAGTCGTACGTATGCTCCTGTTGGCGGTAGTGCAGGTAGCTTGCACCTATGCCTACCGAATAACGTAGTTTACCCCAATAGCCTTTTATCTCGGAAAACAGATAGAAGCGGTTGTTGTGCATCAGGGTAAGCGAAGAAACATCGCCCGTATACGTATTGTTCGTGTATTTCTGACTGTAATTGATACCAGTAGAAAGGGTAAAAGGTTTCAACTTATTCTCGTAGATAGCTTCACTCATCAGCGAATAAGTCTTTCCGTCCACATTGTATCGGTAGGGAGAGCCTTCATCGTAACTGGTAGAGGAATTTGTATCGATATAGGTACCTACAGCATTCAGCGTGACCGACTGTCTGGGGGTAAGCTGCTGGAAATAATATAAGTCGAGAACCGGACTTCCCGTCCGACTGTTGTCTTGCTGGATTGCAATATATTCTTCCGTTCCATCTATCACACTCTTCCGGTTGAAATCGCCTGGTACGTGACTGAAATCACCACTGAGCGATGCTTGAAATACATAACGGGTAGAATCAGCTAAATTGTAGGTCAGCTTCACACGATTATTGAATCTCCGGCTGCGTGACGCAATATCGTTACGTTGAATGGTATAGACTGATCCATCATTCAAGTGATAATAGGCTGTTTCCTCCATCCGATTACCGTCAAAATCCTTATATCCGAAATCATAGTTCAACGAAAGTTCGCTTTTTCCCGTATTCCACTTACCATAGACTGTATAGTTCCCGTTTTCGGCATTCAGTGACTGACTCAGGAATGTGCCGACTGTGTATCCACTGGTTGCGCGCCGTGTCGTAATATCGATAACATAAGCGACACCATCACCATAACGGACACCGGGATTGTCAATGAAATCTATCTTACGGATGCTTTTCGGATCGAGTGATAACATTTCGGCTTGATCTACAATAATGCCGTTGATACGTAGCTGTACGCTTCCTTTATTGTCGATAGTAGACACATTACGGGCATCTTCATCGATACGGATATTAGGTAGACTGAGTTTCTGCAAGACACTATATCCTGAACTGGACGCTTCTTTCTGAGCATCGGAAGGGTAGAGCAGCAGACCGTCTGTTTTATGAACAATCCGTGCAGCTTTTACTTCCACTTCTCCCAGTTCGATACTTTGCTCGGCTGTCTGTGCAGATGCTGCAAACGAAAAAAGAATAAATGTGATACCGGCGCAGGCTTTTCGGGCAGCCCGACTAATGCCATATACCAAGGAATCCTCTACAGAGGCATTACCTTGAAACTGATTTGTTAGCCATTCCATTTGTTTCTGTTTTGATGTTTCGGAAACAAATGTAGAGGGTAGAGATAAATGACAGCCAGAACAAACACTGACATTTGTCTGACATTTCAGTGTCAGTTTTATATCTTATTGATTTCCAGTGAATAGTTCCGACCTCTGTCTGCTACGATTTTCAGATTAGTATGTTCCTCTACAATCGGCTTCAGCCTGCGGATAAGCGTATAAAGTGTATCATTGGCATCCTCTTTCTTGGGCCAGAGTGCTGCGCAAATGTCCTCTTTAGTCAGTGAATGTGACGGAGCATTCCAGAATAACAACATGAGCTGCTGTTGCATTGGAGTAAAGCGGATAGGAGTGTGTGCCGCCGTATAAAACCGCTGGTCCACTTCCGAATAAACCAGTCCTCCAAAACCGGTGACAGCTTCCGAACCTTCTTGCTTCTTTCTCAAATAGAGCCACGACAGCATCGCCCAAAGGAAAGCCGAAATCATGCAGGCAGCCGGAATGCGCTGATCCGACATACTCAATATACTGGCAACCGACAAGCGGGCATATCCTTTTAAGGCAAGTGTTTCTCCTGCATGTTTATCCTTTACTATCAGCGTGTCACTACAGACAGCTTGTTCATCCAAAGAATTATCCTGAAAATCGCTATCAACCACATCGAATGTAATAAATGCCGCCTGCTGAAGACGTTTATCTTTCAGGTAACGGCAAAACCATTCATCGGAAACAGCAATCAGTACCTGTCCTCCTGAAGTCTTGCGAAGTTGCTTGTACACCCTGATTGTATCTTGGGTAATGATATAATCTTTTCTCTCTTTGAGGGTTTGTGCCAAAGCCTGATTCAAATCGGCTGTTATTTCATTCCTGGCCTTACAATAATTGTGACGGCCAGCCAGCAAAGAAGTCAGCATAAGTGTCAGAAATACGGCAACAGATAGTAGTTTGCTGTTCATAAAATCAGATTTTATTTCTGACAAATGTAACAAATTTTATGCTAAAACGAGAATCATCCACCTATTATATTCCGATATTCGTTCGGTGTCATTCCCGTAGCTTTTTTAAATACTCGGGTAAAATGCTGAGGATATTGAAAACCAAGTTGGTATGCAACCTGGCTGATTGAATGAGCTGGAATGAGCAATTGTACCTTTGCTATGCCGACAATTTTATCTTGTATATACTCTAATGCAGTTTTTCCTGTTTCTTTTTTAATAAGATCACCAAAATAATTCGTCGAAAGACAAAGCTCGCTTGCACAATATTTTACTGTAGGCAATCCTTTTTGCATGGCATTGTCACCTGCAAAATACTGGTCGAGGAGGTTTTCAAAACGTGTCAGAATATCGCGGTGAGCATCCTGTCGGGTGATAAACTGTCGTTCGTAAAAGCGCAGGCAATAGTTTAGCAATAATTCAATATGATTAGCAATCAGCCGTTTGCTCATCCGATCGATAGAATGTTGTAATTCCTCCTGAATCTTTATCAGACAATCTATAAATGTATGACGCTCTTGTTCCGAGAGATGCAAGGCTTCGTTCACTTCATAAGAAAAAAATGTATATTCACTCATGGCACGTCCAAGGTTGGTTCCGCGAATCAGATCAGGATGAAAACACAATGCATAACCTTGAGGCTGGAAGATTTCACCTGTATCTTCTATTCCAATGACTTGTCCCGGTGCAAGACAGACAACCGATCCTTTCTGATAATCATACCGTTGTCGGCCATAAATCAAATCACAGTTCTTCTCGTCTTTCAGAAAAACCACATAAAAACCGAAAGTATGTCGCATATGCCGCATCGGTTTCGCTTTTGAAAGATTTATCACACTTACTAGTGGATGCAAGGTTTCTACACCAAGCATATCATCATATTCAGTTATGGTATCGAAATTTAATAATTCTGTTTTCATCGGGAGATATTTATATTACAAATATAAGAAAGGATTCTTACTCCATCGTTATATAACAAAAGAAAAGCAGTGTTTCTATGCAGTAAATCTGTGTTTTATATCATTGACAATAATCTGCAATACTGACAAATTACACCATCTGTGAAATTATTCTGTGTTTTGTATAACTATCAGTAAAATAGTAAAGGATAATTTTGCAATAGGAATCAATATAATATATGCGATATGGAAAAAGAAGTAATGATACTTACAGGTGCCGGACAAATCGGTATGGCGATAGCCCGACGGATGGGATATGGAATGAAGATTGTAGTCGGTGACAAACGAATGGAGAATGCACAGTCCGTGGCCGATACGATGAACCGTGCCGGATTTGATGTGCTTCCGGTGGAGATGGACTTATCATCCCGCGAGTCTATTCTACATCTGATTGACACGGCACAGCAATATGGAGAAATAGCCATGCTGGTCAATGCTGCGGGAGTTTCTCCTTCACAAGCATCAATAGAAACTATTCTGAAAGTCGACCTGTATGGCACGGCTGTATTGTTGGAAGAGGTCGGAAAAGTCACCATGCGGGGAGGTACAGGCGTTACAATTTCCAGTCAATCCGGACATCGTCTGCCAGCACTTGGTGCGGAAACTGATGAGCTGCTGGCTTGTACGCCAACTGAAAGACTATTGGATCTCGAAGTTTTGCAACCACAACATATCAATGATACACTCCATGCATACCAGTTGGCTAAACGTTGTAATGTAAAACGTGTTATGTCGGAAGCCGTAAAATGGGGTAGAAGAGGAGCGCGCATTAATTCTATTTCTCCGGGCATCATTGTTACCCCATTGGCTCTTGATGAGTTCAACGGTGTACGTGGAGAATTTTATAAGAAGATGTTTGCCCAATGTCCGGCACATCGTCCGGGAACAGCAGACGAAGTGGCAAATGTTGCCGAATTGTTGATGAGTAATCGGGGAGCCTTTATTACCGGAGCTGATTTTTTGGTAGATGGAGGAGCCACAGCTGCTTATTTTTATGGCCAGAAATGAGTATTCTATTTCTATGAGGTAAAACTTTTGTGACAATATTCTATAAACGATACTTTGTCTTCTGTCAAGAAATTGTATCTTTGTTAAATCCTTATAATCTGATGGCGGAAAAGATAGGAAGATATAAGTATTCTGAAATACTTGACCTCCATTAGATAAATAAGGGTTTTGATACAAAAAAATATTAACATTACAATATTAATGGAAACACACATGAAGACATTTTATCTCATGACCATGGGATTTTGTCTGGTTCTAAATCTCCATGCACAGCGAAGCGAATATCTGCTGGAAAAAGGATGGAAATTTACCAAAGGAGAGGTTAGCAATGCTGAAATGCCAGCATTCAATGATGCTAAATGGGAAACTGTAGACATTCCACATGACTGGGCTATTTTCGGACCTTTCGATAAGAACAACGACTTACAAAATGTAGCTGTCACACAGAATTTTGAAACTCAGGCTAGCTTAAAAACCGGACGTACGGGTGGTTTGCCATACGTAGGCATAGGATGGTATCGTACAACATTTCATTCTACTCCAGGAAAACAGACAACCCTGATCTTTGACGGAGCAATGAGCGAGGCTCGTGTGTTTGTCAACGGAAAAGAAGCCTGTTTCTGGCCCTGTGGCTATAACTCTTTCTATTGTGACGTTACCTCTCTAGTAAATGAAGATGGTAAAAATAGCACACTTGCCGTACGATTGGAAAATCGTCCACAATCATCACGTTGGTATCCGGGAGCGGGACTTTATCGAAACGTACATGTAGTAACTACAGAAAAAATCCATGTTCCGGTATGGGGAACTCAGATTACTACTCCGTACGTGAAGGACGAATATGCTTCTGTTTGTCTTCGTACAACGATTTTAAATGCGGAAAAAACAGAGCTGACTGTGGTAACGGACATTATAGATGCTGACGGACAGGCGGTTTCAACCAAAACGAACAAAGGAGTCATCAATCACGGCCAACCTTTTACTCAGAATTTTATCGTAGAACGACCTAAGCTCTGGTCACCCGAAACTCCAGTCCTATATAAGGCCGTATCAAAAATCTATTCAGGTGATACGCTTCTCGATACTTATTCCACACGTTTCGGTATTCGTACAATTGAATATATAGCCGACAAAGGTTTTTACCTGAACGGAAAGCGACGTAAATTTCAGGGAGTATGCAATCATCATGACCTGGGACCTTTGGGAGCAGCAATTAACGTTGCAGCGCTCCGCCATCAGTTGACATTACTCAAAGAAATGGGATGTGATGCCATCCGTACATCGCATAATATGCCTGCTCCCGAACTAGTTGAACTTTGCGACGAAATGGGATTCATGATGATGCTTGAGCCGTTCGACGAATGGGATATCGCCAAGTGTGACAACGGATACCATCGCTTCTTTAATGAATGGGCGGAAAAGGATATGGTAAACATGCTTCGACAGTATCGGAACAATCCATGTGTGGTAATGTGGAGTATCGGCAACGAGGTTCCTACCCAATGGAGTCCGGAAGGATATAAAGTAGCAAAGTTCTTACAGGATATCTGTCATCGGGAAGACCCTACACGTCCGGTAACCTGTGGTATGGATCAAGTGAAAAGTGTACTGGCAAACGGATTTGCTGCAATGCTTGATATTCCGGGGCTGAATTATCGTGCTCACCTATATGATGAAGCTTACGAACGTTTGCCACAAAACATCATTTTAGGTTCGGAGACATCGTCTACTGTCAGCTCTCGTGGAGTATATAAGTTCCCGGTGGAACGTAAGGCCGGAGCTATGTATGATGATCATCAGTCTTCTTCATATGATCTGGAATATTGCAACTGGTCTAACATTCCTGATATTGATTTTGCGCGTGCCGAAGATCATGAATGGACAATCGGACAGTTTGTGTGGACTGGATTCGACTATCTGGGCGAGCCGAGCCCGTATGACACCAATGCATGGCCGAATCATAGTTCGATGTTCGGTATCATCGACCTGGCATCTATCCCCAAAGACCGTTATTATCTGTACCGAAGTGTATGGAATAAAGAAGCAGAAACACTGCATATCCTGCCGCACTGGAATTGGGAAGGACGTGAAGGTGAAAAGACTCCAGTTTTTGTTTATACGAACTATCCTTCGGCAGAATTGTTTATCAACGGAAAAAGCTATGGACGTCAGACTAAACACAAGAACGGAACAGTAGAAAACCGTTATCGTCTGATGTGGCATGACGCAGTTTATCAGCCGGGCGAGGTGAGAGTAGTGGCATACGACGAACAGGGGAATCCTGTTGCAGAAAAGACTGTTCGTACTGCAGGCAAGCCGCATCATATAGAACTTGTTACAGATCGCAGCTCTCTTCAGGCAGACGGAAAGGATCTGGCATATGTTACACTCCGCATTGTTGATAAGGACGGCAACTTGTGCCCGAATGACGGACGTCTGGTAAGTTTCAAAGTAAAAGGGGCAGGTAAGTACCGTGCTTCTGCAAACGGAGATCCTACTTGTCTGGATTTATTTCACAAGCCGGAAATGCATGCGTTCGGAGGTATGCTCACTGTTATAGTCCAGTCGGGAGAAAAAACTGGTGAGATAGAACTTCAGGCTACTGCCAAGGGAATAAAAACTGGAACTATCCGCATTCCGGTAAAATAAGCTTATTTGCATAAAATAATATCATCATATGGAAAGTATTTTAAATTTGGGAAATCAATGTAAAAGCGATAACGCTTTTACTAAAAAAGCTAGATTGCTTCAGTCGATGTACCGAGTGAAAATAGGAGAAGAGGAGGGTGTTGGACCGACAAAAACTTCCAAACGAAAATATGGTAATATGATTAGTGGTGGTGAAATTTCTGGAAAGAATTTTCTGATGAAAGAAACTTTTGAGTATGCTAAGAAAAGGGTTAAAAATCGAAAGGATAATGAAACGATAGATGAATTTCGATTATTCAACAATCTGCTTTCGAGTATGCCAATGGCATTCAACCTATTTCATCCTCTGATGTTACTTTTAGAAGAAAACCCTGAAAAGGTGACACTTACTATAAGATCTATCTTTAAAAATATCCCAGTATTTGTAGTAACAAAAATCGGATTGGAATTTATACCGACACCAATTGAGAAATACGCAAAAGATAAGTCGGCCATGGATGCCTATATCCAATTTCAAGATAACAATGGCGAGAAACATATAATCGCTATTGAAACGAAATATACAGATATACTCGGATTAAATGAAGCACATAATTGCGAAGAACAAAAACAAATGCTTATTGATACCGGACTGTTCTGTGCGGAATTTGAAGGGCTATTGATAGCAAATAAAATAAAATTAACACAGATCTACAGAAATCTTTTACTTACAGAGCGGTACAGAGAAGTCGAAAACTTGAAGGACTCATATTCT
Source organism: Phocaeicola coprocola DSM 17136 (assembly GCF_000154845.1). Taxonomy (GTDB): domain Bacteria; phylum Bacteroidota; class Bacteroidia; order Bacteroidales; family Bacteroidaceae; genus Phocaeicola; species Phocaeicola coprocola. Next base: position 108,576 of record NZ_DS981490.1, on the reverse strand, counting down.
GTGGTACTTTCTCCGAAGGAGCATCCGTCAACAGAAAAGGAGATCAGATCAGTTACAGAGTATCTGAAGCCAGAGTATGCTTACAAGTTAAGTGCAGTAACTCTTGAGGACTTTGTGGATACGATGATACAATGTCTGCCAGAGTATTATGCTCAAGTTTATGAGAGGTTTAGAGAAAGGTATTTGGAGTTTGAATAGTACATTCAAATTCTTCAGTAAAAAACTTCAGCATCTTTTAGGAAATTATTCTCGATGTTTTTTAAAAATTCGTACGAAAAAAATTTTTTCTTCAGCATGTTTTTTTGAGCGACTGCAAGTATTGAATAGTTGCTCGACAAGTCTTATTATTCTGAAGAGAATATAAAGTGAATTATGGCAGAAGTAAGGGAAAGAGAAAGCTCTTTATAAAAAACAAGAAAGGAGGAGAATATCCGTTGCATGAGCGGATATTTTTCCTCCTCTTATGGAATTTCTAACAATTAATTACAGAATAGATTTTACTGTTTCCAGCATGCCTTTAGCCTGAATGCTGTCCAAGTCAGCTTTTACAGCAGCAGTCAGTCCCGGGATGTTGTTCAGGTTTTCGCCCCAGATAAATTCGGCAGCCAAAACTCCTTCAGCTACTTTCTGAGTATCACCTGTAGCCCAAAGCTGTTTCAACAAGTCCATAATATCCTGTGCATCGTTTGGAACAATTTCTGCGCCATCTTCACGTACACCGCCTTTGTAATAAGTAATGATAGCTGCAAGACCCAATACCAGTCCCTTCGGAAGTTCACCCTTACGTTCCAAGTACACTTTCAAACCTGGAAGGTCACGAGTCTGGAATTTAGGGAATGAATTCAGCATGATAGAAGTAACCTGATGGTCAACAAACGGATTGTTGAAGCGTTCCAAAACATCATGAGCAAATTTTTCAAGCTCTTCTTTCGGAAGGTTCAAAGTTTCCATCAATTCGTCAAACATTACTTTATTGATATATTTGCCGATAACCGGATGCTGGCAAGCATCGCGAACAATGTTTACACCTGACAGGTAAGCAACCGGTGAAAGTACAGTGTGAGGACCGTTCAACAGAGTTACTTTTCTTTCGTGGTAAGGAGCTTCAGAAGGTACAAACAATACATTCAGACCAGCCTTGTCTGCTGGGAATTCCTTAGCAACTTCCTGCGGAGCTTCGATAACCCACAAATGGAAGATTTCTCCCTGAACTACCAAGTTATCATCGTATTGCAGTTTTTCTTTGATTTCGGCAATTTCCTTACGTGGGAATCCCGGTACGATACGGTCTACCAATGTAGCATATACACCACAAGCCTTTTCAAACCAGTTCTTGAAATCGTCACCCAAGTTCCACAATTCAATGTACTGGTAAATAGTTTCTTTCAGCTTGTGTCCGTTCAGGAAGATCAACTCACAAGGGAAAATAATCAAACCTTTTGACATATCGCCATTGAATGTTTTATAACGGTGATACAGCAACTGAGTCAATTTTCCTGGATATGAAGAAGCAGGAGCATCTTCAAGCTTGCAAGAAGGATCGAAAGCGATACCAGCTTCGGTTGTATTTGAGATTACGAAACGCATTTCAGGCTGTTCTGCCAGTTTCATAAATTCAGCGTTCTGAGTGTAAGGGTTCAAGGCACGACTGATAACATCGATCATAGTCAGGCTGTTTACAGTTTCACCTTTGTCGAGTCCCTGCAAGTTTACGTGATACAAACAGTCTTGTGCATTCAGCATGTCTACCATACCTTTATCGATAGGCTGTACTACTACAACACTGCTGTTGAAATCTGTTTTCTGGTCCATATTATAGATTATCCAATCTACAAATGCACGTAAAAAATTACCTTCACCAAACTGAATGATTCTTTCTGGACGAACTGTCTTGTTTGCAGTTTCTTTGTTTAATGCTTTCATACTTGTATATTTTAAGTTCCGTATTTTTACAATTTTGCTTCTCTCTTTATAAGAAAGGTATAAAGGTGAAAAAACTAGTTGACAAAATAGTAATATATATTTACGAATAACGTTTTCTTCCTCTTTTTCAGAGATTAATTTTACTAAATATTCGCTGCAAATATACGAAATATTTTGTTATTCCAAATAAAATTTCTACTTTCGTGTTCGATAACGACAAATAAAACGAAATACATGTTAAGCAACATAAATTCCTTTTGCGGGATTTGCATTTTATGAAAATACATAACAAAAAACATAAACCTAAAAACGAAGCTTTATGAAAAAATTTATGGATGAAAACTTCCTGCTGAAAACAGAAACAGCGCAGGAATTGTACCACAACCATGCAGCTAAAATGCCTATTATCGACTACCACTGTCACCTGATTCCGAAAATGGTAGCAGACGATTACCAGTTCAAGTCAATTACAGAAATATGGTTGGGTGGCGACCACTATAAATGGCGTGCAATGCGTAGCAACGGTGTAGACGAACGCTATTGTACCGGTAAGGATACTACCGATTGGGAAAAATTCGAAAAATGGGCTGAAACAGTTCCTTATACATTCCGTAACCCATTATATCACTGGACTCATCTGGAGTTGAAAACTTGTTTCGGTATTGACAAGATTTTGAATCCGTCTACAGCTCGTGAAATTTTTGACGAATGTAATGCTAAGCTGGCAACTCCTGAATATACTGCCCGCAACCTGATGCGCCGTTATCACGTTGAAACAGTTTGTACTACTGATGATCCTGTTGACTCACTGGAATATCATATCGCTACTCGTGAAAGCGGATTCGAAATCAAGATGTTGCCTACATGGCGTCCTGACAAGGCTATGGCAGTAGAAGTACCTGCTGATTTCCGTGCTTACATGGAAAAACTGTCTGAAGTGAGTGGAGTAACAATTTCTTCATTCGACGATATGGTTGCTGCATTGCGTAAACGTCACGAGTTCTTTGCTGAACAAGGATGTAAGTTGTCTGACCACGGTATCGAAGAGTTCTATGCAGAAGATTATACAGATGCAGAAATCAGAGCTATCTTCAATAAAGTATATGGCGGTACTGACCTGACAAAAGAAGAAATCCTGAAGTTCAAGTCGGCTATGCTGATTGTATTTGCTGAAATGGATTGGGAAACCGGCTGGACTCAGCAATTCCATTACGGTGCTATCCGTAACAACAACACTAAGATGTTTAAACTTTTAGGCCCTGATACAGGTTTCGATTCTATCGGTGAATTTACTACTGCAAAAGCTATGGCTAAATTCTTGGATAAGCTGAATACCTCAGGCAAGCTGACTAAGACTATCCTTTACAACTTGAATCCATGCGCTAACGAAGTTATCGCTACTATGTTGGGTAACTTCCAGGATGGTTCTATACCAGGAAAGATTCAGTTCGGTTCAGGATGGTGGTTCCTCGATCAGAAAGATGGTATGGAAAAACAGATGAACGCATTGTCACTACTGGGCTTGTTGAGCCGTTTCGTAGGTATGCTTACCGACTCTCGTTCATTCCTGTCTTATCCGCGTCATGAATATTTCCGTCGTACATTGTGTAACTTGCTGGGTAATGATGTTGAAAATGGAGAAATTCCAGCATGCGAAATGGAACGTGTACAGCAAATGGTAGAAGATATCTGCTACAATAACGCAAAGAAATTCTTCGAATTCTAATTTGTATAAAGAGCATCATTTTGTGGAAAGGAGTTTGCCTGCTATATTGGCAAGCTCCTTTCTTTTTTGTACTTTTGTGTTCCTTTTTTAAAAATAAGAAACACATATATGGAAGTACGATTTCTGAGTTTGGGCAGTGGTAGCAGTGGCAACTGTTATTATCTGGCAACAAAGACTTGTGGGATACTAATAGATGCAGGTATCGGCATACGAAGCATAAAGAAGATTTTCAAAGATTATGCACTGAACCTGGATACAATACGTGCCGTCTTGATTACCCACGATCATGCCGATCATATTAAAGCTGTCGGACATTTGGCAAAAAAGCATAGCATACCCATTTATTCTACACCGGAAGTGCACGCAGGCATCAATCGGAGTTATTGCATGACCGAAAAACTGGATAATGCCCACCGGCGTTTTATCAACAAGGAAGAAACTATCCAGATAGAAGATTTCAGCATTACTTGTTTCGAAGTGCCTCATGATGCAACGGACAACGTAGGATATTGCATCAGCGTGGGGGATAAAACCTTTTCTTTCATAACCGATATCGGACATATTACGGACACTGCAGCTGCATATATTGAGCGCTCCAATTATCTGATTCTCGAAGCAAACTATGATGAAACCATGTTGCAGATGGGACCTTATCCTCAACATCTGAAAGCCCGTATAGCCAGTCCTAACGGACATATGAGTAACAGCGAGATGGCTAATTATCTTGCTGAACATTTTCCGGCTGGTTTAAAATATCTCTGGCTTTGTCATTTGAGCAAAGACAACAATCATCCGGAGCTGGCATATAAGACGGTTGAAACTGCTTTTAAACAGCATGGAATCGCTCTTGATGAGAATGGGGTACAAGTTATCCCATTGAAACGAACTACTCCTTCAGAGCTGTATTCTTTCGAATAAAGCGAAACAAAAAAGATCGCCGGTAAATTGAAGATAATTGAATTATCCCGATTTACCGGCGATCTTTTTATTATGTACAGGAATTGTATTATTTCTTATTCATACGTTCCTGACGTTCTTTCTGAAGACGTTCTTGCTCTTTTTGCAGCGCTTCAAGCTTAGCCATCAATCCGCTAGTCTTTCTTTCTGAAGGAGCTTTCTTATTGGCTTCAAGCTGTGCCAATAACTTTTTCTCATCGGTCATACGACGCATAATCCACATGGTAATAATACCGATCAAACCAGAAATGAAATAATAGTAGCTCAAACCTGATGCATATTCGTTGAAAATAAAGAAGAACATTACAGGCATGATATACATCATCCACTTCATGGCAGCCATCTGAGGATTATTACCCATGTCTTGCTGTTTCATCATAATAATCTGGTTCAGAACTGTTGTCACACTAAACAACAAACAGAACAGACTTAAATGATTTCCCAACAAAGGAATATGAGTACTCCAGCTTATAAGATCATCGTATGCAGAAAGGTCGCTTGCCCACAAGAAACTCTGCTGACGTAACTCAATTGCATTAGGCACAAAGAAGAATAAAGCCATAAACACCGGAGTCTGGATGAGCATAGGCAAACATCCTCCCATAGGGCTTACTCCATATTGGCTATACAAGGCCATAGTTTCTTGTTGTTTCTTCAATGCATCTTCCTGCTTCGGGTATTTAGCATTAATCTTATCTACATAAGGCTTTAATGCACGCATTTTTGCTGAAGAGATAAATGATTTCCAAGTAGTAGGCAATACCAGAATCTTGACAATGATAGTCATCAGCAAAATTACAATACCCATACTCAGTCCCCAGCTTGACAACCAGTCGAAAAGATTAATAGTAAACCAGCGGTTAATCAGACGAATGATAGGCCAACCTAAATATACCAAATCCTCAAGCTCCTGATCTTTATCCTTGAAAGATAAATCATTAGTTGCCAACAAAGTCTTGAAATGATTAGGACCAAAATAGAACTGGAAACGACTAGGTTGCGCACCTGTCGGGTCGAAAGCAGTTTTCATTTCGGCAGTATAGTTCTTCATGTAACCGCTTCCTTTCTGTTCTATCTTCGATTCAAGCGTTGCATTTTCAAAGTTTTTCTCTGCCATAAATACACATGAGAAATACTGATTCTTAAATGCAACCCAATCAAGCACTTCTGGAATAGTTTCTTTTTCGTCTTTTGTTTCGCTCAAATAATCAAAACTGTCGTCTACCGGTTTATAGGTAAGCGAAGTATAACGTTGTTCGAACGTATATCCTTTTTCCATCTGTCGTGCGCGCTGTTTCCAGTCAACACTCATCGTTTTGACAGAAGGAGAGAAGAAGTTTTGCAATCCGCTTGCCTGGACAGTAAAGTCTACAACGTATGAGTTTGGTAACAGTTTATAGATGAAGTCCAAATGTCCACCATTTGCAGCATTTAGTCGCATTGTTACCGTACTATCTGTTACATTGGTAGTCTGAAAATACATCTGATTGCTCAGAATATTTTCATTTTTACCTTCAAATCCTAAACTTAACGAAGCATCTTTACCATCGAACAGAACCAAAGGCTGCTGTTGCTGATCATTATATTCTTTCAGCATAGCCTTGCATACCCGTCCTCCTTTATTAGAAAAAGTAAGTTGCAGTACATCGTTCTCTAACGTAGTAAACTCTTCAGAACCTTGCGATGCTTGGAAAAATAAAGAAGTAGAATCCGGAACAACAGGCAATGAAGCAGCTATTTCTTGAGCTTTCTGCATCTGCTCTTGCTTTTGAGCCACTGCCTGTATCGAATCCTGATAATGCTGTGCACGTGCCATTTCCTTCTGACTGGGGCGATTATATATGCCAAATCCGACTATAACCGCACCAATCAGAGCAAATCCCACTAACGTGTTTTTATCCATTTCTTTTTATTTACAAATTAATATCTATTATTTATCAATAGCTGCTTTGATGAATGATAAGAAAAGAGGATGGGGTTTCAATACCGTACTGCTATATTCCGGATGGAACTGAGTTCCAATGAACCATTTCAGAGTAGGTATTTCTACTATTTCTACCAAATCCGATTCAGGATTGATACCCACGCATTTCATTCCAGCCTTTTCAAATTCAGCCTTATAGTCATTGTTGAACTCATAACGATGACGATGACGTTCCTGAATATGTTCGGTCTGATATGCCTGATATACTTTTGAATTTGGATCAAGAACACATTCGTAAGCACCCAAACGCATAGTACCTCCCATGTTTGTGATAGATTTCTGCTCTTCCATAATGTCGATTACATTATGTGGAGTTTTTTCATCCATCTCACGGCTATTAGCATCAGTATAGCCTAATACATTACGAGCGAACTCTATAGCCATACATTGCATACCCAGACAGATACCAAATGTAGGAACATTGTGTGTACGGCAATATTTCAATGCTACAAACTTGCCTTCGATACCACGCTGGCCAAATCCCGGACAGATAATAATACCATCCATTTCTTTCAGGCTTTCTTCTACATTCTCATCTGTCAACTTTTCGCTATTGATAAAGTGAATATCAGCTTTGCGGTCGTTATAAGTTGCAGCCTGTGACAATGCTTCCAATATAGATTTATAAGCATCCTGCAAATCATATTTACCGACCAATCCGATTTTAACCTTTTCTGTAGCGTTATGACGACGGTTCAAGAAGTCTTTCCATGGACCTAATTCCGGAGTTTCACCCACCGGCAATCCCATCTTTTCAAGAATTGTTACATCCAGTTTTTGTTCCTGCATGCGAAGAGGAACTTCATAGATTGTCGGCATATCCATTGACTGCACAACTGCACTTTCATCTACATTACAGAATAGCGCAACTTTCTTTTTCAGGTTTGTGCTAAGGTTATGTTCGGTACGCAATACCAGAATATCTGGTTGAATACCCACAGACTGTAATTCCTTTACTGAGTGCTGAGTAGGTTTAGTCTTCAATTCACCAGCAGCAGCCAGATAAGGCACATAAGTCAGATGCACGCATAGAGCATTTCTACCCAACTCCCATTTCAGCTGGCGGATACTTTCCAAATAAGGCAACGATTCGATATCACCTACAGTACCACCAATTTCTGTAATAACGAAATCGAATTTATACTTATTCCCTAACAGTTTTACATTACGTTTGATTTCATCAGTAATGTGAGGAATGATTTGGATTGTTTTTCCCAAATAGTCACCACGACGTTCCTTGTCGATTACACTCTTATAAATGCGACCGGTTGTAATGTTGTTCGCTTTTGTTGTCTGAATACCGAGAAAACGTTCATAATGTCCTAAGTCAAGATCGGCTTCATGACCGTCTACTGTTACGTAACACTCACCATGTTCATAAGGATTAAGTGTTCCCGGGTCGATGTTAATGTACGGGTCGAACTTCTGTATAGTTACGCTGTAGCCTCTAGCCTGCAGCAACTTACCGATAGATGATGAAATAATGCCCTTACCCAATGAAGAAGCTACACCACCTGTTACGAAAATGTACTTTGTTTCTGCCACAATATGATTATTTTAAAGTGATTTATTATCTAACACTACTATTCAAAGTTGCAAAATTATAAAAAAAAGCCAAATCACACACAAGGAAAGTGACAAAACATTGCAAAGAGTAAAATCTTCAATATTTGCTCTAAACAAAAACTAAGATGTAATTTGTTATAATATCATTATAATAAGACTAAATTAAATTGTAATTTTGCATAGAAAATAGGCAAATTAGAAAAATGAAAGCACTAGGTACGTTTATTACAATGTTCCTCCTGACAAATGAAGCCGTTCAGGCAATTGAACAGCAGGACTTAACTTTAACAAAAGACACTATCGCCGCCCAAGATACGATGCCGGCAGATACGTTGAAACAATTTTCTGCCGTCGATACCATACGACAGAAAAAAACAATAGAAACCATTAAAGTAAAGAACATACAACAAGCTTATACTCCGAAAATCAATCCGGCAGTGAAAAACTTCCAATCCTTTTTGTATAGTTTCCGACAAGATTATCAGAAAATGCTAGACAGATGGGAAGATATTTATCTGCCCGAAGCTCCATCATGGATACGTTCGAACCCGGATTTCTATAAGCTTATTGTTCCTGCTACATATTATTCGGAACCAATTGCACAAGCATTCTCTATTGATAATTGGGAACCAGTAATTCCTTTTGTGAAAGAAAATGCCATAAAGGATTCTGTTTTCCAAGTTCCGAACCTTGCACATTCGGTTGATGTAAATAAAGGTGTAAACAAGCAATTACTGGCTTTTTATTTGCAATATCCTAGTCTGGTTTCTAAAAATGAAAACGAGCTGAAAGGTATAGAACCTTTATCCGACAAGATGAAAATAAGAAAACCAAAGAAAGAAAAAGTTTTCTATTTAATAGGAGCTGCCTCTCAAACAGGCCAGGTTAGAGAAAAAGACTTATTGGTAATGAAACCTAATTTCTGGGCTATCAGCGGAAACGGATATGCGCAGTTCTCACAGAATTATATATCCGACAACTGGTATAAAGGAGGAGAGAGTACAGTATCTTTACTTTCAGGAGCTGTATTGCAGTTCAACTATGATGACAAGCAAAAAGTTCAATTTGAAAACAAAATAGAATGGAAGCTTGGTTTTATTTCTGCTCCTTCTGATACAGTCCACCAATATAAGACAAGTGAAGACTTGCTCCGTTTAAGTTCAAAATTTGGATACAAGGCTATCACAAACTGGTATTATACCATTTCGGCCGAGTTCAAGACCCAGTTCTTCTCTAATTATGAAACGAACTCCGATAAGATGGTATCTTCATGGCTTTCACCTTCAGAGTTGAATATCGGTATCGGTATGGACTATAAATATGTGAAAGATGCAATATGTAATTTGTCTGTATTGATCAATCCGTTCAACTACACCCGTTACAGTGTAGCCAGCGATAAAGTAGATCCAGCCAAATTCAACATTGATGCAGGAAAAAAATCGAAGGATCAGCTAGGTTCTCGTGTGGAAGCAACATTAAAATGGATTATCATTAATAATCTAACTTGGGAATCACGTTTTTCTTATACGACAAACTATGAAAAAGTCTTGTCAGAATGGGAAAACACCTTCACTTTTGCTTTCAACAAGTACTTCTCGACGAAGTTATTTGTTCATACCCGTTTTGATGATTCTGTTTCTAAAGAAGAACCGGATGACAGCTATTTCCAGCTTCAGGAACTCTTAAGTTTTGGAGTTAGCTACACTTGGTAAATTAATTGTTTCATTTAAATTGAAAAGAAAATGCCTTCATTTGTTCAGATACTTGACTTTATAGGAACATTTGCTTTTGCCATCAGTGGAATTCGTTTGGCATCAGCCAAACGTTTCGACTGGTTTGGTGCATATATTGTAGGACTGGCTACTGCCATTGGTGGAGGAACGTTACGCGATGTCATGCTGAATGTTACTCCTGTATGGATGACAGATTCTATTTACCTGATTTGTACAGCATTTGCTATGTTTTTTGTTATTATCTTCGGGAAATATCTTATTCATTTGAATAATACATTCTTCCTTTTCGACAGTATCGGACTGGCATTGTTTACTGTTGTAGGTTTTGGGAAAAGTATTTCTTTAGGATATCCTTTCTGGGTAGCTATCATTATGGGTAGTATAACCGGAGCGGCAGGAGGTGTTATTCGAGATGTTTTTATTAATGAAATTCCGTTGATCTTCCGAAAAGAAATTTATGCCATGGCATGCGTCATCGGCGGGCTGGTATATTGGATATGTCTTAAAACAGGCATGGAGTCGTATATGTCACAAATTCTAGGTGGAGTGACTGTTTTCATTGTCCGTATCCTCGCAGTAAAATATCAAATTACATTGCCGATACTTAAAGGTGATGAAGAGAATTCAAAAGAATAACGTACATAACACATAAAAAAATCCGCTAAATCCTCTTTCTACAAAGATTCGATTTAGCGGATTTTTTATATTAAATTTTATCCTTTATTTCAAAGTTCCTGCTTCAGCCTGCTGAATCATTTCCTGACTTGCATACATATATACTTCTACACGACGATTTTCCTTACGTCCTGCTTCTGTGCTATTGTCGGCAACCGGATTACTTTCTCCCATACCTTCTACAGTCTTAATTTGTGAAGCTGAAACTCCACATCCTAGCAAATAGCTTGATACGCTTTGAGCACGTGCCTGAGACAACTCCTGATTTTTCTGTACGCTCTGTTCTGCAGTACTGTTTTTCCATCCTGTATTGTCCGTATATCCATAGATTGCTACATCCATGTCACGGTTTTGATTTAATACATTGTTTGCAAATTTACTCAATGATGATTTTGCAGAAGTACTTAATGAAGAGCTGCTAGTACTAAACAAAATACCAGAATCGAAAGTCACTTTTACAGCTTGCAAACCATTGTTGTCTGTTACTTGCTCAACTTCAGCACCTTGTATCTGGGCAGCCTGTTCGGCAGCTTTATCCATTTTCTTTCCAATCAGGACACCAGCTCCTGTTCCCACAGCTGCGCCCACAGCAGCACCGATAGCAGCTCCCTTACCATGACCGGCAATACCACCGATTAAAGCTCCTAAAGCAGCACCACTACCGCCACCAATCATACCGCCTTTTGCTGTATTGTTCAAAGAACCACAACCGCTAAATACCAAGCATGCGCTTAATAAAATAGCCATAAAACTCGTTTTTTTCATATTTCTCAAATTTATATTGTTACTTTTTGAAGAAACAATCCATCGCAACTTTTGTTTAATAAACCTTTGGAATTATGTATTTCTACATGAATTCCAAAGGCTTATTGTTTATCCATTAATATGCAAAAATAGGATATTTCTTCATTGTTTCATTTACACGTGCACGTACAGAAGCAATAACCTCTTCATTGTCTACATTTGACAAAACAGTTTCTATCATTTCTGCAATTTCGTACATCAAATCTTCTTTTGCTCCACGTGTTGTAATAGCTGGAGTACCCAGTCGGATACCTGAGGTCTGGAATGCAGAACGGGTATCAAACGGAACCATATTCTTGTTTACTGTTATATCGGCAGAAACCAATGCCTTTTCAGCAACCTTACCTGTAAGTTCAGGATATTTGCTGCGCAAATCAACCAGCATAGAGTGATTATCTGTACCTCCTGAAACAATTGTAAAGCCACGGTCCATTAATGCCTGAGCAAGCACAGCTGCATTTTTCTTTACCTGCATTTGATATTCTTTATATTCAGGCTGCAAACATTCACCAAATGCAACAGCTTTAGCAGCAATAACATGTTCCAACGGACCACCTTGGATACCTGGGAAAACAGCTGAATCAAGTAACTGTGACATCATCTTGATTTCACCTTTCGGTGTCTTTTTACCCCAAGGGTTAGGGAAGTCTTTACCCATTAAAATAACACCACCACGAGGACCACGTAATGTCTTATGAGTAGTAGAAGTAACGATATGAGCATATTTCACAGGATTATCCAGCAGTCCTGCTGCAATTAAACCTGCAGGATGTGCCATATCGACCATAAAAATAGCACCTACTTTGTCTGCAATTTCACGCATACGCTTGTAATCCCATTCACGAGAATAAGCAGATCCACCACCAATAATCATCTTAGGATGTTCACGCAAGGCAATTTCTTCCATCTGATCATAATCTACGCGTCCTGTTTCCTTATTCAAATTATATTCGCATGGAGTATAGATGATACCAGATGTATTTACAGCCGAACCATGAGAAAGATGACCACCATGTGCCAAGTTCAATCCCATGAACTTATCTCCAGGATTCAGCACTGCCAGAAAAACAGCAGCATTTGCTTGTGCTCCCGAATGAGGTTGTACATTTGCCCATTCAGCACCAAAGATTTGCTTCAACCGGTCGATTGCAATTTGTTCACTCTGATCCACAACTTCGCAACCACCATAATAACGCTTACCAGGATAACCTTCTGCATACTTATTTGTAAGACATGAACCCATGGTCTGCATTACTTGATCGCTTACGAAATTTTCAGATGCAATCAGTTCTATACCTTTCAGCTGACGCTGATGTTCTTTCTCAATAATGTCAAAAATCAAATCATCTCTTTTCATATGTAGTTTTTTAAAAAGGTAATATTATGTGTTTAAAAAATCACTCCAACTGAGAAACTTAATACGTTTCTACGACGTTTGATATATATATACTGATCGCAATAAGGAGACTCCGTTATTCTTTTATCAAAAGAAACCGATTCTACCATATTATGAAGAACTCCTTCATAGCGAAAATCAAAAAATATATTTGAAACATTAACGGCCAATCCGACCACAGCGTTAAAACATAATGGACGGAGATTTTCTGTTATATTTTGCTGATAAAATCCAGAGTATTCATTCTGAGTATGCTTTTCCCACGTATAAGCTACTTTAGGTCCTAGAAAAAATGCCATTCCATACGGACGGGCATCAACAAATTTATACCCATACAATACAGGCAGATCGATGGAGTGTATGGATGTTTTAACCAATGCATTATCGAATAAGATATCTTTATTTTCTACTGTATTGGCTATTGAAATACTTCCTTTAGAAACATTGTAAGAAAGTTCTGTCTGAAGATAGTGATGTTTCTTCAAATTGAAACGGCAGAAAAAAGCTCCGAAATAACCAACCTTATAGTTATTCTGGATATCATTCAATTCTTTCCCGCCTATAGAAAAATGATCTATAAAAAACATAGAAGAATTAAAACCTGCTTTTATACCCACATTAACAGCCGGATCACGTGTTGCATCACGTTCTCTTTTGCGTGACTGACCTTGAAGGCCTGTCGCCAGCAACAGACTGGTTATGAATATTAAAGCAGTTTTCCTCATATTTCTTATTATTTTTTCTTTTCTACAGACCAACCGAATTTACCGATTTTTTCGCCCATTTCATAATATCCCCCATGTGCATAAACCAATAAGTTTGACTTAGCCAAATCGAACTTTCCTGTATCGGAATCCAAATATTTTTCATCAGCCTTTACATTCACCACATCTGCAATAAACATATCGTGAGAGCCCAGTGAAATTATTTCTTTTATCCGACATTCTATGCACAAGGGAGATTCTTCAATTATCGGAGCTTGTACAATGGAAGCCTTACCCGGAGTAAGATGCATTTCTTCGAATTTATTAAAATTCTTTCCGGATCGCACCCCACACCAGTCTGTAGCATATGCCATCTCCTTTGTTGTCAGATTGATAACAAACTCCATATTCTTCTTCAAAATAGGATAGGAGTGGCGTTCTGGTCTTACTGAGATATAGCACATGGGAGGGTTTGTACATATCGTCCCAACCCAAGCAACAGTTATAATATTATACTCTTCTTTGCAGCTACCACAGCTGACCAGCACTGCAGGCAACGGATAAATCATCGTTCCGGGCTTCCAGTCTTGCTTCATAATAATATATTAAATCAATTTTATGTTATCTTTCTGCTGTTCCTTTTCGCAATAGTGACACTTCAGAATACCCAGTTCCTTATCGACAACATGAAACCATGTCTGCATAGGCTCATTGTTGGTTATGCACTTTGGGTTATTACATTTCACAATACCTTTCAACTCATCAGGCATAACAATCTGTTTCTTCTCAACTACCTCATAATGACGGATAATATTGAGCTTTATATTAGGAGCTACAACAGACAAACGGCTAACTTCCTCATCTGTAAAAAATCTGTCGGCAACCTTGATAATACCTTTTTTACCTAATTTTTTACTTTCAAAGTTATTCCCTATTGTAATATTACCGTCTGTATTTTGCAAATCGAGCAAAGAAACAACAGTAAAAACTTTATCTGAAGGTATATGGTCAATAACCGTTCCATTCTCAAGAGCGGCCACCTGCAATTCTTTCTTTTCGTTCATAATCTTTCTTGATTAACTTGTTTAAAGAGTTTATTTATCGTTCGGTATCCGCCTTGACTTCATCCAGCGTAATGCCAAGTACATCACACAAAATAGCTTCACGTGCGTAAAGTCCGTTTTGAGCTTGTTGGAAATAATATGCCTTTTCGTTTTCATCCACATCATATGCAATCTCATTTACACGAGGCAGAGGATGAAGGATACGAAGATTTGGACGAGTATGCTCAAGCATTTTATTCCGAAGAATATAAACATCTTTAACTCGTTCGTATTCCATCAAATCGGTAAAACGTTCACGCTGTACACGAGTCATATACAAAATGTCTGCATCAGCTATAGTTTCCTCCGTAAAATCTGTATGTTCCACATATTTTATATTGTGCTCTTTACAATATAGTTTGTATTCTTCCGGCATTTTAAGTTCATCCGGAGCAACAAAGTGGAAAGTAGGATTGAAATGACGCATAGCCATCAACAAAGAATGAACTGTACGACCATATTTCAAATCTCCCACCAAATAAATATTCAGATTTTCCAGAGTTCCCTGCGTTTTATATATGGAATAGAGGTCAAGCATTGTCTGAGAAGGATGCTGATTGGCTCCGTCACCAGCATTAACGATAGGAACCGGAGCTATTTCGCTAGCATAACGTGCTGCTCCCTCCAGATAATGACGCATTACAATAATGTCGGCATAATTACTTACCATCATAATTGTATCTTTCAATGTTTCTCCCTTTGAGGAACTTGTAACCTTAGGATCGGTAAATCCTATAACTTTGGCTCCAAGCCTGTTGGCTGCTGTTTCAAAACTTAAACGAGTACGCGTGGAAGGTTCAAAGAAAAGAGTTGCAACAATTTTTTCATCCAGTAAGTGACGGTTAGGCTTCTTTTCAAACTCTCTTGCCATTTCCAGAAGATAAAGGATACGTTCTTTAGAATGGTTGGCAATAGTTACTAAACTTCTATTTTCCATATTTTCGGTTTTATGAATTGTTTTTATAATACCGGAGTTCAAAGGTAGACAAAAAAAATAAAAAGACCATCCTTTTTTTAGAAAAAGAAGCTGTTATTTTATTTCCTGATAACAGAAATGCGTAATACAGAAGCATTTTTAAAAACCAACAAAAAAATATATTTACCAATAGAAACGTAGCATCAAATAAGGCTTGTAAAAAGTTGTATTCCTGCTAAAAATAGCAGAAACAATCATTCTTGCAATTTTATTCGTTTATTCCGGTGTTTTTCTTTATTTTTGCGAACTTATTAAGTAAGAAAAAAGTTATTATCAGAGATAAGAATTTTTATTTATCATGAGGAAGAAATTTATATATGTATTATGGGCTTTGCTCATATTAGGAATTTTATCGGTGGCTGCTGTCTTTACAGCCATAGCAAAAGGATGGATAGGTTATGTACCTCCTGTAGAAGAGCTGGAAAATCCGAATTTGAAATTTGCAACTCAGATAATTTCAGATGACGGGCAACTTCTGGGAACCTGGTCGTATAGTAAAGAAAACCGCGTTTATGTAGGTTACAATGACTTGTCACCTAATCTGGTTCATGCACTCGTTGCAACAGAAGATGTTCGTTTCAGTGAACATTCTGGTATAGACGCACGCGCATTTATGCGTGCTGTTATTAAAAGAGGTATTTTCATGCAAAAACATGCCGGTGGAGGAAGTACCATTACTCAGCAGTTGGCAAAACAATTTTATTCGCCGGTAGCAGACAATGTAATGGAACGCTTGTTGCAAAAACCGATAGAATGGGTTATTGCTGTCAAGCTGGAACGTTATTATACAAAAGAAGAAATTCTGACTATGTACCTTAATAAGTTTGACTTTCTGAATAATGCCGTAGGTATTAAAACAGCAGCCAAAACTTATTTTTCAAAAGATCCTAAAGACTTGTCGATAGAAGAAGCTGCTACCCTTATCGGTATGTGTAAAAATCCATCATTATATAATCCCCGTCGTTTCAATGAACGTTCACGAGGACGCCGCAACACGGTGCTTGATCAAATGTATAAGGCCGGTTACCTCACAAAAGCTGAGCGTGATTCTCTGCAAGCCTTACCGTTGACTCTGAAATTTCAGCCGGTTGACCACAAGGATGGATTGGCAACTTACTTCCGTGAATATTTGCGTAAGATAATGACAGCCAAAGAACCAGTCCGTTCGAAGTACAGAGGATGGCAACAACAACAGTATTACGAAGATTCTTTGGCATGGAAGACAAATCCTTTATACGGATGGTGTGCAAAAAACAAAAAAAAAGACGGAACCAATTACAATATTTATACAGACGGATTAAAAATCTATACGACAATTGATTCACGTATGCAGAAATATGCTGAAGAAGCTGTATACGAACATGTAGCAAAATACTTGCAACCTCGCTTCTTTAAAGAAAAACGTGGACGTAAAACTGCGCCATACACAAACGAGCTCACTCCGGAAGAAGTAAATACGATATTAGAACGTTCCGTACGTCAGTCTGACCGTTATCGTGAAATGAAAGCAGCAGGATGTTCTGAAGAAGAAATCCGGAAGGCATTCAACACAAAACACGAAATGTCTGTCTTCTCATGGGAAGGAGAAAAGGATACTATCATGACACCGTTAGATTCAATCCGTTACTACAAGCACTTCCTGCGTGCCGGATTTATGTCTATGGATCCGATTACAGGCTATGTAAAAGCTTATGTAGGAGGTCCTAACTATAATTACTTCCAATATGATATGGCTATGGTTGGACGCCGACAAGTTGGTTCTACCATTAAGCCTTACTTATATACATTAGCTATGGAGAACGGATTCTCTCCGTGTGACGAAGTAAGAAATGTAGAACAGACGTTATTCGATGAAAACGGAAAAGCATGGTCTCCCCGAAACAGTTCTAAATCTCATTATGGAGAAATGGTAACACTGAAATGGGGATTGGCAAACTCCAACAACTGGATATCTGCTTATCTTATGAGCAAGCTCAACCCATATGCACTGGTTCGATTGATTCATTCTTTTGGTGTCTTGAACAAGGACATACAGCCAACCGTATCTTTGTGTCTGGGGCCATGTGAAATTTCTGTAGGAGAAATGGTTAGTGCCTATACAGCATTTGCCAATCGAGGTATACGTACAGCGCCACTTTTCGTTTCCCGCATAGAAGATAATGAAGGTAACGTCATCGCAACTTTCACGCCACAAGTAGAAGAAGTGATAAGTGAATCAAGTGCATACAAAATGCTCGTCATGTTACGTGCTGTAATCAACGAAGGTACTGGTGGACGAGTTCGCCGCTTATATGGTATACAGGCTGATATGGGTGGTAAAACCGGTACAACCAACCGTAACTCAGACGGATGGTTTATGGGCTTCACTCCTTCACTGGTATCTGGTTGTTGGGTAGGAGGTGAAGAACGCGATATTCACTTCGATACAATGCGCGACGGACAAGGTGCTTCAATGGCATTACCGGTATGGGGATTGTACATGCAAAAAGTTTATGCCGACAAGTCGTTGGGATATTCTCAAGATGAACACTTCGATATACCCGAGGATTTTGATCCATGCAAAGACAAACTGACTGAAATAGAAGAAGAAAATACCAGCCGATTGGATGACGTATTCTTCCAATAATTTTTTCAGGAAAAATAAAAAAAACATGCTGAAGTTTTACGATAAACTTCAGCATGTTTTTTTGTTAATATGGGCATGTTTTTTTATAGTCTTCCAACTTTGGATTTTCGGATTATTTTCTGTATCTTGCAGAAACTTGTAAAAGAAGGAGGATTGTCATGGATCGTAATCTCACATTATACCAACTATCTCCTGAACTGGCAGCTAAAGTTTTCGATCGGATCGAATCTTTCAATCGTGGAAGAATGCCTAAAGATGGTAAATATGTAATCAGTATGCCGACTCTTTATCGCCCTTATTATGGATTTTGGCGAATCTTTTCAGATGATAAAACCCCACTATTCGTACGTACACTTGCTGTAACATTCGACGCAGCAGCAGAACGAGCCTTCGCCTTACTCCAAAACTGTAATATACCTCTTGACGTACAAGACAACAGCGTTTTTGAAAGTTACTACGGACAATCAGACGACATTATTCCATTTGGCAAGTATCGTGGCAAACGTTTAGCTGAAATCTTCTATGTGGACCCATCTTACATCCTTTGGTTAGCAAATAAATTTACTGTAGAAACAAAACGGTATGAACCATTAGTATTATTGGCTAAAAAATTTGCCAAAGTACATTTTGAACTGACCGTACAGAAAAGACATATTTCTTCGGTAAGCCATTATATCGGTGAGATAGGAGAAAAGTTGAAAGATATGTTCCTCACAGTCTTGAATGTTCGTTTACAGGTTGATACATACAAAGCTGACTTTTACGTAGACCAAAACGTATTGGCTGCCGACCGTGACGGAAACCGTTTTACATTTTTCATAAAAGCTGGCGGACGTAGCCAGACACCTAAAGCATTAAGTTGTCACAGTCGCAAAATAACTCAGCACGAAGTACTGCATCTAGCATCAGCAAAGGTCATGTCACATTACGAAAGCAAGGGTGTGCATTACACACGACTGGGATATGTAAAACTGGTATAATCGGCCTGTTCCGACAGAGTGTTCAAGGCTTGTTTCACATAGTTTTTCTCCATGTCAGCAGGTTTTATAACCTCCATGTCAAACACAAGCAGATCGATATCCAGAGGAATGATTCCCTTCTGTTTGCCTTCTGGGGTTCTGCCACATTTCCTTTCTATGTCCTTAAATAATATTTTTATATCCTCGAAGCCCATATCTGTTTCAACGACAGCAGCCCGGTTCAAATAAGAAGTTGTCGTTTCTGTACCTTCCGGGGCAGTTTCTACTATTTCTCCCCACCGCATCTTAGGAAACAAATCTGACAGGATTTCCTCCGCCCAATTCATATGATGTTCACTCTCTGTATTCGACCCCAAACAAATGATGCAACGATGCTTAGTTTTCATATTTATGAAGTTTTGACTACAAAAATAGATTTTTTTTGTAAATTTGCGTACTAATAAAAAGTACAAATACCATGAAATTTATTGGAATAATTCCTGCTAGATATGCTTCTACACGTTTTCCAGCAAAGCCATTGGCTATGCTAGGAGGGAAAACTGTAATTCAAAGAGTCTATGAACAAGTATCTGGAATTCTGGATGAAGCATACGTAGCGATCGATGATGAGCGAATAGAAAGTGCCGTCAAAGCTTTTGGTGGCAAAGTTGTTATGACTTCTGTCAATCATAAAAGTGGTACAGACCGCTGTTATGAAGCCTATTGCAAAGTAGGCAGCGGTTACGATGTTATTGTAAACATTCAGGGTGACGAACCTTTCATACAGCGCTCGCAACTGGAAGCTGTCAAAGCATGTTTTAATGATGAATCTACACAGATTGCAACCTTGGTAAAACCCTTTACCGTTGATGACGGATTTGAAGCATTAGAAAATGTCAATTCTCCGAAGGTTGTAGTCGATAAAAATATGAATGCACTGTATTTCAGCCGTTCTATTATTCCATATCAACGTAACAAAGAAAAGGCAGAATGGCTGCAAGGACATACCTATTACAAACATATCGGTCTATATGCATACCGGGCTGCTGTTCTGAAAGAAATTACAGCTCTGCCACAGTCTTCTCTGGAACAAGCAGAGTCATTAGAACAATTACGTTGGCTGGAAAATGGTTATACCATCAAAGTCGGTATCAGTGAAGTGGAAACCATTGGAATAGATACTCCGCAGGATTTAGCTCGTGCGGAAAAATTCCTGCTTGAACATAAAGAAATAAAGTGATGACTCTTGACAGAACAATAGCTCCCCCAATACGCCAGATAGACCATTTTTCTATTTCTACTCCCGAACGTACAATCATGCCAAACGGAACGCCACTGAATATCATTCAAGTTGGCAGCGAGGATGTTGTGCGTCTGGATTTGCTCATAAAAGGCGGGCAATGGAATCAGACACAACCTTTACTGGCTATGTTTACCAACCGCATGCTGCGCGAAGGAACTCGGTCTTTGTCGTCATCACAAATTGCTGAAAAGCTGGACTATTATGGCGCATGGCTTGACTTATCATCATCGGTAAACTATGGTTTTGTGACACTATATTCATTAGGTAAGTATTTCCCAAAAACAATTGAAATATTAGCCTCGATGGTTAAAGAACCGGTCTTTCCGGAAAAAGAATTATCGGTTGTAGTAGACGTAAACAAACAACAGTTTCTTGTCAACGCCCAGCGTGTTGACGTAATGGCTCGCAAACGTCTGAATCGTGCACTTTTCGGACTGTCACACCCATTAGGACGATATGCTGAACTGGAAGATTACGATCGTATTAACAGCGAAGTATTAAAAGGTTTTTACCATCAGTATTACCATTCAGGCAACTGCTCTGTTTACGTCTCAGGTAAAGTTTCTCCAGAAGTTATACATTGCATAAAGCAACACTTCGGCGAAAGCGATTGGGGAGACACTACCCGAAAAATAAAAAACGAAACTTTTGTTCCTACAACAGAAGATTGCAAACGCATTTTTGTAGAAAAAGAGGATGCTTTGCAAAGTTCTATAAAGATAGGTACATTTTCTATAAACCAACAACATCCTGACTATTTGAAGCTGCGTGTACTGGTTACGCTGTTCGGAGGGTATTTTGGTAGCCGTCTGATGTCGAATATCCGTGAAGATAAAGGATATACCTATGGTATCGGCGCCGGTCTTGTCAATTATCCCAATACAGGTGTATTAGGCATCAGTACAGAAGCTGCAAACGAATATGTAGAACCTCTCATCGCTGAAGTCTATAAAGAAATGGATATTTTATGTTCAGAGAAAGTTTCAGACGAAGAGCTGGATATGGTACGCAATTACATGCTGGGTGATATGTGTCGTTCATACGAAAGTGCCTTTTCTTTATCAGATGCTTGGATATTCATCGAAACGTCTGGTTTGAAAAATGATTTTTTCGATCATACATTAAAAGCTATCCGTGAAGTAACATCGGATGAGCTTCAAGCACTGGCACAAAAGTATTTCTGTAAAGAAAACTTAATAGCGGTTGTCGCAGGTAAAATAGTGTAATGATTTTATATTCTCTTTACAGAAAACACTAATTTTGAACATTCAAATAAAACGAAAAAGATAATAATGACTAGACATACATATTTATTGTTTGCATTGATGACATTTGGAAGCTTGTCCGTTTCTGCTCAAATGTCATTGGGATATTACAAATTTAAAGATGGAGCAGAATATACTGGAGAGTTGAAAGGACGTCGTCCAAATGGAAAAGGCAAAACAGTTTTTAAGAATGGAGATACATACGAAGGTGAGTATGTAAAAGGAAAACGTGAAGGAGAGGGTACATATATATTCAGTGATGGAGAAAAATATGTAGGACATTGGTATCAGGACCAGCAACACGGTCAAGGAACCTACTACTTCATGAACAACAACCGTTATGAAGGAATGTGGTATCAAGACTTTCAGGAAGGTGAGGGTACAATGTACTATTATAACGGCGATTTATATGTAGGCATGTGGCACCAAGACAAGCGAAACGGCCATGGAACATATACATGGAAAGGAGGTGCCAAATACGAAGGTGAATGGACCAACGATCTGAAGAATGGCAAAGGTGTCATGACATGGGAAGACGGTTCAAAATACGAAGGAGAATGGAAAAATGGCGAACGCCACGGGAAAGGAACATTTTATTACACCAATGGCGATAAATATATCGGAGATTGGGTAAAAGATGTACAGCATGGAAAAGGTATTTACTATTTTCAAAACGGCGAACGCTATGAAGGTGACTACGCAGACGGAGAACGTACCGGAAAAGGAATCTATGTTTACCCCAACGGAGATAAATACGTCGGCCAGTTCAAAAACGGATGGCAGGAAGGAACCGGTACATTTACCTGGCAGAACGGAGCTGTATATGAAGGCGAATGGGTAAAGAACCAGCGATCGGGCAAAGGCCATTATAAATGGGGAAATGGCGATGAATATGAAGGCCAGTGGAAAGACAATATGGCAGAAGGAGAAGGCGTACTACGTATGCAAGATGGATCTGTCTACACCGGTCATTTTTCTCGTGGCAAAGAAGATGGCAAAGGAACTATCGTAAGCAAAGACGGAGTCCGCTTTGAAGGATTCTTCAAGCAAGGAAAAAAGGATGGTCCTTTTGTCGAAACAGACAGTAACGGAAAAATAATTCGTCAGGGAACATTCCGCAGTGGCAGACTTTTAGAGGAGAAAAAATAATGCTAAACCTATCGGAACTAACAGATAAAGTACGTGCTCTTGCGATTGAGGCAGGGGATTTTATTCGTGAAGAAAGAAAAAAATTCCATCGCGAGGCAATCGAAAAAAAACATGCACACGACTATGTGTCATACGTAGACAAAGAGTCGGAAAAAAAGATTGTAACCCGTCTAAAAGAATTACTTCCCGAGGCTGGTTTCATAGCAGAAGAAGGCAGTGGCACATTAAACGACGAGCAATATTGCTGGCTGGTCGATCCTTTGGACGGAACAACCAATTTCATTCATGACAATGCTCCGTATTGCGTGAGCATTGCCCTGAGAAGTAAAAAAGAATTATTACTAGGCGTCGTATATGAAATCTGCCGGAATGAATGTTTCTGGACATATAAAGGTGCTCCTTCTTATCTGAATGGCAATGAAATTCATGTATCTGCCATATCCAATTTAGATGACTCGTTTATAGCTCTTGGCTTCCCTTATGCAACAGAAGAATATAAGCCAATGGCCAACCATTTGGTAAATACACTCTACGGGAATGTAGCAGGACTGCGGCTTATGGGAGCTGCGGCTGTAGAATTGTGTTATATTGCAGCAGGAAGGTTCGAAGCACGTATCGAAGCTTTTATTGGTCCATGGGATATCGCTGCAGGAACAATTATTCTGCAAAATGCCGGAGGTATGATTACAGACTTCAAGGGAGGAGATTCTTATTCCTCTGGTTCGCAGGTTCTGGCTTCAAACGGAAGAATCCATCGAGATTTGTTGAATATAATTGATAATCCTTAAATCCGCAACTCCATTCCCGAAGTGCTACCTACATAA
Source organism: Phocaeicola coprocola DSM 17136 (assembly GCF_000154845.1). GTDB lineage: Bacteria > Bacteroidota > Bacteroidia > Bacteroidales > Bacteroidaceae > Phocaeicola > Phocaeicola coprocola. The sequence goes on along the minus strand of NZ_DS981490.1, from coordinate 84,903 downwards.
AGAGAAATGGACTTTTGATTCGTAAGATAACCATTAAGTCCTCGCGTCCGTTTCAATGCGCATACCATCCCCTTACCCCATAAAGCGACTTGAGGCAATACGCAATCAGTGGCCATCAAGTGATGTAAATCATCCGGAAGAAGTTTTGAAGGCTTCTGCATATGCATGGTTGTCGGTGTAGATATTCAGCACACATTGCCTTGCGGTCTTAATCCACTTGGCAGGTACTGAAATGAATTTGAAGACAAACGTCTTGATACGGCTGGTTTCCTTGAGCCCGAACTTCTTCACTTCAATCCTTTGCATGATGGCCTTGTAGAAATTGCGTATCAGTGCCGTCAGGAGCAGGAACACGGTATTTTCCGCCATGAAGGATTTAGGCAGTCTGTCCCATCCAAACCCATTGTTCATGTCATCAAAGACGCGTTCCTTGCCACCGCGCATGTTATAGAACTCCACGATGTCCCTCATGGATGATTCGTAATCGTTGGTCAGGATGCAGCGGTATGTATATTCCCCCTCCCACAGGTCCGGTCCACTGCCCATGCGTCTCTGTCTCTGGATTACCAGGCGATACGGTTTGCCCTTCCACTTCTCAACGAGAATGGAGTTCAACTCAAACACGATGCCGTTTATCTCTTCCTTCTTCCACCCTCTGAGCGCGAAGATGTCATCATAGAGCGAGCAGCAGCGGTTGGCGCGTATGTAGAATGTCCTGCAATGCTTCCTGACCTCATCCACAATGTCTTCAGAGCATGAGCCGCAGTCGGCCCTGAAGCGTTTGACTGTCAGCTTCTTCTCTTCAAGTCTCTCCAAAATCCTCTTTAGCGTGTCCTTCTGGTGAAAGCGTACATTGGTGTTGCCGTCGCTGTTCTCTATGCCGACAATCATGTCGCCGATAACGGCCACACCGGACCTGTAACCAAGAAATTTCTTGTACGTGGGCTTTGCATCGTACTTCTCCGCCTCAATGAACTGGTGGTCAAAGTCAACGTCATACTCCCCGCCCTCTTTCAACTGCCCTGTGGACAACAGGCAATTCAGGAGCAATGTGTTGAGTGTGTCTGCCGTATTGAAATCATAGGACTTTCCGGCATCAGACGTGTATGAGATGTTTTCCCGGGTCAGTTCGTTTATTGCCCTAAGGATGGTGTCGGCGCTACAGGTGCGGAGTGTGGGGTGAAGGGAAAGATGACTCATTAAGTGGGCGGTGACATCCTCAACGCAAGAACCGCCGCAGAAGTAAACGCATAGGAGGGAGCGGATGATTTCGCTGTATTGATAACCATAGAGTTTGCATCTCAACCCAAGTGTTGAGTCAATTGTAGAGGAGAGAAGGGAGGTAAATTGCTCCATGATTGGAAATATGCCTCCAAAAGGAGTGAGTCTTTCGGATTTTATTGCTACCTTTGCCATGCCTGTTGCGGTTTTCTTTGTCTTTGGATTCGCAACACTAAGGTAAGTGAAAACGCTGACATGGCAAAAACCTGGGCAACAAAATGTTGCTCAGGAACTTATAAAAATAATTATCAATTATGTTGCGGAATTAAGGATAATCTATAAAATACTCACGTTTTATTCGATTTATCAAAATATATTTTGTATGTTTGTGTTACAAAAAAGGGAAGGACATGAATATACCAGAAATATTAGATTTTCTGAAACGCTTGTCAGAGAATAATACCCGTGAATGGTTTCAGGAACATAAAAATGAATATCAAAACGCACAAAGCAGTTTTGAAAATTTATTAGCGGATATCATTGCGCGTATTTCATTATTCGATGAAAGTATATCTCATGTTCGTCCTCATGATTGTACATATCGTATTTATCGGGATGTCCGCTTTTCGGCAGACAAATCTCCTTATAAGAATCACATAGGAGGATATATTAACGCACGTGGGAAAAAATCGAACCACTGCGGATATTACGTACATCTGCAACCTGGCAACTGTATGCTGGCAGGAGGAAGCTGGTGTATGCCGTCCAATATGCTTAAAGCTGTCCGGCAGTCGGTTGTAGATAACATAGAGGAATACCGTGCTATTGTAGAGGATCCTGATTTTAAAAAATATTTTCCGGTAATAGGAGAGGAACACTTAAAAACCTTGCCTAAAGGATTCCCAAAAGATTTTCCTTATCCGGAATATATAAAATGTAAAGATTACACTGTTGCTTATTCCATTCCTGATTCTTTTTTTGATGATCCTTGTTTTATAGAAGAAATTATAAACGTATTCAGGCAACTGAAGCGTTTTGCCGATTTTACAAATTATACAATCGATGATTTTGAATAACAAACATTTTCATATAAATTAAAACCACAAAATTGTTACTACTATGGTAATAGATAAATTAGAAAATCTTGAGAAATATGTTTCTCTGAATCCACTATTTGCACAGGCTGTGGAATTTTTGAAAACTACAGACTTAAACGCACACGAAATAGGTAAGGTCGTCTTAAAAGAGGGTGAGCTTATCGTTAATTTTGCTCAAGCACGACCCAAAACTAAGGAAGAAGCAAAACTTGAAACTCATAATAACTTCATAGATATTCAGATTCCTTTGTCGGGAGTTGAAACAATGGGATATACTCCGCGCACAGACCTTCCGGAAGAAGAATACAATGCAGAAAAAGACATCACTTTCTACAAAGGATTTGCAAAAGATTATCTGACTATTACACCGGGTATGTTTGCCATATTCTTTCCACAAGACGGACACGCTCCTGGCGTAACTCCAGACGGCGTGAAAAAAGTCATAGTAAAAGTTCGGGCATATTAATATAAACTCTAATACTATGGATGAAGTATTGAATATCATTAAAAATGATCCTTGGCTTGAGCCTTACAAAGAGGCTATTACAGGCAGACATCAGCATGCAATTAATAAGGAAAAAGAATTAATCGGCAAGAAAACACTGTCCGGCTTTGCTACCGGACATCTTTATTTTGGCATGCATCGCACAGAAAAAGGTTGGACTTTCCGTGAATGGGCTCCTAATGCTACTGAAATTTATCTGATAGGTGATTTCAATGGATGGCAGGAACAAGCCAAGTATAAATTGAAAAGAGTCAAGAATACAGGTAACTGGGAAATCAATCTTCGGGAAAATGCGATAAAGCATGGAGATTTATATAAGCTGAAAGTTTATTGGGAAGGAGGTTGCGGAGAACGTATTCCTGCATGGGCAACACGTGTCGTTCAAGACGACCAGACTAAAATTTTCAGTGCACAGGTCTGGAATCCTGATAAACCTTACAAATTCAAGAAAAAAGTTTTTGTACCGAATGTGTCACCTTTAATGATTTATGAGTGTCATATTGGTATGGCGCAGGATGCCGAAAAAGTGGGGACTTACAACGAATTCCGTGAAAACATCCTTCCACGCATAGCCAAGGACGGCTATAACTGCATTCAGATTATGGCTATTCAAGAGCATCCCTATTATGGAAGTTTCGGTTATCATGTATCAAGCTTCTTTGCTCCATCATCCAGATTTGGTACGCCCGAAGAGCTGAAACAGCTTATTGATACAGCTCATCAGATGGGAATTGCCGTAATTATGGACATCGTTCATTCGCATGCGGTAAAGAACGAAATGGAAGGTTTAGGTAACCTGGCTGGTGATCCTTGCCAATATTTCTATCAGGGAGATCGCCGTGAACATCCGGCATGGGATTCATTGTGTTTCGATTACGGTAAGAACGAAGTTATTCATTTCTTACTCTCTAACTGTAAATACTGGTTGGAAGAATTCCACTTCGATGGTTTCCGTTTCGATGGTGTAACATCTATGCTTTATTACAGCCACGGACTGGGAGAAGCATTCTGTAACTATGGCGATTACTTTAATGGTCATCAAGATGACAATGCCATTTGCTATCTGACACTTGCCAACAAGCTGATACATCAGGTTAATCCTCGTGCCATTACAATTGCCGAAGAAGTTTCAGGTATGCCGGGACTTGCCGCACTTTTCAACGACGGAGGTTACGGCTTCGACTATCGTATGGCGATGAACATTCCTGATTATTGGATAAAAATTATCAAGGAACGTCGTGATGAAGACTGGAAGCCTTCTAGCCTGTTCTGGGAAGTAACCAATCGCCGTAAAGACGAAAAAACAATCTCTTACTGCGAAAGTCACGACCAGGCTTTGGTAGGCGACAAGACTATCATTTTCCGTCTGATTGATGCAGATATGTACTGGCACTTCAAGAAAGGTGATGAAAATGGAGTCGTACAGCGCGGTATAGCATTGCACAAAATGATTCGTCTGCTCACAGCTTCTACTATCAACGGCGGTTATCTGAACTTTATGGGAAATGAATTCGGTCATCCGGAATGGATCGACTTCCCGCGTGAAGGTAACGGATGGTCATATAAATACGCTCGCCGCCAATGGAATCTGGTAGACAATAAAGAATTGTGTTATCACTACCTGGGTGACTTTGACGAAGCAATGGTTCATCTTATTGAAGGAGTCAAGAATATACAGAAGAGCGATGTCGTAGAAATATGGCACAATGACGGAGATCAGATTCTGGCATATCGCCGTAAAGACTTAGTATTTGTATTCAACTTTAATCCGACCCGTTCGTTCACAGACTACGGTTTCCTTGTTCCACGAGGTGAGTACCATGTAGTATTGAACACAGACAGTAAAGAGTTCGGCGGATTTGGGTTTGCAGACGATTCAGTAGCCCATTTTACGTGTGCCGATCCATTATATGCTAAAGAAAAGAAAGAATGGCTTAAGCTGTATATACCTGCCCGTTCGGCAGTAGTGTTGAAACGCCAGAAGTAACGTTTATGAATGAATATATCCATAAGAACTATAAGAAAGCCGCACGCATACAAACCGCCGTGTGCGGCTTTCTTTTTTCTATTTTCAGTTTTATCTATCTTTATGTATTTCAGTGTGATGTATTAGAAGCCTTACACTTCTCACTGGCACACGGCAAAACTCATTTTGCCCCTTTACCTAGTGCCATAATCATTACCCTGATTTTGCTATTATTACGCTGGGGAGTCAATAGCCTGTTAGGCTTGAAAGGAGAGGTCCGTGCTTTGTCGTATTTCCCTTCTTGCCTTATATTGGGAGTTCTTACTGATGTAGGAAGAACTGTTTACATGTCCGACTACCACACTTCATGGGGATGGCTGCTGCCTCTGATATTACTGATATATTTTTTAGTTACTTTCTGGTTACGAAGGGTTTTCCGTGTACAATTGAATGTAGAAAGTAGTCCGATGACGCTGATGAACAGCAATCTGATTATACTGTTGGTGTTTATTATCATGACTATACTAATAGGCAACAGCAACCGCACTTTTCATCGTGAACTGGAAGCCGAACATTATCTTCGTAATCATCAATACAATGAAGTGCTGAAAATAGGCCAACATTCTACAGAAGCAAGCCGGACACTTACCGTATTGCGTAGCATTGCAATGTCGCATGCCGGAACTTTGGGAGAAAAGCTCTTTGAGTATCCGCAATATTATAAAACCGACGGATTGTTCTTTGCAAACGATTCGTCTTCTGTTCTCCGCTATACAAACGACTCTATTTACTATTTGCTGGGAGTGCGTCCGTATAACGGTGAAGACCGCATGGAGTTCCTGCATAACATTTGCTACAAAGGCACAGGGAAATCGACTTCACTCGATTATTTTCTATCGGCTTTACTTCTTGAAAAACGACTTGACACTTTTGCAACTGCCATTACCGATTTCTGTGAATCTGATGAAGAATTTGCCCGATACTATAAAGAAGCTATACTTATATATAAGGACAGTCACCCCGATTATCAGATTCAGATTACAGACAGTGCAATGATCCAGCATTACACTGACTACAAAATCCGCCGTAAGGAATCTGGTCCACTCGTCCAGGGAAGCAACCTGATGCGTAGAGAATTTGGTGATACATACTGGTGGTATTTCGATTATCAGAACTAAAAACGCCCTGATTATTTAAATGAATAATAGTTTTTGTAGGCTATCAATGTCTTTTTTACTAATTTTGCATCTCTGAAAAGCGATATAAAAGATAATAACAACATAAATTATGGCAAAAGAATTAAAAGACCTCACCAAAAGAAGTGAGAACTATTCACAATGGTACAATGATTTGGTAGTAAAAGCCGATTTGGCAGAGCAGTCACCAGTACGTGGATGTATGGTCATCAAACCTTACGGATACGCCATCTGGGAAAAAATGCAACGCATATTGGACGATATGTTCAAAGCAACCGGACACGTAAATGCATACTTCCCGTTGCTTATCCCGAAATCATACCTGAGCCGTGAAGCAGAACATGTCGAAGGTTTTGCCAAAGAGTGTGCCGTAGTAACTCACTACCGTTTGAAAAACGCAGAAGATGGTTCTGGAGTTATTGTCGACCCTGCAGCTAAACTGGAAGAAGAACTGATTATCCGTCCGACTTCAGAAACAATCATCTGGAGTACATATAAAAACTGGATTAACTCATACCGTGACCTGCCTATCTTGTGCAACCAGTGGGCAAACGTAATGCGCTGGGAAATGCGTACACGTCTGTTCCTGCGTACTGCCGAATTCTTGTGGCAGGAAGGTCACACAGCACATGCTACTCGTGAAGAAGCTGAAGCTGAAGCACAGAAAATGTTGCATGTATATGGTGATTTCGCAGAAAAATACATGGCAGTACCTGTTATCAAAGGTGTTAAATCGGCTAATGAACGTTTTGCCGGAGCACTTGATACTTACACTATCGAAGGTTTGATGCAAGACGGAAAAGCACTTCAGTGTGGTACTTCTCACTTCCTCGGACAGAACTTTGCTAAAGCATTCAATGTACAGTTTGTCGACAAAAACAACAAGCTGGATTATGTATGGGCTACTTCATGGGGAGTTTCTACTCGTCTGATGGGTGCATTGATTATGACTCACTCTGACGATAACGGTCTGGTTCTTCCTCCACATTTGGCTCCGATACAGGTAGTCATCGTTCCTATCTACAAGAACGACGAACAACTGAAACAAATCGATGCGAAAGTAGAAGGTATCGTAACCAAGTTGCGTGAAATGGGAATCTCTGTTAAGTACGATAATGCTGACAACAAACGTCCGGGATTCAAGTTTGCTGATTACGAACTGAAAGGTGTTCCTGTACGTCTTGTCATGGGAGGACGTGATCTGGAAAACAATACAATGGAAATCATGCGCCGCGATACACTGGAAAAAGAAACTCGTTCTTGCGATGGTATCGAAGAATATGTAAAGAACCTGCTTGAAGAAATACAGGAAAATATTTACCAGAAAGCATTGAAGTACCGCAACGAACACATCGTAAAAGTAAACACTTACGATGAGTTTAAGGAACAAATTGAAAAGGGTGGATTCATTCTGGCTCACTGGGATGGTACAACTGAAACAGAAGAACGTATCAAGGAAGAAACCAAAGCTACTATCCGCTGTCTTCCGTTCGAAGCAGACGAAGAAAGTCTTACTCCGGGCGTAGATATGGTAACAGGCAAACCGTCGGCTCGCCGCGTATTGTTTGCACGTGCATATTAATTTCAGGTAATTCAACCTTATTATAATTCGGAGCAACAAGTATCTGGGCTGACAGAAGAAAGCCGATATTTGTTGCTCTTTTTTTATCATAATCAACTGTCAAGAAGCTTATGGAAACAAATGAAACAACGGAACTTGTCATGCTGGGAACGGGAAATGCTGCGGTTACCCAGTGCTATAATACCTGCTTTGCCTTGCGTCATCCGAACAAAACCCTGCTGGTCGATGCCGGAGGAGGAAACGGAATACTTATCCAACTAGAGAAAGCAGGCATACCACTGACCGATATTCATGCCATGTTCATTACCCATGCACATACCGATCATATATTAGGAGCCGTATGGGTGGTACGTGTCGTCGCTCAGCTTATGCAGGCTGGAAAATATGAAGGTACGTTCCACGTATATGGACACGACAAAGCCATACAAGCACTCGACTGGATTTGCCGCATGACACTTCCTGCCAAAATTGTAGCTCGGCTGGGAAATGGCATCGAACTACATATCGTCGACAACGGAATGTGTTTCGAAGCCGGAGGCTTCACCCTGCAGTGCTTCGACATAGCCTCAACCAAAGAAAAACAATATGGTTTCAGTACAATACTTCCCGATGGGAAAAAACTGGTATGTCTTGGTGATGAACCTTATAATGAATTGAATCACGACTACGTAATGGGAGCCGACTGGTTGTTATGTGAGGCTTTCTGTCTGTACGACGACCGTGAACGCTTCAAGCCTTACGAAAAGCATCATAGTACAGCTCTCGATGCCGGACGACTCGCTTCGAAACTGGATGTAAAGAATCTGCTGCTCTATCACACGGAGGACAAGACACTCGCTACCCGAAAAGAGCGATATACCGCTGAAGCACAACAGGAGTTTACTGGCTGCGTCTATGTTCCCGATGATTTGGAAAAGATTATTCTGTGAAATAAGAGCATTTTCCTAGTAAGCTTACCTGTGAACAGCTCTTATCTGTTTACTCCTTTCAGACGAAATATATGAGGAGAAACACCAGCCTTCGACTTAAAAAATTTGCCGAAGGCTGACTGATCAGAAAAATTCAGTTCCTCTGCAATCTGTTGGGCTGTATAGTCAGTACGGGTAAGCAAGCGGCAAGCTTCTGCATAAAGCATACCCCCCCCAGAAAATAAGCAGCAGTTTTCCCTGTCTGCCGCCGAATTATGCGAGACAGATAAGTGGTTGTAACAGACAGCCTGCTGGCATAAAAATTTATATAGTGCTCCCGCTTATAATGAGCAACTACCAACGCCATAAAGTTTCGGTACGTCCCAGTGACACCGGAAGGGAAGACACACGTTCTTCTATTACCTCAAGTACCAGTAACATACAAGTATACACCAGGCTCTGAATAATTTCTTTTTGATAAGTATTGCGGCTAATGATAGCCATACGGATCTGTTCCATACATTTCAAGATAGCAGTCTGCATTTCTTGTTTCAGTTGAACCACAGGTGTATCGGTGCGGCAAAAGTAATAAGAATATGTCTGAAAGGCAGGATTGGACGACAGCATATGCTCGAATAAACTCCTTTCGCACATCAAGTTCATGCATCTGAAATCGTCCGTACAACCTGTGAGTGAAACCAGCATGCTAGGCGAAAACAACAACATATCACCTTTCTGTACATTATATTCTTTATAATTGAGTATATAGTGTGCCATACCTTCCTCCACAACTATAAACGAAAACATGTCTGCAAGTACAGGGGGTATCTTACTGATATTTTTCATATCACTTTTGGTGCAGAAACAAGCTATACTTTCCTCCCATACTTCATTAATCTGATGATACGTTATCAGCTCCGGCAGACGAATGATTCTTTCTTCCATAACCAGTAAATAATGTTTTTTCCTATTACAAATTTATATTCTGTTTCGTAATTAACCAGTTATGTTTCCAGATTTAACATACAATTACGGCAAAAAGTGCAGAACTTTGCCAAAAAGAAAATTAAACAAAACAGATATGATAATGAGTAGAAAAAACATGATCGGGGCAGTATTGCTTGCTATACTTGCCCCACAACTATTACCTGCACAGCAACAGCAAATGACTTTGCACAATGTTTCAGGCGAAACCTTCGACGTTCCATTGCGTAAGGCACTTCCCGTCGATGCACCTCGTGTCCGATATCCTGGATTTAAACAAGAAACTCTTATCCTGAAAGCAGGAACCGTACGTCGTGAGGGAGCTATGCCTTTGCCCTGTGACATACTGCTGGAACGGGATATTCCTATTAAATTACGCGATGGAGTAACTATCTACACCGATGTTTTCCGTCCGGTAAACGAAGAGAATTGTCCGGCTATTCTTGCCTGGAGTCCATATGGGAAAGAAATCGGAGGACAAATGCTCGATGATGTCCCGATGCGTTCGGGTGTGGCAATCAGTGCCACCTCAGGGCTCGAAAAATTTGAAGGTCCTGACCCTGCTTATTGGGTAGCACACGGATATGCTGTGGTTAATCCCGACAAACGTGGTGCATATATGTCTGAAGGCAACCTGCTTTACTGGGGACATGAAGATGCGCTTGACGGCTGCGATGTGATAGAATGGATTGCATCCCAGAAATGGTGCAATGGCAAAGTTGGCATGTCCGGCAATTCTTGGCTGACAGTATCACAATGGTTCATTGCCGCCGAACAACCGAAGCACTTGGCTGCCATCGCTCCTTGGGAAGGTTTTTGTGATCATTTTCGCGAGTCAAGTCACAGGGGAGGAATACCCATGCCGGAATTTCCGGAAATGATAGCCGAAACATTCTCTTCTGCCCACGGAATGCTCGAGGATCAGCCACGCATGATTGTAGAACAGCCATTCATGTGCAGCTATTGGGAAGACAAGGCAGCTCGTCTGGAAAACATCACTGTCCCGGCCTATGTAGTAGCAAGTTATACTAACTCTGTACATACACATGGAACCTTTGCGGGATATCGCCGTATCTCATCGGAAAAGAAATGGCTACGAGTGCACGATACCAATGAGTGGTACGATTATTATTCGCCGGAAAACGTGGAAGACTTGCGTCGTTTCTTTGATCATTACTTAAAAAACATTGACAACGGATGGGAGCAAACGCCTAAAGTACGCTTGTCTGTACTTAATCCTGGAGGTAAAAATATTGTAAACCGTGTGGAAAATGAATTCCCGTTGGCGCGTACCAAGTATACCAAGCTATATCTTTCGGCAGCAGACTCTTCACTCTCAACCAGTCTGCCGCAAAAAGAGACAATCAGTTCCTACCAGTCGGAAAGCAGACAGCCGAAAGTTACTTATCGGTTCCGTATGACAAAATCCACCGAAATAACCGGTTATATGAAACTGCACTTATGGGTATCTGCCCCCGACCATGACGATATGGATCTTGCCATCAAAGTAGAGAAACTTTCAAAAGACAGAAAGCCTTTCTTTGATCCGACAGGAGCAACTATCGCCGCTACAGGATATATGCGGGCATCCATGCGCCAGCTCGACACACTGCGTACCACAGAAGCGGAACCATATTACACATACACTACGGAACAAAAACTGAAACCCGGCGAAATCGTTCCGCTGGAAATTGAAATATGGCCGATGGGGCTGATGTTCGACAAGGATGAAATACTCCAGCTTACCGTAGAAGCCTATCGCCCTGCTGCGGCGGCCATTCCTTTCGGATCTGCAAGAATCAGCATTCCCAAGGAGGGGTATACTTACCAACCGGGAAACAATGTCGATCTGGTTACACTGGGAGGCAATGAAAATCAGTGTGCCGATCCGAACGAAGTGGTAACTTCCCCCGCTACTCATAACGCAGGAAAGCACTGTATATATACAGGAGGACGCTACGACAGCTACCTGTATCTGCCTGTTATTCCAGAGAAATAATACGCACAAATACTTACCTGTTATATTCTTGCCGGAAAGATTACGATTTTTCCGGCAATTTTATGAAAAAACATCAGCTTATTTTTTTATTTTTTGTACAAACTGTTTGCTTTATTTGTACGAACTATCCTGATTTTTTGTACAAAACAGAATAAAGTTTGTACAAAAAATCAGAACTTGTCTTGATCTTTCCCAACGAAGATTTCCTTCTTTTCGTCATATCCTTACCAGACGGTCAACAAGCCTTGCTGCAACCTAAAAACAATAAAAAGTATGTCTCAAACATAAATATATCGCAGAAAATTTGTATCTTTGCATGAAAATTTTCGCGAAACATGAAAATTAAGGAAGTAGTAGATGCCCTTGAGATGTTCGCGCCTCTGCCTTTGCAAGACGGATTCGACAATGCCGGATTGCAAATCGGATTGACAGACGCGGAAGCTGCAGGGGCTTTGTTGTGTCTGGACGTAACCGAAGCAGTGGTAGACGAAGCCATTTCGCTGGGTTACAACCTGATTGTATCACACCATCCTCTTATTTTTAAGGGGTATAAGTCGATAACCGGGAAAGATTATGTAGAACGTTGCATCATGAAGGCAATCAAACATGATATTGTAATCTTCTCGATGCATACCAATCTGGATAATGCTCCCCAGGGAGTCAATTACAAAATTGCCGAAAAGATAGGTTTACAGAACGTACAGATACTGGAACCCAAGAAAAATGCACTGCTGAAGCTGGTAACATTTGTTCCTGTCAAACAGGCAGAACAAGTCCGTCAGGCACTATTCAATGCCGGATGCGGATGTATAGGTAACTATGATTCATGCAGCTATAATCTGGAAGGAAAGGGGACTTTCCGTGCCGGAGAGGGTACACATCCGTTCTGCGGCAAACAAGGAGAACTGCACGAAGAGCCCGAGGTACGTATTGAAACCATTTTACCAGCCTTCAAAAAACCGGCAGTCGTACGAGCACTGATTGCTGCTCATCCATACGAAGAACCGGCATACGATTTATATCCTCTGCAGAACAACTGGAGCCAGGCTGGTGCAGGAGTAGTGGGTGAACTTCTGACTCCGGAAGCTGAAGACGATTTTCTGCATCGCATCAAACATACGTTCGAAGTAGGCTGCGTAAAACATTCGCGCACCAACGGACGGATGATTCGGAAAGTTGCTCTTTGTGGAGGTGCAGGTGCATTTTTATTGCCCCGTGCAGTGGCAAGCGGCGCCGATGTATTCATTACCGGAGAAGTGAAATACCACGATTATTTCAGTTATGAAAACAGTATTCTGGTAGCTGAAATAGGGCATTATGAAAGTGAACAATATACAAAAGAAATATTTTATTCAATCATACGGGAAATGTTTCCGTCACTCAGCGTCAGCATGACGAGTGTCAATACAAATCCCATCAAATATTTGTAATAACTATGGCTAAAGAAGCAAAAAAAGATCCCAGCGAACTGAGCGTTGAAGAAAAACTGAAAGCACTGTATCAGTTGCAAACAATGTTGTCTGAAATCGACAAAATCAAGACATTGAGAGGAGAGTTGCCTCTTGAAGTACAAGACCTGGAAGACGAAGTTACAGGTTTGAGCACACGTATCGAGAAAATCAAGACTGAAATAGACGAACTGAAGTCGAATATTGCCAGCAAGAAAATCGAAATTGAAACAGCAAAGGCTTCAGTAGAAAAATATAAAGCTCAGCAGGACAATGTACGCAACAACCGCGAATATGACGTGCTGACTAAGGAAATCGAATTCCAGAGCCTGGAAATCGAACTGTGCGAAAAGCGTATCAAAGAATATACTGCTTCAATCAAGGCAAAAGAAGAAGAAATAGAAAAGAGCAATACAGCTTTGGAAGAAAGAAAGAAAGACCTGGAAGTTAAGAAAAACGAACTGGAGGAAATTATTTCTGAAACCAAGCAGGAAGAAGAAAAGCTGAGAGAAAAAGCTAAGAATCTGGAAACAACTATCGAGCCTCGTTTGCTTCAGGCTTTCAAACGTATCCGTAAGAACTCTCGTAACGGATTGGGTATTACTTACGTTCAGCGTGATGCATGTGGTGGTTGCTTCAACAAAATCCCGCCTCAGAAACAGTTGGATATCCGTATGCGTAAGAAAATCATCGTGTGCGAATATTGCGGACGTATCATGATAGACCCAGAACTGGCTGGTATTGTTGCTGAAAAGCACTTAGAAACAAAGATTAAATAATATTCCGGTTCTACGACATAAAGATAGACTGCTCCGGTATATTCTGGCTTACATCGCCGGATATACCGGAGCTTTTTATTTACTAAGCGAAGAAATAATATAATAATTTTCCTGTACTTATGATAAATAATCTGTATAATTCAAATCAAACAACTACATAGTTAATACATTATATATCAATATATAGATATGTGTATTAAACTGAATATAAAGATAATAATATTATACAGATAAAATTAAGACAAAGCCTTAATCACAAGGCTCATTTATTTCTCGACTTCAAAGCGAGAAATGGAGCTGCTCCAGTTGCTACAACCACCAGCAACCATAAATTTCCACTTGAGGGATTGTAAGCCTTCAACAGTTCACAGACAGAGCTTCCCGTAGCAAGTCCCATACCGAATTCAAACAAGACTGTCAGCAATATCCATACAAAAGATATAACCAGACAATCCGTACGGGAGAGCTTCTTGACGCGAGATAATAATATTTTAGCAACGAGTAATATCGATATGCTTAATATAATTCCACTAACAGCCAAAGCACACTTATCGAGTAGAAATTTTACCAGCACATAATCGCGAAAACCTCCGTTCAGTATAGCAACCGGAATGAAGCTGATCCATATCGGAAGAGAAACAAATAAACTACAAAGATGCATAGTCCGGAATCTCTGGAAGGAACACATATGAGTTAGTTGCATAATCGATACGACAGCAATAATGATTGATACCATTGGTCACAATCAGATATTCTACCCGAAGCACCATGTTGTAACGCGTTATCTGATCGAACACAGCTTGGGTAATCACTACATCCGGAGCCTTATATTCTACTATCATTTTAGCCGTCAGATTACGGTTGTACAATACCGTATCACAGCGCTTCTTCGTACCGTTTAAGTTAATCTGTATCTCATTTGCCAGCAATCCTGAAGGATATCCCTTATGCATTAACAAGTAATTGGTAAAGTGCTGTCGCACCCATTCCTCAGGAGTCAGGGCAACGTATTTCTTGCGCAATACGTCGAAAATGTATTTTTTTCCCTCTTTATTAGAGATTTTAAACGAGTAAGGTGGTAAATTTAATGCCAACATTTCGTAAATTTGCAATAATAGACAAAATCGTTTTTCATACAAAAATACGAAAATATCATGAAAACTAAGGCAGAAATCGTGGCAAACTGGTTACCACGATACACAAAAAGAAAACTAGAAGACTTCGGAGAATACATCTTGTTGACCAACTTCAACAAGTATGTAGAGATATTTGCAGATCGCTTTAACGTCCCTATTTTAGGTCATGATGCTAATATGATTTCTGCACACGCAGAAGGAATTACTATTATCAACTTCGGAATGGGAAGCCCGAATGCAGCCATCATCATGGACCTGCTGAGTGCTATCCATCCCAAAGCTTGCCTTTTCCTGGGTAAATGTGGAGGTATAGATAAGAAAAACCAGATAGGCGATTTGATCCTGCCTATTGCTGCCATACGAGGCGAAGGTACTTCGAACGATTATTACCCGCCAGAAGTCCCCGCCTTGCCTGCGTTTATGCTACAGCGTGCTGTTTCATCTGCTATCCGCGACCATTCACGCGACTATTGGACCGGCACAGTCTACACAACTAACCGCCGCATATGGGAACACGATGACGACTTTAAAAAGTATCTTTTGAAGACACGTGCCATGGCAGTAGATATGGAAACCGCAACCCTTTTCACAACAGGATTTGCAAATCATATCCCGACAGGCGCACTACTGTTAGTATCCGACCAGCCAATGATACCGGAAGGAGTAAAAACAGAAAAGAGTGACTCGCTCGTCACACAGCAGTTTGTCAACGAACATGTAGAGATCGGAATCGATGCGCTACGTATGATTATCGATGAAAAGAAGACAGTGAAGCATCTGAAATTTGACTGGTAATTTTACTATCCATGGCAAAAGAAACAACATACGAAGAGATAGTCAGGAACATAAAAAACAAGGTCTATTCTCCCATTTATTTTCTTATGGGAGAAGAAGACT
The DNA here is from genome assembly GCF_000154845.1 of Phocaeicola coprocola DSM 17136. Taxonomy (GTDB): domain Bacteria; phylum Bacteroidota; class Bacteroidia; order Bacteroidales; family Bacteroidaceae; genus Phocaeicola; species Phocaeicola coprocola. Next base: position 69,185 of record NZ_DS981490.1, on the reverse strand, counting down.
ATTATATCGATCGCATAGCTGATTACATCATGGACAGTGTGCTGAATGAAACCGAAAAGGAGTTCAACCAGACTGTTCTGTATGGTGCAGATACAGATATTGCCACCATTATCAACGGTGCTAAACGCTATCCGATGATGTCGAAATATCAGGTTCTGGTTGTAAAAGAAGCCCAAAATTTAAAGAATCTGGATGAGCTGGTTTACTACCTGCAAAAGCCTATGCCATCTACAATTTTGGTCATCTGCTACAAACACGGATCATTAGACCGAAGAAAAAAACTTACAGCAGAAATCGAAAAGACCGGAGTTCTGTTCGAATCAAAAAAGCTGAAAGATGCACAGCTTCCGGGATTCATCGCTTCATATTTAAAACGTAAACAAGTAGAAATAGAACCTAAAGCGGCCGAGATGATGGCCGAATTTGTTGGTACCGATTTAAACCGAATGGCAGGCGAATTGGAAAAATTAATTATCACCCTGCCCAGCGGTCAGAAGCGTATCACTCCGGAACAAATAGAGCGAAATATCGGAATAAGCAAAGACTATAATAACTTCGAATTACGCAATGCACTTATCGCCAAAGATATTTTAAAAGCAAATCAGATAGTAAATTATTTTGAAGAAAATCCTAAAAACAATCCACTTCAGGTGACTCTGGCAGTCCTCTTTAATTTCTATGCAAATCTGATGCTGGCATACTATGCTCCCGAAAAAACAGAACAGGGAATCGCCGCACAATTAGGGCTGCGTTCTCCCTGGCAAGCCAAAGACTATATGCTTGCTATGAGAAGATACACGGGAGTAAAAGTAATGCAGATCATCGGAGCAATCCGTATGTGTGATGCTAAGTCGAAAGGAATAGGTAACGCGTCAATATCGGATGGTGAATTGTTAAAGGAACTTATCTTCATGATTCTTCATTGACATCTAATTTCTGACCACTAAAAAAACGAAAAGGAAGACTCTGTTCTGTACGTTTTATCATTAAATGTTACAGGACAGAGTCTTTTTTTTATACCCACACGAGATTTTAAAATTCAGGAACGAACGAATCATTGGCCGCAATTTTTTAAATCTGAGAGCATAAGGATTTTGGATAAAACGGGAAGAAACCTAATCAATATGTATAACACATAAAAGGGGTTACTTGCACATTTCACTCAAATATATCGCCTTGTGTTAATCTGAAAAACGATGGTTTTTCAGATTTTACTGGAACTTTATTGTCTTTCATCAAAAAATAGTTTATATTTGTCCAATAAACGGTATATTTATCAAAATACGATAAATGTCATTATTTCATATTTTTGTACTTTGCAATTATGATATTTGGGTATGCACGTGTTTCAAAAAATGATCAGAACCTTGACAGGCAATTAGACCAGCTCAAACAAGCGGGCTGTAACCGCATTTATCAAGAGAAAATGACGGGGACAAAGAAAGAACGCCCGGAACTGACTCGCATGATGGACTCACTTCGTGAGGGCGATACAATAATTGTATGTGAACTTACCAGATTAAGCAGGTCGGTAAAGGATTTGTTTGAACTTGTTGAGCGTATAAATGAAATAGGAGCAGATATTAAATCATTAAAGGAGCCTTGGTTGGATACAACGACCCCTCATGGAAGGTTATTATTTTCCGTATTTTCGGGGGTAAGCCAGTTTGAAAGAGACATCATCCGTGAACGAACTCTTGAAGGAATATCTGCCGCAAGAGCAAGAGGAAGAAAAGGGGGAAGACCGAAGATCGATCCAAAAACGGTTAAACTTGCCCTTGATTTATATGATTCAAGGGCTTGCTCTGTTGATAACATCTTGCGAACAACAGGAATAAGTAGAGCCACACTTTATTCTTATATCAAAAATAGAAAAACACTATAAGAAGCTATTGCATGGCCCAAATAATATTGACCTCTGAACAGCGCAGGGAAATTACAACAATTCCGTATAATATTTCCGATGACGATCTTTTGACTTACTGTGCCTTTGATGAAGACGACATTAGGAACATCACAAACGGGCACAAGGATTTATGCAATAGAATTGGATATGCAGTTCAATTATTTCACCTCAGATATCTTAGATGGAACTATACGCTCAAGTCCGGAATACCTTCAAAGGTTTTGAATTTTATTGCAAAACAGATAAATGCCTCTCTTCCTCGCTCATGGAATTTCAAAGAGAGATATAAACGTCCTAATACCATCATAAAACACTTTCATGATATTTGTCTTGCCTATGGATATAGGCAGATGGATGAAAAAGATGAAGAGATGGCAATGAAAATCATTTCGACAAATGCTGATGTTGTTGAAAACAGAGAGTTCATTATCAGGGAAATTATTTCCGCATTAAAAGTAGAAAGAATTGTATTGCCCAAAATAAGTACCATTGAAAAATGGGTTCAAGATATATGCAATCGGAAAGAAGCCGATTTGAACCGTCTTATATATTCCATGCTGACATCAGAACAGTGTTCAAATATCAAAAAAGCTATTTTATGTAAAGGCACTGCACCTAAATCATATAATTTGCATCAACTGAGAAATGTGCCGGGAAAAATAACTCCCGAATCCTTCTGTGAAATTGCGGACAGAATAGAATATATTGATTCCTTGAATCTGGATATGGATTTGTCTTCAATATCCCACAATAAAAGAAAATCCATAGCAAGACGCATTGTTCACAGGCGTTTATATTCCATAGAGCGTAGTTCGCAAGAAAAAATCTACCCGGGTATAGTAATATATATTCATGAAACCAGAAAAATGCTTCTGGATTTTGTTGTCGAATCCAATGATGCCATATTGCATAATCTGTTGAGAAAGAGTGAAAAGAGGAATGAAAAGACAATCCTCCAAAATAGTAAAGAAATATTTAAGAATCAATCGGATTTATTGTCTATTGCCGAAGCCGTTTCTTTTTCCTTACGTCACAAGAAAAATTTAAGAACAGAACTGAAAAAGAGAAACTTTTCTTCTCTCGAAGCGTTAGATCTCATCATAAAAAGGGGATATGAGCTTAACTGTTCTGATAGTGACAGCCTTGAATTACTAAACAGCCATTACAGCCAAATCAGGAAATATTCTCCACGTTTGCTTAAAATCTTAAAAGTGACATCTGAATCGGAGGAAATGACTCCTCTTGTAAAAGCTGTTGATTGTTTAAGGAAGATGAATCTTTCAGACAACCTTAAATTACCTGACGATGCTCCGTTAAACCATATTGAAAATAAATGGATTAAACTGGTACAAAAGGATGGATGTATTGATAAAAGGTATTATGAAATGGCCACTCTTTCAAGTTTGAGACATGCCATAAGGAACAATCTTGTAACTGTGGAAGGAAGTGAAAAATATCTGGCATTTGAACAAGATCTGATTGATAAGGAAACTTATAAGTATTCGACTGATGTTTTTGATGTCTTAAACGGGTTTGAGACTTTTGATGAGTATCTGTCCGACAGAAAAAAGAGAATGACCGAGCTTTTAGATTATCTGTCAGACAATATTGATTTGCTTGATGATCTATGGATAGATAAAGGAAGCCTGCATCTTTCTCCTCTTGGAACGGCAACACCGGAAAATGCAATGGAATTGAGCAAAAGAATTTTTAAGGGCATGATTCCCGAAGCAAGACTGGAAGAAATCTTGCTTGAAGTGGATAAATGGGTTGGATTCACCAAATATTTCATACACCGGAATCTGAAGAACCAAACTTTGAAAGAGGCAGAAAAGGAAAAAGTGCTTGCAGCATTAATGGCACTGGGAACGAATGTCGGACTGGTTAAGATGTCACAGGCAATGGGCAAATATTCGTATGACCAACTGTATTCAATTTCACAAAATTGTTTGGATGATGATAACCTGGTCAAGGCGCAAGGGGAAGTTGTCAGGCTTCTGAGAAGTTTGTGGGTCTCGGAATATTGGGGAGAAGGAAACACATCATCGAGTGATGGAAGAGGGATACGCAGCATGGTATCTTCATTCAATGCAGAACCAAATCCGAGACATGGAATTGACAAGGGCTGTACCATATACAGATTTGTGTGTGACAAGTATTATGTATTCTTTACAAAAGTAATCCGTACTAATAGTGAGTTTCAGCATGTCATTGATGGTGTATTGGCGCACGAACTAATGGTCGGGGAACCTGTTATTGAACATTATACTGATACTGGAGGGTATAGTGATCCTTTATTTGGACTTGCTCATCTTTTGGGTTTTGCTTACGCACCCCGTATGAAAAATGTATCGAGCAGGAATCTTTTTATTTTTAAAGATAACATCCTGAGGAAAAATATTGAAGGTGTCGCTTTCAAAAAAATTCAGACTGACTGGATAAAAGATTATTATGATGAAATTCTTAGAATCGCCTATTCGATAAAGAAAGGGCATGTTTCCGGAGAACTGGTGATGAGAAAACTATGCAATAAATCAAGTCATCTCCGACGTGCCATAGTTGAAATGGGACGGATAGAAAAAACTTTATTTCTTTTACGATACTTTACATCAAAAGAACTGAGACGAAAGATACAAATAGGGTTGAACAAAGGTGAAGCAAATAATAGTCTTGCCAAGGCCGTTCAATTTGGTCAAGAGGGAAAATTTACCACAAAAAATCGTGACAGACAACAGGTAAGGGCTTCCGCTCTTTCACTAATCATGGATGTAATTTGTTTATGGAATGCCGTCTATTTACAAAGGAGTGTTGAGTATATTGAAGCAAATGACAAGGAAATCGATAAAAGTCTGCTTAAACATATATCACCACAAAATTATGAACACATAACATTCCTGGGACACTATGATTTTGATTCCAGCCTGTCACTTGGAGTAAATGAATATAGAAAATTAAAAGTTGAAGAGAATATATGAATCATTAGGTTATCTACCGAGGTGATATATTTGGGTGAAATGTGCAGAATTTCTATGGATTTGTCGCTGTTTTTGTTTGAAATGAATATAATACAAGGACTAAAAATACAAAATTCAGTTATAAACAGCTGTAGATTTCTTCTTAAAATATTATATATCAATAAATTATAAAGGTGATATATTTGGGTGAAATGTGCAAGTAACCCCTAAAAGGGTAATACAGCAATAACACGGAATCAAGAAATAAACTTCTCCCAATATACAAATCAATCTCTAAATTTTTCCTTTACGAATGTATAGGTGTAAACTTGGTCATTAAAGGAAGCTAGTATATAATAAATAATCTCTATTTACAATTGTTTGAGTATTTTTGTAAACAAATGTAATAAACACATTTGTAAACCGCCACACAAAAGTACATAAGTATAGATGTATTAGAGATAAATGCCTGAATAGGAGAGGGGAGAGCCATTTGTTTTGTATACAATTCTATATGTAAACGAGTGATTATTCATTAAATAATTATACTATGGAATATAGTAAAAACCAGTATTTTACTATTCATTTTCCAAGAAAAGCTTTAACAAATTTACATTTGTTTTAATAAAAGAGCAGTATCTTGGTAAAACAAATGTATTTTACTATAATAATTATTTATTAATCAGAAGAATATGCCATTATATTAAAGTAATTACTTTACATTATATCAAGCAATTTACATTCGTAAATACTAAAAAGCACATCCAGTATTTACATTTATAAATCACTTTTGTTTCTAACTTTTATATATGTAAATTTGCAAAAGAAAACATAAAACATTACCTTTGTAAACAGATAAATAATCTATTCCATTTGTTAATGAAGGACCGTATTATACAAATCATGCAGAAAGAAGGCTTGAGTAATGCCGAGTTTGCCGAAAAGATTGGGATTTCCACATCTTCACTATCGCATATATTCAATGGCAGAAATAAACCAAGCCTTGATGTTGTTATGCGTATCCATAAAGCTTGTCCATATGTTAACATTGAATGGTTACTATACGGAGAAGGTGAAATGGAAGGTGAAAATACGCCAGACACTGCAACACCTCAGTACACACAAGGCTTTGAGAATCCCGAAAAATCGACCGAGAGCCCAATTCTTTTTGATTTTCGCAAGGAAAATGTATCAGAAACGCCTGCTTATACACCTAAAGAATCTGTACGTGAGGAAATTAGATACATAGAAAAGCCTCACCCAAAAATCACTGAAATAAGAATTTTCTTCGATAATGGTACGTATCAGGTATTCAAACCTGAAAAAAACTAATAAAATCTTTATATCCGGATAAAAGTACAGCTTATTATCGGATAATTTATTTAGATAGAATCAGGGACTTTCCCATAACCAAAAGAAAGATACTAGGGTAAATTCGTTATCTTTGCAAAACAAAACGAATTTACCCTAGTTTTTATGAAAAAATACATATTAGATTTGACAGTAACAGAGAACATACGTTTACATGCAAACTATGTTCTGATTAAGCTGACTCAGTCCGCTCCGCTACCGGATATGCTTCCGGGGCAGTTCGCCGAAATTCGTATTGACGGTTCAAATACAACCTTCCTTCGGCGTCCCATTTCTATTAATTATGTAGACAGAAAGACCAACGAGGTGTGGTTTCTTGTACAACTCGTTGGTGATGGCACACGTAAACTGGCTACTGTAAAAGAAGGTGATATAGTAAATGTAGTATTGCCATTAGGAAACGGGTTCTCTATGCCGGAAAATCCTGACAGAAAAGTTCTTTTAGTAGGTGGTGGCGTGGGTACTGCTCCGATGCTTTATCTGGGTGAAGCATTGCTGAAGATGGGCTGCAAGCCGACTTTCCTATTGGGTGCACGTTCTAAGAACGATCTGCTGCAACTGGAACAGTTCGAGCAGTTCGGCGATGTATATACCACTACTGAAGACGGAAGTATGGGAGAAAAAGGTTATGTGACAATGCACAGTGTTCTGAAAGACAATAAGTTTGATATGATTTACACTTGTGGTCCCAAACCAATGATGGTAGCTGTAGCCAAATATGCCAAAGCTAACAATATTGAATGTGAAGTATCTTTGGAAAATACCATGGCATGCGGCGTCGGAGCCTGTCTGTGCTGCGTAGAAAAGACCGATGAAGGTCATGTATGTGTTTGTAAAGAAGGTCCTGTATTTAATATAAAGAAACTATTATGGCAGATTTAAGTGTAAACATCGGTAAATTAGAAATGTCGAATCCGGTGATGACAGCATCGGGTACATTTGGATATGGACTAGAATTTCAGGACTTTGTAGACCTGGAAAAGATTGGCGGTATCATTGTAAAAGGTACAACACTACATCATCGCGAAGGTAATCCGTATCCGCGTATGGCAGAAACTCCTATGGGTATGCTGAACGCCGTAGGATTGCAAAACAAAGGTGTACATTACTTTGTAGACCACATCTATCCGCAGATTAAGGATATACGCACAAATATGATTGTAAACGTTTCAGGTTCACAAGTGGAAGACTACGCTGAAACAGCAAGCATAATTAATGAACTGGACAATATCCCGGCCATCGAGCTGAATATTTCCTGCCCGAACGTAAAACAAGGTGGTATGGCATTCGGCGTTACAGCGCATGGCGCAGCCGAAGTAGTCAGTGCAGTACGTAAGGTATATCACAAAACACTGATCGTAAAACTCTCTCCAAACGTAACCGACATTACAGAAATAGCACGAGCTGCAGAAGGAGCCGGAGCCGACAGTGTATCACTCATCAATACTTTACTGGGAATGGCTATCGATGCTGAAAAGCGTAAACCTATCTTATCAACAGTAACAGGTGGTATGAGCGGTGCTGCCGTAAAACCAATTGCCTTGAGAATGGTTTGGCAGGTAGCTAAAGCTGTAAAGACTCCAGTAGTAGGACTAGGTGGTATCATGAACTGGAAAGATGCTGTTGAGTTCTTGCTGGCAGGTGCTACTGCTATTCAGATAGGAACTGCAAACTTTATCGACCCTGCTATTACAGTTAAAGTGGTCGATGGCATCAACGACTATCTGGAACGTCATGGATACTCATCTGTACGCGAAATTATCGGAGCTTTAGAAGTTTAAAATATTTTTACATCAGATACTCTATAAAGCTATTTAACTAACAAGAAGAACTATGTACATTGAAAAGAGAATGTATATAGTTCTTCTTCGTATATATGGGAAAATGAATTATTCTTCTTTTCTTCCTTTCGATATAAAATGTAAAATTATTTCTCTTTCAGCAAATCCGGAAACAGACGTCGTGTACAAGTAGTACTCCTTGAATAAAGCGAACAAGCGTATTCTCGTAAGCTGCCTGATAGATACATACCCTTATTTCATATGTTCTTTTAAGAAATACAACAGAGCCCATACTTTTCTCATATCCACTTATAATAAAAAATATTTAATTAAGTTTATTCCCCGCTCAATGTACAACGCTTCGGAATTCCTTTGGGCACTCTCTATATTTGCCATTCAACATAGAAAATTCAACAACAAGCTGAAAGGTGAATTGGGAATTCTTATGGCTTTTCACTCTGCCTGCCGGTTTCTGTTCTACATCGAACCAACAATACACAGAACTTTTTTCTAATGTCAGATTTGTATTCAACCGAACACTACCAATCGGGCACCATTTCTCAATACAGTAGAATATTCCGATACAAGTAAAAGCAAAGAATCCTGCCCTTATATCGGGATGGAGTTTAAGTCACTTGTCAGATATTGAAAAGTAAAGATATTTATACGTCATACATAACCATTCAATTCATTTGGCTAATCCGACAAAAAACTTTATATTTGTGAGTATAGAGAAGATAAAAGTAATAACCCTTAAATTACATTACCAATGAAAAAAGCAATATCTTTTCTTTCGCTTCTTCTGATGGCAATTATTGCATTTGCTGAGCCTCATTTCGTCAGCCTTTCAAATAAAGGAGGAAAAACCACAGTTATCTTTACACTTACTTCAGACGATAAAGATAGTAATAACGGGCTCGGCATAGAAAATATCATGCTCGAATGTGACAATGGTAAAACTTATAAAGCCAAACACGTGGATGCCCAATTTGGAGATACAACAACAGTTATCGTAAAATTCAAAAAGCTATCCAAGTTGGAAAATTCTCGTCTGAAATTCTGCATCAACGGCGAAGATAAATATATCGACATCCCAACGGATATGAATTAATATTATATTTATAAATTGACACAGTATGGAAAACTTCAAGGTTAAAAACAGATTGGTTTATGGAGGTTACATAGCCTTACTGTGGCTTCTTGGAGGATTGGCATTCTATTATATACTGAATATAATTACCCAATCTCCTGAAGAAGACTCCAGCCTTCTATGCCATTATTCATCCTACATTGTAATAGGAATAGTTATAAGTTGGATGCACAGCCGTACCTATTATTCTTTAATGAATGGTATCTTACAGATACGGACTCCACATGTCATAGTGAAAACCCTGATTTTACAAAATATCATAAAAGCAGATTGTCATGCATCTGCGAAGTTTCATCTTCTTCGTGGGTGGTATAATGTATCTCTGACTGATCAGAAAGGAAAGAAAGTCTACTTATATACTGAGAATGCAAAAAGACTGATTGAATTATTAAAGGAAAAGAATATTGAAATGTCTGTACTATGATTTCCCTAATGCAGGAGTGAAAACTGTGGTATTTGCGCAGATTATAGAGCTATTATTTTAAGAAGGAAACTGGATCTTAATACAAAGAACAAATTAGTAGATGAGGAATTAGGATTTCTGAATATAATAAAGGAAGAGTCTGGATTATTCAACACCCAAAAACTCTTCCTTTATTATTATCTTTTTTATTTACTATAAAACAACATCCGAATATTATGCAATATCACGACATACAACTATTCATGTTATCCTATATAAGAGGATTCTTATTTATCTTCCAGCAAATCTGGTCTCAGACGCTGTGTACGCTCCAGTGACTGCTGAAATTCCCATTCACGAATCTTAGCCTCATGCCCAGACAAAAGGACATCAGGAACTTTCCAACCATTATATTCAGCCGGACGGGTGTACACTGGAGGAGCCAGTAAATTATCTTGAAACGAATCTGATAAGGCTGACTGTTCGTCGGAAATGACGCCAGGAATAATTCGCACGATAGCATCCGATATTACGGCTGCTGCCAGTTCACCTCCAGTCAGCACGTAATCTCCGATACTGATTTCCTTCGTAATGAAATGTTCGCGAATACGATAGTCTATGCCTTTAAAGTGTCCGCAAAGAATAATCAGATTCTCGCTCATGGAAAGTGTGTTCGCCATTTTCTGGTTAAACTGCTCGCCATCGGGAGTTGTAAAAATAACTTCATCGTAATGACGCTCAGCTTTTAAAGCCGAGATACAACGGTCTATAGGTTCAATTTTCATAACCATTCCCGCACATCCTCCAAAAGGATAATCATCCACCTTACGGTAGCGGTCGTAAGCATAATCACGCAGGTTATGTATGTGTATCTCTGCAATACCTTTCTTTTGTGCACGGCTCATGATAGAACAATTAAAAAAACCTTCTATCATTTCTGGCAAAACAGTTATAATATCTATTCTCATAAGTCTTTGTTATTTTTTTTGCAAAAGTACAAAGTTTCCGCCGTACCCACATAGCCCACTATGACATTTTTACTATTTTTGCAAGAAACATCATTTTATCATATAACATGACTGACATTGAAAGAATAGACCAGCTACGTGAAGAACTGCATGTTCATAACTATAACTATTATGTACTGAATGCACCCGTTATTTCCGACCTGGAATTCGATAAGCTGATGCGTGAACTGCAAGATCTGGAAGCACTACACCCAGAATACTACGATCCTAATTCACCTAGTGTTCGTGTAGGAAGCGATTTGAATAAGAACTTCACGCAAGTAGAACATAAGTATCCAATGCTCTCGTTGGGCAATACATATTCTCAGGCAGAAGTAACCGAATTTTACGAACGTGTAAGTAAATCATTGAACGAAGAATTCGAGCTCTGCTGCGAAATGAAATATGATGGTACGTCCATCTCACTGACGTATGAAGACGGAAAGTTAGTACGTGCCGTAACTCGAGGTGACGGAGTAAGAGGAGATGACGTAACCGATAATGTAAAAACAATCCGTTCTATACCTTTAGTTCTGCATGGAGAAGGATATCCAAAGAATTTTGAAATACGAGGTGAAATTTTGATGCCGTGGAATGTATTCGAAGAGCTGAATCGCGAACGTGAACTTCGCGAAGAGCCTTTGTTTGCAAATCCTCGTAATGCAGCTTCGGGAACACTGAAATCGCAGAACTCTGCTGTAGTGGCAAACCGTAAGCTTGATGCTTATCTGTATTACTTGTTGGGAGATAATCTTCCTCACGACGGACATTATGAAAACCTTCAGGAAGCAGCCAAGTGGGGATTCAAGATTTCGCATATATCGCGTAAAGCACGTACTTTGCAGGAGGTGTTCGATTTTATCAACTATTGGGATGTAGAACGCAAAAATCTTCCTGTTGCAACCGACGGTATCGTTCTGAAAGTAAATTCTCTTCGTCAGCAACGTAATTTGGGATATACAGCAAAATCTCCCCGTTGGGCAATAGCTTATAAATTTCAGGCTGAGCGTGCGCTTACAAAACTCGAAAAAGTTACTTACCAGGTAGGAAGAACAGGAGCCGTAACACCCGTTGCCAACCTAGATCCGGTACAGCTTTCGGGAACTGTTGTACGTCGTGCTTCATTACATAACGCTGATATCATTGCTTCTCTCGACCTTCATATCGGCGATATGGTGTATGTAGAAAAAGGAGGAGAGATTATACCTAAAATAACAGGAGTGGAAGTTTCTGCCCGTCCAGCTGGAAGTGAAAAAGTAACTTTTATCACACATTGTCCCGAATGCGGAAGTGAATTGGTTCGTTACGAAGATGAAGCCGCCTATTACTGTACGAACGAAACGGCATGTCCGCCACAGATTAAAGGTAAGATTGAACATTTTATCAGTCGTCGTGCCATGAATATAGAAGGTCTAGGTCCTGAAACTGTTGATCTGTTTTATCAAGAAGGATTAATTCACGATATAGCCGACCTTTACACCTTACAGACAGCTGATATCTGCCGTCTGGAACGCATGGGAGAGAAATCTGCCGAAAATATTATTCAAGGAATCGAGCGTTCTAAAGAGGTCCCATATGAACGTGTACTATTTGCTTTAGGTATACGATTCGTAGGTGAAACTGTTGCTAAAAAGGTAGCAAAAGCCTTTCGTTCGATAGAGGCACTTGCTTCGGCCAATCTCGATGATTTAATCCATGTAGATGAAATCGGTGAAAAAATAGCTGGAAGTATCATTCAGTATTTTGCTAATGAGAAAAATCGCATATTGGTGGAAAGACTTCGTCAGTCGGGGCTTAAACTGGAAGCTGACGAAGAAGACTTATCGGGATATTCTGACAAACTGAAAGGAATGTCTATCGTAATAAGCGGAGTCTTTGCCCGTCATTCACGCGATGAGTATAAAGCCCTAATCGAAAAACATGGAGGGAAAAATGTAGGCAGTATATCGAAAAAGACATCTTTCATTTTGGCTGGAGACAATATGGGACCAAGTAAACTGGAAAAGGCACAACAGCTTAATATCCCAATTAAGGATGAAAATGAGTTTTTGGCTATGATTGAAGAAGAATAAATTGACATATCCTCATTTAATACACGGCTCTTTCATTTAAGCTTAGATAAAGGCACATAATTCCCCCACCCACTTCTTATGGGAAGTAGGGATTTTGTTATGATTGATACCCAAAACGTTACGAATCCTCTGAAATTACAAATTATCTCATTTTTGATCCAGCATATGTATCATTGCGGTAAAGTCCAAAGAAAGTTCTCTAATAAGTTCGGCCGTTCCCTTAGCCTTGTCGGAGAGCTTTTTCCTTTTACCTTTCCATATAGAAAGTATTGCCAGTACTATCCTCTGTATCGTGTCAAGGTTTCTGGCGGACCTTGCACTATTCCGCCTGATGAAGTCCTGCCTCAGGTTGCGGTCAAGGTCCCAGTGCATGCTTTCTATTGCCCAATGCATTCTGGCTATTGTACTCAGCCGCCTGGCACTTCCGTGAAAACTGGAGACATAGAACCTCCTCTCGGAAGATTTCTGACCATCAGATTTTCTCTCCGTTGCAGTCCGTATTTCGACAACCGTCAGATTTCCATTCCACTTTTTCCTGTCCGTAATCAGGTCATTTCCACGAAAGATACGGCATACTCTGGTCTCTATTCTGCCATGTTCAAGAAAAGGGCCTTCCGAATATACATCCACAGGCTCTGCAAGTTCGACATTGTCCTCAACCCCATATCGCAGAGTTCTCTGGTTTGCCTTCAGCTCGATAAGGAAATCACCGCCTTTTTCCCGGATTTTATCTATGATGGCTTTCTGGAAGGACATGGCGTCTGCCGTAACTATGCATCCTGACACATCCACCTTGTCCAACAGTTTGGGTACGGAAGTTATCTCGTTGCTTTTTTCTTCACACATGTCCGTGGCAAGGGTGAAACCTCCTTCAAGGGAATAGGCGGATACGATGTCGGGGGTGCGTCCGTTTTCAAGTACCGTCCCTCTCATTGCCTTGCCGTCAATACAGAGGATGTCTCCGGCACAACCGACAAGCTCATCATGGAAGGTGGAGGTAAATTCAGACATCCGCTCAGACATGGCTTCATCATCAATATGTTTGAATATACGGCAGAGCGTAGGTTCAGAAGGCACACCGTCCAACAAAATTCCTAAAGAGCGGAAGCGTTTCAGATTACGCTCGCCGAATCTGATTATATCCGGTCTTGTCATACACTTGCCCAGCCGTCCGAGTATTACAAGGAGAAGAATATCTTCCAGCTTGTATTTGTAGTTTCCCTTGTCTGTCCTGCGGTAATCCGGCACTGATTTCACAAATTCTTTCAGATGTTTCATTATGCTGCCACGACGGCAGAATGCATGTTTCTTTTTTATATATTAGACATGCAAAATGTTGCATATCAGCAAAATAAATCTTATTTTCGCATAGCGAAAATTAAGGCGGAAATCAAAAAACGACCTCTGTCGCATTTGATTTCCGCCTACAAAAATAATTTTATATGAACGATAAAAAGAAACACCGGAAGCGGTGCTTCCTGCATCGCTGTGCGCAAAAATAATGGTTTTTCGGAGAATAACAAGGATTATAGAGGTTGTTTTAAATGAAAGAGCCGTGCATTTAATAAGCAAAAAAGTGATAAAATCGAAGTATAAATAGAAAATATTCGTACTTTTGTATATTTAAAATAGCATTTATATTTTATTTATGATACAAAGAAGGTTGAAAGGAATGGGAGTCGCATTAATTACTCCCTTCAATGAAGACGGAAGTGTGGACTATGATTCCCTGATAAAATTAGTTGAATTTCAGGTACAGAACGGTACTGATTTTTTGTGTGTATTAGGTACTACCGCAGAAACTCCGACTCTGACAAATGAAGAAAAGCAGAAGATAAAACGACTCGTCATAGAACGTGTTAATGGACGTATTCCTATATTATTAGGAATAAGCAGTAATTGCACTCAAACCGTGGTCGACACTTTAAAGAACGATGACTTCACAGGGGTAGATGCCGTCCTGGTGGCTGTACCATATTATAATAAGCCCTCGCAAGAAGGCATTTATCAGCACTATAAAGCTATTGCTGAAGCTACTCAACTGCCTATAGTATTATATAATGTTCCCGGGCGTACAGGTGTTAATATGACGGCCGAAACAACACTTCGTTTAGCTCGTGATTTCGACAATATTGTAGCAATAAAGGAAGCCTCCGGTAACATTACCCAAATGGATGATATCATTAAAAATAAACCTGCTAATTTTGATGTTATATCAGGTGATGACGGAATAACATTCCCGCTAATAACATTAGGAGCAGTAGGAGTTATTTCTGTAATAGGAAATGCATTTCCTCGTGAGTTTAGCCGTATGACACGTTTGGCACTAGCCGGCGATTATAATAGTGCTTTATCTATTCATCATCAATTTACAGAATTATTCAAATTATTATTTGTTGATGGAAATCCTGCTGGAGTTAAAGCCATGTTAAGCATGATGGGAATGATAAAGAATCGTTTACGCTTACCATTAGTTCCAACACGCATCACGACTTTTGAAGAGATGAGACGTATTTTAAATGAATTGAAAATAAAATGCTAATCTGATTTTATATAAAAAAATAAGCCTGATATCTATATCAGGCTTATTTTTTATCTATCTTTACTAACATTTAAGCATAGCTTTTTTATTTTATAATCGGTATTATGTTTAATTATATATTTAGAAATCTTCTATTCCATCCTACAACTTCATTATAGATTATTGAATAAAAAAAGGCCACCCCAATTTCTTGAGGCAGCCCCTATCGTAAAAAGAATAAAACTTCAAATTACATAGTCAATTCCTTTTCCAAAGCATCATATTCAGCCTTATTCAATTTCCAATATATGTTCAACAAATATTGTCCCCATAATTGTCTATTGTCTGGCTTAAGTTCTTTAGCTTTTTCGTAGTTAGGTCTTGCTTTTTCGTAATATTCCTTGATCTTAGCTTCATTTGCAGCGTACTTCGGATCGTCCATAGAAATCTTACTGTTTTCTTCTACAATAACTTGTGCTGGGAAGAAATAGCAATCACCAATCTTAGAATATGCTTCAGCTACGAAATCAGAGTTCTTTGCAATGATAGAGTTAAATGTAGCAATAGCTGCATCATAATCTTTCTTTTCGTACTGCAAAACACCCTTTACATACAAGAAGTACGGAGTTTCATTCTTTGCCAAAACCTGATCGATTTCAGTTAATCCATCATCAATTCTACCTTTCTGGATATAATAGTCCATCAAGTTACCAATGAAATATTCCTGAGATGGGAATCTTTCTGTACCTTCCTTGATAGTAGCTAACCATTGAGTTGAATCAGGATTTTCACCTTTACCATAAGCTTCAGCCAAGCACATCAAAGCTCTATAGCCTTCTTCTTTGTGAGATTTACCTACAGTTGCATATTTAACAACTGCATCCTTATCATTCAAAGAGTTTGCAGCCAACGCAGCATAACATGCGATTAGCGGAGTCAATGTATCATTCTTTACTGCATCTTCTTCTTCAAACATCGGATTTTCTGCTGCATCAACATACAAGCCAAAGAATTTCAAAGCATTAGCATAATTTCCTGAATTGTAAGCATCAGAACCACCATTAGTCAAGTTGGGACGAACTGTAGCCAATGTCTTTGATAATTTCTTTCTTAATTTAGGCTTCTTCAATTCTCCACTCTTTACTTTTGCCTGTTCTACTTCATCACATTTTGTATAATATTCGAACATTTTAACCAAACTGTTATACAATTTTGATGTATCAGCCTGACCACCCGGCAAATAAAGCTTCATGTTTTCTTCATCGTAGATTGCCTTCTGGAAATCACCAGCCAATTTCCATGTTTCAGGATCATTGGCAGTTGAAGGATCAACCAAAGCTGGTTCAATTATCTGCGCTGCCTTTACAGGATCACTTTTTGCAGATTTAGCTTCCTTTACAACACTTTCCTGTGCTGACACAGCACATGCTGTAAGGAATAAAGCTGTAGTAAACAATACTTTTTTCATAACTGTTTTTGATTTAGTAATACAAATATATTCAATTTATTTTATTCTTGTTTTTCGTCGGCAGAACCTTCTTCATTAAAAGGTATACCATCTACAGAAACAGAGTCTTCATTATCTACATTCTCCTCTTCCGATTCAGATGTTACCTTACAAACAGAACCAATCTGATCATTACGCTTTTCAAGGTCTATCAGACGAACTCCCTGAGTTGCACGTCCCATAATGCGAACACTTGCTACATGCAAACGGATAGTTATTCCCGATTTATTGATAATCATCAAATCGTTTTCATCTGTTACAGACTTGATTGCAACCAGTTTTCCTGTCTTTTCAGTAATGCTTAAAGTCTTAACACCTTTACCACCGCGATTAGTTTTACGATAGTCTTCAATATCAGAACGTTTTCCGTATCCATTCTCAGAAATAACCATAATAGTTTCTTCCTGCGGATTTTTAATACAGATCATGCCAATTACTTCATCTGTACCGTCTTCATCGAGTGTAATACCACGAACTCCGGTTGCTGTACGTCCCATCTCGCGAACTGCACTTTCATGGAAACGAATAGCACGTCCGTTACGATTAGCAATGACAATCTCATTGTTTCCATTGGTCATACGTACTTCAATTACACGGTCATCCTCGCGAATTGTTATAGCATTTACACCATTCTGACGCGGACGAGAATATTGTTCAAGCAATGTTTTCTTGATTACTCCATTCTTTGTGCAGAACAATACATAATGACTATTGATAAATTCTGTATCATTCAGATTCTTAACACGCAGATATGCAGTAACAACATCATCAGAATCAATATTCAGCAGATTTTGTATAGCACGACCCTTCGATGTCTTGTTTCCTTCAGGTATTTCATATACTTTCAGCCAGTAGCACTTACCTTTCTGAGTAAAGAACATCATGGTATTATGCATTGTAGCCGGATAAATATGTTCGATAAAGTCTTCGTCACGAGTTTCACTACCCTTCGACCCTACTCCACCACGATGCTGTGCACGGAATTCAGACAACGGAGTACGTTTGATATATCCCAAATGAGAAATAGTTATCACCATTTCATCATCAGCATAGAAATCTTCCGGATTGAATTCTTCCGAAGCATATACAATTTCAGAACGTCGCTGATCACCATATTTTTCCTTCACTTCGATAAGTTCATCCTTGATAACCTTCTTACAAAGTTCTTCATTAGTCAGAATTTCTTCAAAGTAGGCAATCTGTTTCATCAGTTCTTCATATTCAGCATGCAACTGATCTTGCAGAAGTCCTGTAAGCTGACGAAGGCGCATTTCTACAATAGCACGCGACTGAACTTCTGTCAACTGGAAACGATCCATCAAATTTGTGATAGCTTCATTCGGAGTCTTGGCAGCACGTATGATGCGAATTACTTCATCGATATTATCAGAAGCAATTATCAGTCCTTCCAATATATGAGCACGTTCCTTAGCCTTGCGCAAATCGAACTGAGTACGACGGATCACTACTTCATGACGATGCTCAACAAACAATCGAATCAAGTCTTTCAGATTCAGCAACTTCGGACGACCATGTACCAAGGCAATGTTATTTACGCCGAAAGATGTTTGCAAAGCTGTCATTTTGAACAGCTTGTTCAATACAACGCTGGCATTCGCATCACGTTTTACATCAATTACAATGCGCATACCTTCACGGTCGGACTCATCGTTCACATACGAGATACCTTCTATTTTCTTGTCATTTACCAGAGCTGCTATATTCTCTATCAGCTCCTTCTTATTTACATTATAAGGAATCTCGTTAACGATAATCTTATCGTGTGTAGGATGTGATTCGATTTCCGTCTTGGCACGCATTACCACACGTCCACGTCCGGTTTCATAAGCATCACGCACACCGCTTATACCATAAATATATCCACCAGTCGGGAAATCAGGAGCTTTGATATAATGCATGAGTCCATCTACATCAATATCGTTATTGTCAATGTAAGCAACACATGCATCGATTACTTCCGACAAGTTATGAGTCGGCATATTGGTAGCCATACCTACTGCAATACCCGATGCTCCGTTTACGAGAAGATTAGGTATACGTGTAGGCATTACGGTCGGTTCCTGTAATGTATCGTCAAAGTTATTCGTGAAGTCAACAGTCTCTTTATACAAGTCCTGCATCATGTCTTCACCTATTTTCTTCAAACGAGCCTCTGTATAACGCATTGCAGCCGGACTATCCCCGTCTACAGATCCGAAGTTTCCTTGTCCGTCGACCAATGGATAACGCATAGCCCAATCCTGCGCCATACGCACCAATGCACCATACACAGATGAATCTCCGTGCGGATGATATTTACCTAAAACTTCACCTACGATTCTTGCTGCTTTCTTATATGGCTTGTCTGAAGTATTTCCCAGCTCCATCATACCGTATAAGATACGACGATGTACGGGTTTAAAGCCATCTCTTACATCTGGAAGGGCGCGAGCAACGATTACCGACATAGAGTAGTCGATGTACGACTTCTTCATTTCCTCCTCGATGTTGATTTTTATTATTCTGTCTTGTTCTTGCATTGAAACAAAATTAGTTATTATTTAGATCTCTCTGGCTTATTAAAAACCACGCTAAAGTACGACATTTTATTGAAACAGCAAAAAAAAATATAAAGTTTTAGCCATTCCCTACCTCGACCTCGGTTAAAACTATAAACAAACTTAAAGGCTTAACACCAAAGAATTTTATCAGGATAAAAAATCATTGGGAAATATTACCTGCAACGAGTTTGCTTTTTACCAGATCGATATTTCATTGACATAAAAGACAATCTTTCCACATTATACGAAGCAAAAGCGCAACATATCTGGCATGATTTTTGTTAAATAGAAAAAAGAGCTTATTATAGTATTATATTTATAATGTATCTTTGCAAAAAGAAATGTTTTGAGGGAGAAAACCAAATTTATGAATAATCCATTTTCACAAAGAATATCCGACGTAATACAGTTTAGTAAAGAAGAAGCAAATCGCCTGCGCAATAATTATATAGGTCCAGAGCATCTGTTGTTGGGACTTATTCGCGAAGGTGAAGGAAAAGCTGTCCAAATATTGAAAGACTTATACGTAGACCTGGAAATGGTCAAAAAAACGTTGGAAAACGATTTAAGATCATCGGCTGTAACTCCTGAAAATTATTCAGAAGATATTACATTCGATGAGAAAGCATCGAAAATATTAAAAATGAGCATATTGGAGTCGCGCATACTGAAAAGTCCGGCTACCGATACAGAACACATGTTATTAGCAATTATGAGAGAAAATCAAAATAAAGCCTCACAGATATTGGAAGAGAATGAGGTTACTTATCAGAAAGTAATGGACAAACTTGTCCCCAAGGCTGAACCGCAAAGCGGACTGGATTTCGGAGAGGATGAAGAAGAGGAAGAGGAAGGCATACGCCGACAGCCAACAGGCAACGGAGAAAGCTCATTCTTCTCACAAGAAGCAAAGCAAACCACTCGTACACAGCAGCAAAAGCCTAACAATGACACTCCTGTACTCGATTCATTCGGTACAGACATGACAAAAGCTGCCTCAGAGGGCAAGCTCGACCCGATTGTCGGCCGTGAAAAAGAGATAGAACGTCTGGCTCAGATATTAAGCCGCCGCAAAAAGAATAATCCGATTTTAATTGGAGAACCAGGAGTCGGAAAATCTGCAATCGTTGAAGGTCTGGCACTACGCATCATCGAGAAAAAAGTATCACGTATCTTGTTTGATAAGCGCGTAATTGCACTCGATATGACGGCTGTAGTGGCTGGAACCAAATACCGCGGACAATTTGAAGAGCGCATCCGTGCAATTCTCAACGAATTGAAGAAGAATCCGAATATCATTCTGTTTATCGATGAAATTCATAACATAGTGGGTGCCGGTTCGGCAGCGGGCTCTATGGATGCCGCCAATATGTTGAAACCAGCATTGGCACGTGGTGAAATTCAATGTATCGGTGCAACCACTCTCGACGAATACCGTCAGAATATTGAAAAAGACGGTGCTTTGGAGAGACGTTTCCAGAAAGTTATTGTAGAACCGACTACACCGGAGGAAACACTTCAGATTTTGCAAAATATCAAAGAGAAATACGAAGAGCATCATAATGTGACTTATACAGACGAAGCTCTCGAAGCATGTGTCAAATTGACAGACAGATACATTACCGACCGTAATTTCCCTGACAAGGCCATTGACGCTATGGACGAAGCCGGTTCACGTGTACACCTGAAAAACATCACAGTTCCTAAAGAAATAGAACAACAGGAACAGATGATAGATGAAGCACGCACACATAAAAACGAAGCCGTACGTCTGCAAGACTTTGAACTGGCTGCCAGTTTCCGCGATCGGGAGAAGTCATTGATGAGCGAACTCGAAGATATGAAACAGCGTTGGGAGGAAAGTTTGAAGGAAAATCGGGAAACAGTTGACAAAGAGCAGATAGCAGATGTTGTTTCCATGATTTCCGGAATACCTGTACAGCGTATGGCCCAAGCTGAAGGTATCCGACTGAAGGGCATGAAAGAACAATTGCTTGCTAAAGTTATTGCTCAAGACAAAGCCGTAGACACCTTGGTAAAAGCTATCCAGCGCAGTCGTGTAGGTTTGAAAGACCCCAACAAACCTATCGGAACATTCCTTTTCCTGGGGCCTACCGGAGTTGGAAAGACTCATTTGGCAAAAGAACTGGCCAAGCAGATGTTTGGTTCGGCAGACGCTCTTATCCGTATTGATATGAGTGAATATATGGAAAAATTCACCGTTTCACGACTCGTAGGTGCTCCTCCGGGATACGTAGGTTACGAAGAAGGCGGACAGTTGACAGAAAAAGTACGTCGCAAGCCCTACTCTATCGTTTTGCTGGATGAAATAGAAAAAGCACACTCCGACGTATTCAATTTGCTGCTTCAGGTAATGGATGAAGGACGTTTGACTGACAGTTATGGCAGAACTGTTGACTTCAAAAACACAGTGATTATCATGACGTCAAATATCGGAACACGCCAGCTGAAAGAATTCGGCAAGGGAATCGGTTTTGCCGCACAAACCCGTACAGACGATAAGGAGTATTCACGAAGCGTCATAACGAAAGCGTTGAACAAATCGTTTGCTCCGGAATTTATAAACCGACTCGATGAGATTATTACATTCGACCAGCTTGATATCAATGCACTGGAGAAAATCATTGATATTGAACTGAAAGGACTTTACGAACGTATGGAATCTTTAGGTTATAAGCTGGTTATCGATGATGCAGTCAAGCGTTTTGTTGCGTCCAAAGGATATGATGTACAATTCGGCGCACGTCCTTTGAAGCGCTCCATCCAGAATAATCTGGAAGACGGACTGGCAGAACTTATCCTGAATGAAGATCCTCAAGCAGGAGATACTATTCATGTTGGTTTAAACGCAGAAGGAAATGAAATAAAGATGGAAATCGTAAAATAAAGCAATACGATAAACATTAAAGAAACAGACAAAATGTCAGGCGAAATTCGTCTGGCATTTTTTTTGTCAGTATGCCATCGTAATTTGTTACAAACGAATCAAAATAGTAAAAAATTAAAATATAAGAACTATGCAAAAAGGTAATATTGGGGTAACAACAGAGAACATCTTCCCCATCATTAAGAAATTTTTATATAGCGATCATGAAATATTTCTTCGTGAATTAGTTTCAAATGCAGTCGATGCTACACAAAAACTGAAAACTCTGGCATCTACAGGAGATTTCAAAGGCGAATTAGGCGACCTTACTATCCATGTAAAAATAGATAAGGATACAATTACCATCTCCGATAGAGGTTTAGGACTTACTGCCGAAGAAATAGATAAATATATCAACCAGATTGCCTTCTCTGGAGCTAATGACTTCCTGGAAAAATATAAGAACGATGCAAATGCAATCATCGGACATTTCGGATTAGGTTTCTATTCTGCCTTCATGGTAGCAAAAAAAGTAGAAATAGTAACCCGTTCTTATAAAGAAGATGCCAAAGCTATCAAATGGAGTTGCGACGGAAGTCCTGAGTTTACTCTGGAAGATGCAGAAAGAGATGACAGAGGAACAGATATCATTCTGTACATCGACGACGACTGCAAAGAATTTTTGGAAGAGTCACGTATACAGGGATTGCTTAACAAATACTGTCGTTTCCTGCCGGTTCCGGTTGCTTTCGGAAAGAAGAAAGAATGGAAGGATGGCAAACAGGTAGATACAGAAGAAGACAATATCATCAACAGCTCTTGCCCTATCTGGACTAAAAAGCCAAGCGAACTGAAAGATGAAGATTACAAGAAGTTCTACCGCGACTTGTATCCGATGTCGGACGAACCTTTATTCTGGATTCATCTGAATGTAGACTATCCGTTCAACCTGACAGGTGTACTTTACTTCCCTAAGATAAAGAGTAATATCGATTTGCAGAAAAACAAAATACAGTTATACTGCAATCAGGTATATGTTACAGATTCTGTAGAAGGTATCGTACCCGACTTCCTGACATTGCTTCATGGTGTAATCGACTCACCTGATATACCACTGAACGTTTCACGTTCTTACTTGCAGAGTGATTCGAATGTAAAAAAGATTTCTACATACATCACCAAGAAAGTGGCAGACCGTCTGCAATCTATCTTCAAGAACGACCGTAAAGAGTTTGAAAACAAATGGGATGACCTGAAGATTTTCATCAATTACGGTATGCTTACTCAGGAAGACTTCTACGAGAAAGCAAATAAGTTCGCCTTGTTCAAAGATACAGACAGCAAATATTATACTTTCGAAGAATATCAGACTCTGATTAAAGACAATCAGACAGATAAGAACGGAAGTCTGATTTATCTGTATGCCAACAACCTCGACGAACAATATACATACATTGATGCTGCAAAGAACAAAGGCTACAATGTATTGCTGATGGACGGACAATTGGATGTTCCGATGATAAACATGCTGGAACAAAAGTTCGAAAAGAGCCATTTCACACGTGTCGACAGTGATGTAATCGACCGTCTGATTGTCAAAGAAGAACAGAAAGGTGAAGAATTGGCAGATACCAAACGTGAAATTTTGGCAACTGTATTCAACGGCCAGTTACCTAAGGTACAGAAGACAGAGTTCCATGTAGAAACACAAGCTATGGGAGAAACATCCGCTCCTATCATTATAACTCAGGCTGAATATATGCGTCGTATGAAAGAAATGGCCAACATACAGCCGGGAATGAGTTTCTATGGAGAAATGCCTGATATGTTTAATCTGGTTCTTAACAGTGACCACCGACTGATCAAACAGGTATTGGATGATGCAGAAGCTTCCTGCTCAGAAAAGCTGGTTCCTGTAGAATCTGAAATCGCTATGCTGAAGCTTCGCGAAAGCGAATTCCACAAAGCTCACGAAGGCAAGAAGGATGAAGAAATTCCTACAACAGAAAAAGATGAACTGCATGACATCGAGAAGAAGCTTGATGAACAGAAAAAACAAAAAGACAGTATCATTAATGAGTATGCTGCAAGCAATAAGGTCGTACATCAGTTGATCGACTTGGCCTTATTACAGAACAACATGCTGAAAGGGGAAGCTCTGACAAACTTCGTAAAACGTAGTATTGACCTGATCTAAAAGCATTCTCTCTCAAAATATCTAACGCCGGATAAGGGCTTCAGCCTTTTATCCGGCGTTTTTTTGTCTATACATACAATTTTCAATATCAATCTTCTATAAATTCTTCATCTTCTTTTGTCAAAAATATCATGAATTTTTTAAAAAATTTGTACGAAAATAAGGAAGCTTTGTACAAATTTTCAAAAAACATCAGGTTCTTTTCCGGCAATGTTCTGATTCATCAAAATTATCTATAGCCAAATCTTCCTTAAAAGGACGCAATTTTTCCCTTTTTCTTGAATAGATAAGGAGTTTTTTTCTATCTTTGGTTTTATATCAAAAATAATTCTATTGATGAAAAAAGCATTATATATGTTCTTCCTGCTTTTTGTTCTGACATTCCAGATACAGGCACAAAAAGTTGGTCTTGTATTAAGTGGAGGCGGAGCAAAAGGCCTGACCCACATAGGTATCATCAGGGCATTAGAGGAAAATCACATTCCTATCGACTATATAGCCGGAACATCTATGGGAGCTATTGTGGGTTCGCTATATGCCATGGGGTATTCGCCCGATGATATGGAAAGATTACTGAAATCGGACAGTTTCAAACGATGGTATACGGGAAATATAGAGGAAAAATATATTTACTACTTCAAGAAAAACCCTCCTACTCCTGAATTCTTGAATATCAGGGTTTCTTTAAAAAATCCCCTGCACAAGGTAAAGACGCAGTTTCTTCCTTCCAGTGTGGTAGATCCGTTGCAAATGAACCTGGCCTTTCTCGAGCTCTTCGGTCAGGCCACTGCTGCATGCAACAATGACTTCAACCAGCTTTTTGTGCCTTTCAGATGTGTTGCTTCGGACGTATACAACAAAAGGCCGATGATATTTGAAAAAGGAGATCTGGGAGATGCTGTCCGGGCTTCCATGAGTTTCCCTGCCATGTTCAAACCCATAGAAATAGATTCGACACTGGTTTACGATGGAGGAATCTACAATAATTTCCCCGTAAATGTAATGGTAAACGATTTTCATCCGGATGTCATTATCGGAAGTGTAGTAAGTTCCAACCCGGGAAAGCCTCAGGAGGGAGATATCATGGGACAGCTGGAAAACATGATTATGCAAAAGACTGATTACTCTCTACCCGACTCATTGGGCATTTTGATGACTTTCAAGTACGACAATGTGAATCTGATGGATTTCGACCGCTTTGACGAACTCCACGACATCGGTTACAACCGTACCATACAGCTCATGGATTCTATTAAGGCACGTATCTCACGACGAATCAATTATCGTCAACTGGAGCTGAAACGTATTGCTTACAAGAAAAATATGCCAGAGCTGCGCTTTCGCGAAATCTCGATTACAGGCGGAAACGAGCAGCAAAAGAAATATATTCGCAAAGAGTTCCATTCATCGGATCACGAAATATTCTCTTTGGAAGACTTACGGAAAGGTTACTTCCGTCTGATGTCGGACAATATGATATCAGAAATCATTCCGCATGCAGTATACAATAAAGTTGATACAACGTTTACCCTACACTTAAAAGTAAAGATTGAAGATGACTTATCGCTCCGTGTAGGAGGAAACGTAGGCTCAAACGGTGCTAACCAAATTTATGTAGGAGCTACCTACCACAACTTGAACAACTTCTCAAAAGAAGTTTCGCTAGACGGACAGTTAGGACAAATTTATAACAATTTGCAAATAGCAGGACGCATTGATTTCCCTACCCATATTCCAACATCCTTCCGCCTGGTAGGATCAATCTCTTCATTCGATTATTTTAAGCAAGAAAAACTTTTCTCAAAAGGTAATTCTCCTGTTTTCAATAAAAAGAAAGAGAATTTTGTCAAGCTGCTGGTTTCAATGCCTTTCCTTACACGCCAGAAAGCAGAATTCGGCATCGGAATCGGAAAAATACAAGACCTGTATTTCCAGAACAATGTCATTGACTTCAACAATGACAAAAATGATATCAGCAACTACACTATTTTCGGAGGGTCTGTGGCAATGAATGGAAATACACTAAACAGCAGACAATATGCCACAGCAGGACGCAGAGAGAGACTTGTGGCACATATATACACCGGAACGGAATCATATGAAGCAGGATCAACTCCAGACCCGTATAACGGTACATATAATTATGTCCAGTCCTGGCTGCAATTATCCTATGAAATGGAACGATATTATTCGCTTTCCTCCAAATTCGTATTGGGGAACTAT
Organism: Phocaeicola coprocola DSM 17136; assembly: GCF_000154845.1. Classification (GTDB taxonomy): domain Bacteria; phylum Bacteroidota; class Bacteroidia; order Bacteroidales; family Bacteroidaceae; genus Phocaeicola; species Phocaeicola coprocola. The sequence continues at coordinate 42,645 of NZ_DS981490.1, read as the reverse complement.
ATTCGCGCCTACTATTCTTCACGTAATTTCAGCCATAATTATACCGCAACCATGATGCAGGCAGGTGAATTCTCACCTACACCACATAGCAAGATTACGTATAATGAAGCTTTCCGTGCCAATCAGTTCATCGGAGCCGGCATTATGCCTATCTTCCAGATAACACCAGTCTTCCATGCCAGAGCAGAATTTTATGGCTTTGCTCCTATTTTTCCGATAATGCGTGACGAAGAATCGAAAGCATATTACGGTGAATTATTCAGCAAAATAGAATATATGGGAGAAATTTCACTTGTTGCCAAACTTCCATTCGGAGCGATAAGCGTTTACCTAAATCACTATAGCTCACCGTCAAACAACTGGAATCTTGGCATTACATTGGGCTGGCAGATATTTAATTCACGATTTATCGAATAAAAAACTTAAAAAAAGAGCGAAAATATTTGGAAGTTTAGCAGAAACTCTATACTTTTGCACCCGTTAAGAAAAAAGACATGGCCGCGTAGCTCAACTGAATAGAGTAGCTGACTACGGATCAGCCGGTTACAGGTTTGAATCCTGTCGCGGTCACTCTTCTTTCGAAGCAATGAAGATATGGTCGCGTAGCTCAACTGAATAGAGTAGCTGACTACGGATCAGCCGGTTACAGGTTTGAATCCTGTCGCGATCACTCTTCTGATTGAAATATTGAAAGAATTGGCCGCGTAGCTCAACTGAATAGAGTAGCTGACTACGGATCAGCCGGTTACAGGTTTGAATCCTGTCGCGGTCACTCTTCTTTATTGAAATGTTGAAAAAGTATGGCCGCGTAGCTCAACTGAATAGAGTAGCTGACTACGGATCAGCCGGTTACAGGTTTGAATCCTGTCGCGGTCACTCTTCTTTATTGAAATGTTGAAAAAAGTATGGCCGCGTAGCTCAACTGAATAGAGTAGCTGACTACGGATCAGCCGGTTACAGGTTTGAATCCTGTCGCGGTCACACAAAAGCCCTTACCTATTTGGTGAGGGCTTTATTATTTGTATGCTCGGCATGAGTATTAGCTAACGGGTGCAAGTCCCCAATGAGCCCTAATAGCGGGAATCATACAGCCAAAAGCAAGGGTGTCCATCGCGAGTTGGAATCTGAAAGAAGCTGGCGGCAAACATCTGGTCTGACGAACAGAAACTTCATATAAGGCATATGACCGTGGGTAAGGTTGCGAAACAAACTAAAGCCCTATAGCTATTCGGGACGGTTAGTGTAAATGGAGCAGACATAAGATTGAAAGTTAATACCCTTATCCGAGGAGGTCTCACGGACATATGGTGAGGATGAATGATTCGAAGTACCATGATGGAGTAAAGCTTGCCGTGAGAAGTCAGCAGAGGTCGTAGTACCCAAGGCATGTATGCCTATAGGGAAGGACCAAACTTTATTTAAACGGCATAACTGAAAACTACCGTTTGTTGGAACGAATGCATAAAACCAAAACAGAAGTATTGGGCTACCTTTAAAGAGATAGGACGGAATCCGAAGGGTATAAAGGAGCGCAGACCTACAAATGGATGGTTGAAGAAGATGTCGTGGAAGTGTCTTTCGAAGAATACGAAAGGCATCCATAGTAAAGAACCGCCGTATGCCGAACGGCACGTACGGTGGTGTGGGAGGTCGGAAAACGAAAGTAGGAAGAAAACTACTTCGTTTTCCTCCTACTCGTTTATTCTTATTTAATAATAAGAATAGGTGTATTAGAATGGAAAAGCATCTTTCGTGCAATGCTAGGATTAAACAAGCGGGCAAAGATATTACGTTTATAATTCGAAGTACATATCACATCTATACCATTTTCCTGCACAAACTGATCCAGATTGCCCAGCAAATGATCTTCATCAATATTCAAGTAAGTAAACTCAAGCTGTGGATATTGTTTCTTAAAATACTCTTTGATACCCGCCAGTTTAATTTCATTCCATGTACGCTTTTCTTCGTGAGAATTCACATGGATAAAGGAAATCTCAAACTTATTGTCTTTAAAAGTAGTTATCAATGAATCGAAAGCGATCAAGTCACGCTGGTCGAAACTGGTAAACAAAGCAATCTTATGAATATTCTCAAGAGATTTCTCCGGTGCATTCTCTGGAATTGCATACACAAATGAACGGCTCCGTTCAATAACTTCAGCGGTCACACTTCCTATCAGATCCAGATCTTTCTGATGCTCACCACGAGCACCCATGACGACAATCAGAGGTTTCTCCTGACGAATATAGTATAATATTTCTTCTTCCGGTATTCCTTCACGCAACACACATGTATATTTTACATTCGGATATTCTCCGTTCTGTATCTTTTCATTTATATTCTCCGATAATTTATTCAACTGTTTATGTATGTTTTCTATCATTCCTTTAACCGTTGTCACATCATTTCCTGACGGAACCTGATAGTTTTCTATGTCATACTGCAAACTAGGAATATAAATCGGTGTGAAATGAACATGCAATAAAACAACTTCTGCATGCATACGCGAAGCTACATTGAAGCCAAAATCACATGCTTTAAGAGAATAAGCTGAAAAATCAACAGGAATCAGCACTTTAGGAACTTTTTCAGAGTCGGAGTCAGCAGATTTCTCTTCCAGAATCTCAGAAGACAGCCACGAAGAACTTTCTATAATTTTCAAGGCACGAGGCAAATCACTTTCCTTAATACGTACTCTTACTCCCGATGAAATTACCGGCTGGATGAGATTCACATTATGAATGTACGATTCTATACCTTCACTTTCGAGTACAGATTTCAGGATTTGTGCTTTCGAATAGGTAAGAATGGATAATGTAATGAGTTTATCTTCCATAGACTAAAGTTTTAAAAGGTTTCACACAGAATCATACTTAACAAAAAATCCTAATCAGTAAAATACATACCGATTAGGATTTTGCACTTATTGTCAGCTTTAGGCTGTTTGCTCTTTCAGAATTGCTATTGCTTTATCAAGCACGGTCGTATCGTCCAACATCACCAACCCACCGTCTGGACCGGGTTCCAGATGGATACCTACGCTTTTGCCATCCTTAAAATTATGTCCACCGAAGAAGTTACGTACGGTTTCTACACTCAAGTTTAATTCATCGGCAATGCGATGCATGCTTCCGCTGGGTAATGAATCCTTAATTTTACGAAGTTCATTGAATGTTATCGTTCTGTTCATAGTAATCAAAATTTAAAGTGTTAGACAAAATCTTTTGTTAATTCACGATATAAATGTAATGAAAGAAAATGAATAAGCAAACAAAAATTTAACTTTTTTGTTATACCTGCAATTATTTTGCTCAGAAATAAAAGGATTTGCAAACAACTAATGCAGCCACTACTGCATAGAAATAAGTCAATAACAGAACGGTATGAAACACTTTGATATCAGTTATCTCAAAACCCGTGATAGTATATTGTCCAGAAACATATTGGGCCTGATCGAAATATTTTTTCTCGATAAATGCATACAGCCAGTAAACCAATGAAGCTATTACACATCCTGCAACAGCACCACAAATAATATCTCCCGGATAATGTACTCCTAAATATATACGTGAAAAAGATGGTATCAGTGCCCATATATACATAATGACAGTCATCCAGCAATTACGTATGAGCAAAGCTACAAAGGTAGCTACAGCAAATGTATTGGCAGCATGGCTTGATATAAATCCATATGCTCCTCCCCTGTAGCCATTCACGACATTCACCATATACATTATTTCCGGATCCTGAGCCGGACGGAAACGCATAAACAAGGGTTTGCAAAGACCTGAAGAGAACTGATCGGCAAGCGTTACAGTCAAAACCAGCATCACGAGTATAAGCAACCCTTGAGTAAATTTAGTATTCTTGAATATGATATACAGCAACATAGCACCAACCGGAATCCATATCTTTGTTCCGGAAACAGTCCACATAAATCCGTCCCAGAACAAGGAAGAACTTCCGTTCAGAGTTAATAACAATTCTTTATCTGCTTCAATCAGTTGCTGTATATCAATCATAAATATCTGTTATTACAGAAAATAATCAGATAACTTCTATTGCCGAAACAGGAAGCCATCCTTTTTTTCCATCTTCCAGACGGATTTCTTTCCATCCTTTCATGGAATTGTCTTCTATATATACCTTAGTACCTTCATGCAGTACAAACAGGTCTGTTCCACTCTCGTTAGGAGTACTTTTAACTGTAATACTTGGCGACATAACGATAGCTCCTGTACGGTTCAGCAATTCATCTTTCTGTTCGCTTGCGAAGAAGTTTGCACATACAGCTACGACTAAAAATATGATAGCTGCAATGAAGCCTATCTTCTTGAATACAATTCTATTACCAAATATATACAGTGCCAGTCCAGCCAAAAGGAGAAGAAACGCTATGATAGCAGTTACCCCCCATCCGCTTTCACTCATGCAGTTAGTCAGCGATTTTACCCATGTCACAATAAAAACTTCACTTGTAGGAGTAACCTGATCAACTGTTTTACTTCTTGCCATTTCCAGATTGAAACGAATATCTGCATCTCCTGGATTCATCAGTAGCGCACGTTCATAGTTTAATACGGCCTTAGCGATATTTTTATTCTTATAATAACTGTTTCCCAAATTATAATAAATATCAGCCGACTCACCTTCTGAAGCCAAAATAGCTTCATATTTTTCTATCGCATCCGCAAACTTATTTTCCTGATAATCTTTGTCTGCTTCAGCCTTTGTAACAGAGGCAGAAGCAAACTGAAAGAGTCCGATCAGGAATGCTATTATTATAGATAGTCTTTTCATATCAATTTTTGTTGTTCGGTCTGTTGTTAATGTTTGATACTATTCTCCATTTTACTGATAGCTTCTACCGATGTAGTATAAACTTTATCCATTGCTTCGTTTTCATCTCCCGGAGCATAACGAGCAAATTCACATTCATTCAAGGCATTGATAAAGTCTTTTATTACATCATCAGCAACTCCGTATTTCGCCAGCTCGGCTTCTATATTATCTTTCGAAAGTTGTGAAACCGGAATACTCAGCTTGTCACTGATATATCCCCACAAAGCTTTCAACACTTCATCATAGAACTCATTTTTACGATTTTCTGCCAATAGTTTTCCGGCAAGCTTCATTCTCTTGGTTGCCACTTTATTTGCTTTCTTGGTCTTTACTTTAGCCACATTTGCATTTTCGGCCGCCTGCTTACGGAAAAATACCACCAGTCCCACGAACAAAACAAATGGTATGATATACCATAAATAGTAACTGATTGTTCCGAAGAAGACATCACCCTTTGGCATAAGCTTCGTATCGCCCAACTTTATAAATCGGATATCTTGGCCCAATACCTTTACATTTTCCTTGTTCGTAAAGTCTGCAATTACCTGATCGGCATTTCCTTTACCTTTTGCTACATTAATATTGTAAGCCTCAGTTTTCAGCGTTTTATACGAATTTGTCTTTAAATCGAAATATGTAAACTCAACAGGCGGAATCGTAAAGTTTCCAGCATGACGTGGAATGGCCAGATATTCTATTGTCTGACTGCCGGTAAGCCCGCTTCGTGATACATCGAAATTATTTGTTACCTTAGGATCGTAAACTTCAAAGTCTTCAGGGAATTTCACTTCCGGAGTACTTATCAGTTTCATATTTCCTGATCCGTTGATAGTCAGTTTAATAGTAACAGCATCATTCGTCTTTACATCTTTTGCATTGATAGAAGACGAAAGAGTAAATTCACCTACACCTCCTGAGAAGTTTTCAGGCTTTGCCGGAAGAGGCTGCACGTTTATAGTCAGTTTAGGAGTTACAATTTTCTTCTTCACTTCCCGATAACCACCTCCGTTGAAGAAAGCATCAAACGGATCATCTGAAATTGTCTGTACAGCTACAACTCCTTCGAAAGTTATTGAAGGTATCTCCAACTTACCTGTCTGCTGTGGGAACAATATATACTGACTCCAGACTGTCGTGTTATAGTTACGTCCTTTATAGTGTTCCAATGAGAAAGTCTTTTGCTGAGGCAATTCTATTTCTTGCGTATGGAACCCTTTCAAGTCCGGCATTTTACCAAACAGCTGACGAAGATTTACAAGCGTATATACTTTATAAGTCAGCAAGATAACTTCCTGTTCGTGTACAGTGGTCTTGCTGGCAGTTGCTGTAATAAACAAATCATTGTTAGTTATACGTCCGCTCGCAACTTGACTTGCACTCTGAGAAGAACTTCCCTGGCTGCTTTTAGCATTTCCAGCCGACTGATCGGGAGGAAGGACCTTTATAGTTATGGCATTAGAAAATATCTTCTCACCTTCGGCTTCGATACTGGCTGCCGGTATCGTGTAAGTTCCCGCATCACCTGCCATCAATATATAAGTATACGTAATAGAACTGCTTGAAGATACCTTGCCATTAATAATTTGCGTACTACTCTGCTGAGAACGGCTCGGCCCCATCAGCACATCAAACCCTTTTGTTATAGAAGGAGCGCGAAAATCCTTCACTTTTTGTGTGTTGACCGTAAATGTCAAGCGAAATTGATCCCCGCTTACTACCACATCGGGAGCTTCAGCCGTCAAAGTCGCTTTTTTATCTGCCCATGCATATACTGTAGTAAGAATCAACAGTAGAAAGAAAGTAAATTTCCTCATCATTTCCTTATTTCGTTTATATAATTATTCACCTAAAATTACCAGTCTTTTTCCAATTTACGTCCTTGAACCTGAACAGCTTTCTTCACCTTGTCCTGTACGTTCTTTTCGTCCTGCATGGCAGCTTTCAACAGTTGTTCCGCATTTTCTTTCGACATTTGGTTTTCATTCTGCTGCTGTTGCTGGTTGTTCTGCTGTTGGTCTTTCTTATCTTGTTCCTGCTGGTCTTTATTCTGTTGTTGTTCGTCTTTTTTCTGATCTTGCTTCTGATCCTTTTCCTGATTCTGATCTTGCTGCTGTTGCTGGTCTTTCAGCTGCTTTTGAGCAAGTGCCAGATTATATCGGGTTTCATCATCTTTCGGATTATTCCTCAGAGCCTGTTTATATGCTTCGATACATTGAGGCAACTGCTTCGAAGATTGCAGAATCACTCCCATATTATGATAAATCTGAGCCAGTTTAGCCTTGTCTTTCTCTACACGCGATGCTGCTTCAAACTGTTCCATAGCTTCCTTTGCCTTCTGCTGCATCAAGAGAGCATTTCCCAGATTGTACATCGCATCCGTAGACTTCGGTTCAAGCTCCAGTGCTTTACGATAATCGACTTCCGCTTTTACAAAAGTGCTGTCTTTATATAGCTTATTTCCACTGCGCAAATAGTCACGTTCTGTTTTCTGTCCGTAAACTGCAACAGAAACAAACATGAGTCCCAGCATCATATATTTTTTCCGCAACATAAAATCAATTCTGTTTAAAGAGTTTTATATTCTTGAATAGTGGATTCTTACGCTCCAGCAACATTAAATCTGCTGCAAGCAAAATCAAGGCGAGCCATGCCAATACCTGGAACTGCTCATCAAACTCTGTAAAGACCTGAGTCTCCACATCAGCCTTAGCCAATTTGCTTATTTCTGCGTTCAATGCCCGTTCTGCATTATTTGTATTATCTACCCGAACATAGATGCCATTACCTGCTTTTGCTATCTCCTGACACATCTGTTCATTCAAGCGGGTTACGATAACATTGCCATCCTTATCTCTACGGAACTCATTCGTTCCTTCTGCCGGAATGGGCGCTCCATCAGGAGAACCAACTCCCAACACAAATACGCGAACACCTTTCTTGGCAGCTTCCTGCGCTGCTTCGACAGCTCCACCTTCATGGTTTTCTCCATCAGTTATAAGTACAATGGCACGACCGACTCCCTCATTTGGAGTAAAACTTTTCATAGCCAGATTAATGGCTCCGGCGATATCAGTTCCTTGTGTTGAGATAAGTGAAGGATTAATGGTTTCCAAAAACATTTTGGCAGAAATATAATCGCTTGTGATAGGCAACTGGGTAAAAGCCTCTCCCGCAAACACAATCATGGCAACTTTATCATTATTGAAAGTTTCCACCAAACGGGAAATTAATTTCTTCGATTTTTCCAGACGGCTGGGAGTAACATCCTGAGCCAGCATAGAATTGGATATATCAAGTGCTACAACAGTTTCAACTCCCTGACGTTTTACAGTTTCCATTTTTGATCCGAACTGAGGACGGGCCAGCATAAAAATAACCATAGCCAGTGCAGCAAAAACGAGCCAGAACTTTACATCCGGACGGTATTTCGATACATCAGGCATAAGATGCGCCAACAACTCCGGATCACCATATTGGGCAATCTTTTTACGTCGGCGATAATTGGAATAGAGATATAGCCCTACCAATATCGGCAATATGATAAGTAGATATAAATAAACAGGTTCTCCAAATCGAAACATAATTATTCTTGAATTTAAGGTATTTTCTTTAATACTGTATTACGCAGCAAAATTTCCAATAAAATACAGAAGAAAGCAATCAAAGCAAAAGTAGCATAAGCTTCTTCCCGCTTACTGAATTCTTTGACGTTCAGTTTTGTTTTTTCCAGCTTATCTATTTCTCTGTAGACTTCCTCCAGTTTTGAATTGCTGGTAGCACGGAAATAATTTCCGTTTGTTGTTCCGGCAATTTGGGTCAGTGTTTGTTCGTCAATCTCTACTGGAACATTGACATACTGAACTCCTGCATAGGTCTGCATTGGATAAGGAGCTGTTCCGTTCGTACCCACTCCGATAGTATAAACACGGATACCAAACTGTTTAGCTATTTCAGCCGCAGTCAGTGGAGAAATATCTCCGCGGTTATTACTACCATCTGTCAGCAAAATGATGACTTTCGATTTAGCCTTACTGTCTTTCAGTCGGCTAATAGCATTGGCAAGTCCCATACCGATAGCAGTACCATCTTCTATCATTCCACGCTGAGCGATATCACCTTTGATACTATTAAATAAATTCAATAATACCCCATGATCTACCGTAAGCGGACATTGGGTAAATGCTTCTCCAGCAAAGACAGTCAGACCGATGTTATCATTTGGACGTCCATTTATAAATTCAGCAGCTACTTGTTTAGCAGCCTCCAAACGGTTGGGTTTCAAATCTTCAGCAAGCATACTGGTTGATACGTCCACTGCCAGCATGATATCGATACCTTCTATTTCTGTATTTTGCCAGTTATCAGTTGTCTGAGGACGCGCCAACACTAATACAATCATGACAAAGGCTACAATTCTCAAAACAAAAGGGGCATGAAGAAGATAAATCTTCCAGCTCTTCGGCGCATTCATATACATGCGGGTAGAAGATACCTGCATAGTAGGTTCTGTTTTCTTTCTACGCATGAAGTACCATACGATATATGGTATCAGCAGAAGCAACAAAAACAGATATTCCAGATTTGCAAAAATCATAGTTCTTACACAAGTTAAATGTTAAAAAAAGAGGTCGATTATGTGGCAAATAACCAAATACAGGCAAACTACAGCACCAATACTTACCACTGAAATACTGCATAGAAGCGCAATTCTACCTTGTTTTGAACGCTTCTCTTCTACCCTGATTTCTGTTGGTTCTTTCTTCACATTCGGATCTTCTTCCACTTTGGTTTGATTAATAAAATCAACGGCATTCACCAGATTCATGTCATTTTCATTCATCATAGGTGCATGCTTAGCAAATTTTACAAGATCGGCCGTCATAAACAGAGTCTTCAAGTCACTGATTGACTGTTGATCTTTTACTTCCAACAAATGTTCAATGATTTCCGAAGATGTCATTTCCAGCGCATTGAATCCAAAGCGATCTTTTATATATGTACGAAGTACCTCGGTCAACTCCGTATAATACAGTTTCGGATCTTCACGTCGCACTTGTTTGTCAGCCTTAATCTCCTCAATCTTCTTCATGGCAGCTTGATGAGGAGGTAATTTAGGTTCAATTTTAATAATCTTGATAATAGGCTTGTTATCGCGGTAACGAATGATAAAGAACACAGCTGCCGCACCCAATATCAGCATAGCAAGTGCTGAATAAACCAACGGAGCAAGATCATTCCAAGTTATAGGCACTTCCCGAATATCTTTTGGTCCAAAGAACTGATCCGGATGTAAAGTATCTACCGGAATCGAATAAACTTTCAACGCCAAAGCTTTCGAGCGGTATGCCTGATCGTTTACCAGAACCTCAAAAGGAGGAAGATAATACAATGCAGAGTCAAATGAAGTAATCGTATACTCTTGTGAGATCAGCCAGCGCTTATCATTATTCAGCAGCTGAGTATCAGGCTTTGCAACATCCAGAATTTCAACACCTGTAACCAATGTATCACGAAGTAACGGCAAACGCAACTTCTGATTAGCATCCATGCTTACCTGAAGTTTTATTTTTGCTTGCTCGCCGATAAGAAGCTGTAAAGAGTCGATGGTAGCTTCTACCGTAACTTGTGCTTTTACAGCTGGAGCTGCAATAAACAAAAGCAACGCACACCATAATGCCTTCACATATCTCTTGCTACTATTGTATTTCATAATTATTTTAGTTTCGTTTCGCAAATAAATTAAGCAATGCTTTCACATAATCCTGATCAGTACGTACCGATACAGCATCCACATTGCTATGAGTGAATATCTCATGAAGCTTTTGCTGACGAGATTTCCACCATTCGTGATGAGTTTTCCGTAAAGATTTTGATGAGGTATCAATCCATTGCTCGTGGCCAGTTTCAGCATCTCTTACTTTCATAAGACCTACATCCGGTAGCTCTTCCAAACGACGGTCGTATACCTGCAGAGCTACTACGTCATGTTTTCTGTTGGCAATCGTCAATGCATTCTGAAAATCACGGTCATCTATAAAGTCGCTCAACATGAATGCCGTACAACGTTTCTTCAAAACGTTTGTCAGATACTCAATGGCACACTGAATATTTGTACGTGTACTCTCCGGCTTAAAGTCCAGCAATTCACGAATGATATACAAAATGTGTTTACGTCCTTTTTTCGGAGGAATAAATTTCTCGATACGGTCTGAAAAGAAAATTACACCAATCTTATCATTATTCTGGATAGCCGAGAAAGCCAGGGTAGCCGCAATTTCCGCAACCATATTTTTCTTCAGCTGCTTCACTGTACCAAAATCCAAACTGTTCGAAACATCGACCAGCAACATGACAGTCAGTTCACGTTCTTCCTCGAAAACCTTTACGAATGGCTTGTCAAAGCGAGCGGTTACATTCCAGTCTATATCGCGCACATCATCGCCATACTGATATTCACGCACCTCGGAAAAGGCCATTCCCCTGCCCTTAAAAGCCGAGTGATACTGGCCGGCAAAAATATTGCTGGAAAGCCCTCGTGTCTTGATTTCTATCTGACGAACGCGTTTTAATAGTTCACTTGTTTCCATTCTATTTTCGGATTACGCTTTGTATTTCCAAAGCAAAATACACCAAATATTACATATCATTTACTTAATGATATGCTTTCTTCTCCAACCTGAGCAATCTGAATCCAAATTGCTCAGGCAAAGTATTCTTTATCGTTCCGATAAATGATTAGGGCACTTCTACTTTATTCAAGATCTTGCTTACAATCTCATCAGAAGTAACATTGGTAGCTTCGGCTTCATAAGTCAAGCCAATACGATGACGAAGCACGTCATGAGCAACAGCACGAACATCTTCCGGAATTACATATCCACGACGTTTGATAAAAGCATAGCTTCGTGCGGCCAGTGCCAGATTAATAGATGCACGAGGAGATCCTCCGAAACCTATCAGGCCTTTCAGATCCTTCAAATCATATTTCTCCGGATAACGAGTAGCAAATACAATGTCTGCAATATACTGCTCAATCTTTTCATCCAGATAAACCTGATGAACAACCTTACGAGCTTCCATGATATCTTCTGCCTTCAAAATTGGAGAAATCTTAATTTTATCACCTGATATATTCTGGCGAATAATCTTCTTTTCTTCTTCCAGCTTCGGATAGTCAATGATTACCTTCAACATGAAACGGTCCACCTGTGCTTCAGGCAATGGATAAGTACCTTCTTGTTCGATCGGGTTTTGAGTTGCCATTACCAAAAATGGTTCAGGCAAGCGGAAAGTTTCTTTACTTAATGTAACCTGACGTTCCTGCATAGCTTCCAGCAAAGCACTCTGTACTTTCGCAGGAGCACGGTTAATTTCATCAGCAAGAACAAAATTTGCAAAAATAGGACCTTTGTTTGTAACGAACTGCTCATCTCGCTGGCTATATATCATTGTACCCAACACATCGGCAGGAAGCAAGTCTGGGGTAAACTGAATACGACTGTATTTAGAGTCGATTAACGATGCCAGTGTTTTGATTGCCAATGTTTTTGCCAATCCAGGAACACCTTCCAGCAAAATATGTCCGTCGGCCAATAAACCGATTAATAATGATTCAACCAAATGTTTTTGACCAACAATCACCTGATCCATACCAGCCATCAGGTTGGTCACGAATGCACTCTGGCGTTCAATGCGCTCGTTTAATTCACGAATGTCAATAGCTTCAGCCATAATTTCTTTATTTTTATGTTTTCAAATATACATTTTAACTACCGGTCAACTGACCTTTTTTATCGAAGCCAAAAGTACGGCATTATATTAACAGAAGCAACTAATTTTTATTAAAAAAACTAGTTGCTTCTATCGTTTAAGTCTTATTGGATTAAAGATATTTAAATAATATCGAAACGTATGCCGTTATTTCTTATCAGCCTTAGGTGACAATTCCGGTATTTTAATCGTAGTTCCAACAGGAACCACATCTGCATTTTTAATTATATCTTTATTATGTTGTACCAAATAGGGCCATAATTTTTTATTTCCATAAAATTTGAATGCGACACGCACCAGACTTTCTCCCGGTCTGATGGTATAAGTGGTTTTTGTACCTGTAATAGCATACTCAACCGTATCTGCCAAGGTTTCCCGTTTCACAACTGGAGTGATTGTTTTTTCTGGTGTCGGACTCATTGCTACAGATTCACGCACAGTGTCTTCCTTTGCATGTAGAATCTGTTGAGTTTGAATTACCGAATTCTTCTGGATTGGTTTACGAACAATAGTATCTTGTTTCAAGTCAGAGGCCTGCTTCTCCATAAGAATCCCAACTACAGATTCAGGAATATACCTTCTTCCTGAAAACATACTCCATACGACAATACCTCCTAAAATAACTCCAGCCAACAAAACTGTAGCCAACATGCACCATGGTAAACGAAATATATTCTTTCGAACAGGTTCCTCCTTAATCTCCGGAAGTTCATTTTGAGGCATTTGCATAACATTTTCCGAAACATCTTCCTGCTTATCAGATTTTTCTTCTACAGCAACAGCTTCCACTGCTACTTCGGGAGATGTTTGTGTGCTACCCTCTAAACAAGAATGAGATGCTTCTTCAGCTTCTACAAAAGCTGTTTCAACAGTTTCTTCCTCTTGCCCTTCAGTATCATCTTCCAACTCAGAAGTTTCCTCTAAATCATCAAAATGAGTATTTTCATTAAGCAAAACTGTTTCAAAATGACTAAAAGGCTTGTTTACGGTCTCCCTCATCGTTGAATCTGGAGTAAACGAAATACGTGAGTGTTCTCGTATTTCAATCCTCTCCCCCGTATTTATGTCGATACTTTCACGGGCATCAACCTCTATCAGCTTAAAAGTCCCCAGTCCCTTAATCTTTACATATTTATCAGATATTACAGATTCTTCGACAAGAGCAAAAAGAGTCCTTACAAATGCTTCTGCATCTGCCGGATTCATTTCATGGCGTTGCGCTAGCAAATCAGCCAAGTCCTGCTGTGTGAATTTATCACTCATTATCGAAGATTTTCTTTAATCGTTCTTTCCAGAGATTACTAGGTCTGAAATTCAAAATCAATTTAGGAGGAACAAGGAAGCGTTGTTTAGTAACAGGATTTACAGTAATTCGCTCCATTTTCTTCTTGACTTCAAATGTTCCAAAGTCCTGAATAGCGATTACTTTCCCTTCTTGTAACTCTTCACCCATTATTCCGGTAACTGATGTCAGCAACCGTGCCGCATCCTTGTTGGTATATCCCAAGCGGCGTGACAATTCGCCTATCAACTCTTTATTGTTCATGTCTTCCGCTTAATTATTTAAAAGCTATACTAACGTTGCATATAAATCAAAATCGTCTGCATCATAAACCTTCACCTGATGGAATGATCCTGTACGAAGCATTCTGCCTTCATCTTTGATCAAGACTTCCGGATCCACTTCAGGCGAATCAAACTCTGTACGGCCAATGTAATAATCACCTTCCTTGCGATCAATGATTACTTTAAATTCCTTTCCAATTTTATTATGGCTCAATTCATTTGATATTTCCTGCTGTATTTCCATCAGTTCATCCAGACGCTTCTGTTTCACGTCTTGTGGAATATCATCTTTATAATGTTTCGCAGAGTAAGTTCCTTCTTCTTCCGAATAGGCAAATGCTCCCATACGATCAAAACGTGCCTTACGGACAAACTCTTTAAGCTCCTCAAAATCCTGATCTGTTTCTCCCGGATGGCCTACCATCAACGTTGTGCGCAGATGAATTCCCGGAACCTCTTTACGAAACTCCTCTATCAACTGATATGTTTCCTCTTTTGTTACGTGACGACGCATCTTCGACAGCATATTATCACTGATATGCTGTAAGGCAATATCCATGTATTTGCACACATTATCATGTTCACGCATCACACGGAACAGTTCTTTTGGGAAATGTGCAGGATAAGCATAATGCAAACGTATCCATTTCACACCTGGAATTTCAGCCATACGTTCTATGAGTTCCGGAAGCATTTGCTTTTTATACAGATCAACGCCATAGTAGGTTAATTCCTGAGCGATAACCTGAAACTCTTTTACGCCCTCTGAAACGAGCAAACGTACCTCGTCCAATATTTCCTCCATAGGACGGGATACATGCTTTCCTGTTATAATAGGAATCGCACAATATGAACATTTACGGTCACAGCCTTCTGATATTTTCAAATAGGCATAATGCTTAGGTGTTGTCAGATGACGCTCTATAGCAAAATCTGAATGATATGTCTTACCTAAATCTGCCAATAGTTCATTCCAGTTAAACTTACCATAGAATTTATCTACTTGAGGAATTTCTACCTGCAGTTCTTTCAAGTACCGCTCCGAAAGACATCCCATCACATAAAGCTTCTTCAAACGTCCTTCTTCCTTAGCCTGGCAGAACTCAAGAATCATATTTATTGACTCCTCCTTAGCATCACCTATGAATCCGCACGTATTTATGACTGCAATTTCCCCTTGAGGATTTTCACTGTCATGAGTAACTTTATATCCATTGGCTTCAAGCTGTTTCATCAGCTTCTCCGAATCAACAAGATTCTTGGAGCACCCTAGCGTAATAATGTCTATTGTATTTTTTCTCATTTGTTAGCTGTACCAAACAATGAATCAACAAATTCTCGGCGACGGAAGATCTGTAAATCTTCTATACCTTCGCCCAAACCAATATATTTAACAGGTATCTTAAACTGATCAGAGATACCAATTACAACTCCTCCCTTCGCTGTACCGTCAAGCTTTGTTATCGCCATTGCATTCACCTCTGTTGCCAGTGTAAACTGCTTGGCTTGTTCAAAAGCATTCTGTCCTGTAGAACCATCCAGCACCAACAATATTTCATGCGGAGCATCTGGAACAACTTTCTGCATTACATTTTTAATCTTAGTCAGCTCGTTCATCAGGCCTATTTTATTATGCAAACGTCCGGCTGTATCAATAATAACCACATCGGCATTATTGGCAACAGCAGAGCTTAAAGTATCAAAAGCAACAGAAGCAGGATCAGATCCCATTTTTTGTTTTATAACAGGAACTCCTACACGCTCTCCCCAAATCACCAACTGTTCTACGGCAGCGGCACGGAAAGTATCGGCAGCACCCAGATAAACAGACTTCCCTGCTTTTTTAAACTGATAAGCCAGTTTACCGATGGTGGTAGTCTTTCCTACTCCATTCACTCCGACTACCATTATCACGTAAGGCTTTTTCCCTTCGGGAACAGTAAATTCTTCTGAATCGACCGTATTGTTTTCAGTAAGCAGAGCAGCAATTTCTTCACGCAAAATATTATTAAGCTCTTGCGTATTTACATATTTATCTTGAGCAACTCTTTTTTCGATGCGTTTAATAATCTTCAGTGTTGTTTCCACTCCAACATCAGAAGTTATCAGAACCTCTTCCAGATTATCCAACACTTCATCGTCCACTTTAGACTTTCCGGCGACAGCACGAGCTATCTTACCAAAAACACTTTCTTTTGTTTTGGATAAACCTTTGTCCAAAGTTTCCTTCTTTTCCTTCGAAAAAAAACTAAAAAATCCCATACGGCTTATGTTTATTATCTATTTATGATACAAAGATATAACTATTCTTGTTCACTCACAAATAAATATTACATCATTATTTACGACACCAGATCCTGTAAAGCATATTATCCACCCTCACAAGAGAATAGAAACAATAAAAAAAGTCCCCTTTGTCTTCCGACAAAAGGAACTTTTTTATCTATCAGAAAATAATATTATTTCTTAAAGAAGTCCTGAACTTTTTCGTTAGGAACCATTTGTTCATCAAAAACATAAGCACCAGTCTTAGGTGACTTAACCATTTTGATAACCTTAGTATAAGAACGTCCTTCTTTACCTGTCTGAAGGGTTGCGACTGTTTTCTTTGCCATGGTTTCTTATTATTTAATTTCTTTATGTACTGTTACTCTTTTCAAAATAGGATTGTACTTTTTCAATTCCAATCTTTCAGCGGTATTTTTTCTGTTTTTTGTAGTAATATAACGAGAAGTTCCCGGCATACCGCTATCCTTCATTTCTGTGCATTCAAGGATTACCTGTACTCTATTACCCTTAGCTTTCTTAGCCATAGTCTTTCTCTCCTTTTAATTAACCAATAATTTTGATAGTTTTCCAATCACAGTAACCTTTAGCAACAGCTTCATTCAGCGCAGCGTCCAGGCCTTTTTTGTTAATAACTCGCAAGCCGTTAGCACAGATATTCAGGCTAATCCAGCAATCCTGTTCTACATAGTAGAATTTCTTAGTAAACAAGTTCACATCGAAAGTTCTTTTAGTTCTTCTCTTTGAGTGTGAAACATTGTTGCCAATCATGGCTTTTTTTCCGGTAATTTGACAAATTTTCGACATTTCTATCTAGTTTTTATAGTTTTATTCCTATTTCTCTCAAACGGAGTGCAAAATAAGTGATTTTATTTTATATACACAAGCTTTTCTGTAACTAATTATCGTTTCATCACTCATTTTCTTGATTTTGGCAGAGTTCAAGCAATAATTGCAGGGCTTTTTTAGTTGCAGCCTGTATATTTTTCTCTCTTCCCTCATCCTCTGTCAACTTTGCAGTAATTACTTTTTCGCTATTACCTGCAGCAATCCAGATTGTACCGACCGGTTTTTCTGGGGTTCCTCCTGCCGGACCAGCTATACCTGATGTAGCCATTGCGTAATCAACTTCAAGTGTCTGCATTGCGCCTTTTACCATTTCTATAACAGTTTCTTCACTTACAGCTCCACATTGTTCCAAAGTTTCAGCTTTTACATGAAGTAAATCCTGCTTTACTTTATTGTCATAAGCAACAATTCCCCCTTTATAAAAACGAGAACTTCCAGGAATAGCTGTTATTATTGCAGCTACATTTCCTGCGGTACAACTTTCTGCTGTAGCCAATGTAAAACCTTCCCGCCAAAATATTTCACTAATTTCCTTGCTTAGTGTTTTAGTTTCTACTGACATAATAATTTCTTTGATTAATGTTACTTAATTGTAACCCGTGAATATGCGGGTTTGTCTATTGTGCAAAAATCCTTGTCCAAAAACTTATAATATCCAGTAATGGCAATCATAGCAGCATTGTCTGTCGTATAACCAAACTTAGGAATATATATCTTCCATCCATATTTTGCCGCATGCTCGCGGTAAGCATTACGCAAACCGTTGTTTGCTGATACTCCTCCCGCCACAGCCACTTCATTTACACCTGTATCTTTTACCACTTTACGCAGTTTATCCATAAGGATATCTACAATCGTTTTTTCCAGCGAAGCAGCCAAATCTGTTTTATGATGCTCTATAAAATCAGGATCCTCTTTTAACCAATCGCGTAATGAATAAAGGAATGATGTTTTCAATCCGCTAAAGCTGTAATCATACCCTGGAATATGAGGTTTGCTAAAAGTATATGCAAGAGGATTTCCCTGTCGCGCCAGCTTATCAATAATAGGACCACCCGGATACCCCAATCCCATTACTTTAGAGCATTTATCAATTGCTTCACCCGCAGCATCATCAATAGTCTGCCCCAAAACCTGCATATCGTTGTACGCATTCACACGGATAATCTGCGAATTTCCACCGGAAACCAATAAGCAAATAAAAGGGAATTTGGGTTGATCAGCATCTTCTTCTGATTCTTTAATGAAATGAGCTAACACATGTCCTTGCAGATGATTAACATCAATCATCGGAATATTTAAAGAGCGCGCCAAACCTTTTGCGAACGACACACCTACCAGCAAAGACCCCATCAATCCTGGACCACGAGTAAAAGCAATAGCACTAAGCTGCTCCTTTGTTACACCAGCACGCTTTAAAGCTTCATGCACTACCGGCACAATATTTTGCTGATGGGCACGGGAAGCAAGTTCAGGAACTACTCCTCCATAAGATTCATGTACAGCCTGACTCGCTATAACACTCGACAACAAAACGCCATTTTTTATGACAGCAGCCGAAGTATCATCACAAGAAGACTCTATACCTAATATAATAGTATCCATAATATATATTCATTATTAATATGTCAATATTTCCAGACCATTGTCGGTCATAACAAACGTATGTTCCCACTGCGCAGAAGGCAATTCATCTTCAGTCACTACCGTCCATCCGTCTTCTTCATCTATAAAAACTTCCCATGTACCCATATTAATCATAGGTTCGATAGTGAAAACCATACCTGGAACCAGCAACATACCTGTTTCTTTTCTTCCATAATGCAATACATCCGGCTCTTCATGAAACTCAACACCAGTTCCATGTCCACACAAATCGCGAACTACAGAAAATCCGTTCTTTTTAGCATGTTTTTCTATTGCATTTCCAATATCTCCGACAAAAGAAAAAGGTTGCGCAGCATTTATGCCTATTTCCAAACACTCTTTAGCAACACGAACTAGTTTTTCTTTCTCCGGAGTAGTCTTACCTATAATAAACATGCGAGATGCATCTGCGTAATATCCGTTTAAAATAGTAGTAACATCTACATTGACAATATCCCCTTCTTCCAAAATCTCTTCTTCCGAAGGTATACCGTGACATACGACTTCATTTACAGAGGTACACACACTTTTCGGGAATCCTTCATAGTTCAGAGGAGCAGGTATTCCTCCATGGCTTACAGTATAATCATATACTATCTTATCTATTTCGGCGGTACTCATTCCTTCACGAATCACCTCTGCCACTTTATCCAATACTGCCGTATTCAGCATACCGCTCCTGCGAATACCTTCTATCTGTTCAGGAGTTTTAATCAATTTGCGGGTAGGAACCTCATGGCCTTTATTCTGATAATAAAGCACTTTTTTGTCCAACTCGGTCAATTCCACCCCTTTAGGGACCACCCAATTTACCTTATTCCTCCTCATAATTTTTATCTTTCTTTTTTACGTTTTGCAAAGTTAACAGAAAAAAAATAGAAAATCCGATTAATCAAACAAAAAAATACCACTCTACAGAAGCAAAAAACATTCAGAGTATAATTAAAGTTAAAAACCGAACATTTTGAAAACAATTCATCAAAAAGACATACAATATCCTCGGAATTAGCTTATTTTTGCTACAGACCATTTTAAAAACCTAATATAAACCATTTAAATCACAACCACATGAACAAAACGCAAATTGGCGAAAACGCAGGCATTGTTTGGAACATATTAAAGGACAATAAGCACTGGGAATATGAACAATTAAAAGAAATTTCCGGCTTGTCGGATAGAGAGTTGAATGCAGCCATAGGCTGGTTGGCAAGAGAAGATAAAATTGATTTTGACATGAATCAAGAAGGCGATTGCATATTTCTGACCGTTAATGTATTCATCGGTTAAAATTCAATTTGGATTCATAAAAACAACAGGTTGCATCTTTTTTATATATAGATGCAACCTGTTGTTCTTTTATGAACGGCCTACCAATCAGATAATCCGAGTAACTGTTATATCCGGAAAATCCTGTAAAAACATCAGCAACAACCCTTCCTCATTTATCCTTTTAGCTTTCACTACCATACTTACGTGATAAACATTCTTTCCGTTTGTATATGCTTCTGTCATCTCATAAGATACTACCACATAATTTCGTGTATTAAACTTTTTAGATACTCTTTTGATAGCTTCTTTGTCATCTGTAGAGAAATCAATCATCATATTACGTAAGCCTATGCTTTTAAAAAAATAACTTAGCGTTTCCAAGCCCAACAAGACCAACAGTGTAGCCGATATCCCGACCGCATACATTCCAGCCCCTACCGCAAGCCCAATTCCCGAGGTCGCCCAGATACCTGCCGCTGTAGTCAGCCCCCTAACAATCTGCTTCTGCAAAATAATTGTCCCAGCACCGATAAAACCAATTCCACTCACTACCTGTGCAGCAATCCGACTCGGATCCAGACGAATCAAATCCGTTTTCAGCACTTCCATAAATCCATATTGAGAAACAATCATCATCAATGCACTTCCCAAAGCTACTAGAAAATGAGTACGATAACCAGCTTCCTTTGCACGATACTCACGTTCCAAGCCTATTAAAACTCCCATTGCACCAGCAACAAAAAGCCGTAAAGCAAAATCCCAAAAGATATCCATAACACCTATCTCCTTATATTATTATACTGCAATACTTCTAAACAAGAAAATCTCTTCCAAAAACCTAACTAAAAAGCTGAAGCTTTTTACAGATTCTAATATTTGTTATCTCGAAATATAAGAATAAAATTCGATTTATGCTATCTTTGCACAGACAAAAAACACCTTTTACAAATTATGAAATATAAACTTTTAGTACTCGATCTTGACGGAACACTGACCAATTCTAAAAAGGTCATTACCGAACATACACGTACCACTTTGATTGAAGCACAAAAACGCGGACTCAAAATAGTCCTTGCATCAGGAAGACCAACCTACGGAGTTGTCCCATTGGCAAACCAGTTGGAACTGGACAAGTATGAGGGATATATTCTTTCTTATAATGGAGGAGAAATCATCGACTGGAAAACCGGTGAAATGATGTATAAAAACCTACTGGACCCCGAAGTGCTTCCCTATTTATACCAGTGCGCCAAAGACAATAATTTCGCCATCGTCAGCTACGAGAACGAATACGTACTGACAGAGCATCCAGACGACGAATACGTTCTCAAAGAAGCATTGCTTAATGTTATGAAAATTAAGAAAGTAGACAATTTTCTTAAAGCAATAAATCATCCTATCACCAAGTGTCTGATAGTTGGAGATCCTACCCGACTGGCTGTATTGGAAAAAGAAATGTACGACCACTTGAAAGATCGGATGGGCGTATTCCGTTCCGAACCTTATTTTTTGGAACTGGTTCCCAAAGGTATCGATAAAGCACGCTCCCTTTCTGTCCTGCTGAAAGAAATAAATATGAAAAAAGAAGAGATGATTGCTGTAGGTGATGGCTTCAACGATCTCTCTATGATACAATACGCAGGTTTAGGAGTCGCAATGGCAAATGCTCAACCTGTTGTACGTGAAAATGCTGACTATATTACTCTATCGAACGATGAAGATGGTGTAGCAGCTGTAGTAGAAAAATTTATTTTAGCTTAAAGAAATCACCGCAGGAAGTAAGCATGCTCTTCCTGCGGCAAAACTTATTACGGATTTTTAGGCTTCCGGTCAAAAAAAGGATTTTTAGAGGACGCACTTACAGGAATAGCATACACTTGCGTACATCCATCCAGCCAGTCAAGTTGCTGTGCGGCAAGTCCCGCAGAAAACATAACACGAGTATCTACTCTGTTATCGGCTGCAACAGAACAAGCCGAACCTATTGCAATACCTACATCTACACTATTGATAGCACACGGAACACCATCTTCTCTTTCTCCACAAGTTGCGAAACCACAATGCCCGCAGTTCATCCCATGCGGATGGTCGTGCGTACCAATCAGTACCACACACTCAGCTTCCAGAATATTATCAGCATCACGCAAGAAAAACTTAAACCCGTTCTCCTCATACATCTGCTTCATCGTATCCGAAAGAATACGAATATTACTTTCCGTCACCATTGCCACCTCAATGATATCTACTCCTTTCGCTTTCGGAGCAGTACGTGCAGCAATCATCATCTGTTGAGCAATCTGTAACACCTGCTCATGGCGACTGTCTCTTTCATTCAGTATCATATCACATTAAAGTTAAAACATAATAATAACAAAAGGGTTATATCCGAGCTCCTCTGCAAAGCATCGGACGCTCTAAATATAACCCTTTTTCTAAAACAAACCGTCAAAACGATTTATTTCTTTTTTCCTTTTTTCAGGTCATTTTCATGAATGGCCTCTTCTACTTGATAAGCCGGAGCATGTTTTTTATGCATGCCTTTCGGTTTTTTATTACCAGCAGCTCCCATAGTAAAACCTCCTTTCAAAAGTCCTTAAAAAAGTCGAATATAATGTTATTTCAATATATCCAGTTGTTTGAAACATTTAGTTAACTTTTCTATTGCAAAGTCCACTTGTTCCTTTGTATGAGTAGCCATCAATGCAAAACGCACTAATGTATCCTGAGGTGCACATGCAGGCGGAATAACAGGATTTATAAACACACCTTCATCAAAAGCAAGCTTAGTTACCTCAAAAGTTTTATCTGTATCACGCACATACAACGGAATAATAGGGCTTTCTGTTTCTCCGATTTCAAAGCCAGTTTCACGGAAACGCTTCAATGCATAATTTGTAATTTTCCACAAGTTTTCCTGACGTTCCGGCTCTGTCTTGAAAATATGCAGAGCTTCCATTGCCGCAGCAGTAGCAGCAGGAGTATTACTAGCCTGGAATATGTAAGAACGTGCATTGTGGCGCAACCAGTTGATTACATCCTTATCACCAGCAACAAAACCTCCGATAGAAGCCAATGACTTAGAGAATGTACCCATAATCAAGTCAATATCTTCAGTTACTCCAAAATGATCGCATACACCGCGTCCGTTTCTTCCGAATACACCAAGACCGTGAGCTTCGTCTACATATACAGTAGCATTGTATTTCTTCTTCAGGCGAACGATTTCAGGCAGATTTGCCAAATCACCTTCCATAGAGAATACGCTATCTACAACAATCAGTTTGATAGCATCAGGTTCACATTTTTGAAGCTCTTTTTCCAGCGCTTCCATGTCATTGTGTTTGTACTTCAGCTGAGTAGCAAAAGAAAGGCGACGTCCGTCGACAATAGAAGCATGGTCGCGGTCATCACAAATAATATAGTCACCGCGTCCGGCAAGCTGTGGGATAACACCTTCATTTACAGTGAAACCGGTAGAAAAGCACAACGCTTCATCTTTTCCCACAAATTCTGCCAACTCCTTTTCCAGTTCCACATGGATATCAAGAGTTCCGTTCAACAAACGCGAACCGGCACATCCGGTTCCATACTTGCGGGTAGCAGCAATAGCTGCATCGATAATGCGCTGGTCGTGAGTCAGTCCCATGTAAGAATTAGATCCGAACATCAAAACCTTTTTTCCATCCATAATTACCTCTGTGTCTTGAGCACTGTCAATTTCGCGGAAGTAAGGATACACACCTCTCTCCATGTACATCTGAGGTGTTCTGAATTTACTTAGTTTGTCTTGTAATAATCCCATATTCTAATAGCTGGTAAGCCCTGAACGACTTACATTATTTATATTAACCGGACGCTTCATGCCGGCAATTTCAAAAAAGAGTGTGCAAAGATAATAATTTTCATTATTTCATGTGCTCGTTAAAGCAAAAAAAACTTCTCTGACATCATTTATACATAAAAAATACCATCTGATAAACAAAATAGTCGTACTTTTGTTTACTTAAAAACCAACCCACCCGCAAAATGGATTCAAAAAAAGAAATAGTATTTATAGTCAATCCTATATCAGGCACTCACAGCAAAGAGTTTATCTTGCACCAGATAGAGAAAAGACTAGACCACTCATTATATAATTATACGATACGTAAAACCGAATATGCCGGACATGCTATCGAAATAGCCCGCCAGGCTGCCGAAGAGAAAAAAGACATCGTGGTAGCTATAGGAGGAGACGGAACTATCAATGAAATAGGACGCTCACTTATACATACTGACACGGCCATGGGAATTATTCCTTGCGGATCGGGCAACGGATTGGCAAGACATTTGCACATTCCTCTGGAAGCACGCGGAGCTATTGATGTCTTAAATCAAGGCTATATTAAAACCATCGATTACGGAACGATAGACAGTCGCCCTTTCTTCTGCACCTGCGGAGTTGGTTTCGATGCTTTCGTAAGCCTTAAATTCGCCGATTCAGGAAAGAGAGGACTACTCACCTATCTTGAAAATACCTTGCACGAAAGTCTTACCTATCGGCCAGAAACATACGAGATAGAAAATTCTTCGGGCACTGTACGTTATAAGGCCTTTTTAATAGCATGTGCCAATGCTTCACAATACGGTAACAACGCCTATATAGCTCCCCAGGCGTCACTTACGGATGGCATGATGGATATCACTATACTTGAGCCTTTTACTGTTCTGGATGTCCCGGCACTTTCTTTCCAGCTGTTCAACAAGACAATTGACCAAAACAGCCGCATTAAGACACTGAAAGAAAAAAAGATTACCATACATCGCACGAAGGAAGGAGTATTCCATTTCGACGGAGATCCCGCTATGGGAGGAAAAGACCTTGAGGTGGAAGTTATTTCAAAAGGACTTAAAGTAATAGCTCCACAGAAAACAAAGTCGGGTGTAGAGGCATTTAATGTGCTTCAACATTTTACCGATTTTATAGGTAGCCGCCCGATTACATCAGCCATTACGCGTAAGCACAAAGAACTTTTGCAGATAAACCACAACTTATTACGCAGGCTATCCAAAAGAAATTAAAGATTTTAACCAGATCACGCCCTATTCCGTTCAGGTATAGGGCGTAAAAGTATCTACATATTCAAATAAAAATCTTTCGTCAGTTCAATATAGTCTTTGCTGTACACATGACGATCCAGCTCTACAACCAGATGCTCTGTATCATAGGCACATATCTTCCGACCAAAAGCCAGTAACACACGTTTAGGCTCAGCCCCAGGTTTAGTATGAACCAACGTCTTCCGTTGTATATAAAGATGTTTCTCCGCAGCAAGGGAAACGAAGAAATCGCCAGCATCTGCCGGAATAATCACAGAAAAAACTCCATCTTCCGTCAAAAGCTTTTCTACCGCAGTCAACAAATTTCCAAATGTAAGGTTTCCCGTATGCCGTGCCGTATCCCGTCGTTCATCCGGGCAACGTACTTCTTCCACAAAATAGGGAGGATTAGACACTATTACATCGAAACTTCCATATTCCTCTCCATTCATCTGCATAACATCTTTCCGGCAGATACAGATCCGATTTTTCCACGGTGATGCATTTACATTTTCCATTGCCTGTTCTACAGCCTCCCCGTCAATATCAGTTCCTACGACACAAGCAGCAGAACGCTGGGCCACCATCAGGGCAATCAAACCTGTTCCCGTCCCTATATCAAGCACCCTTTTTGCCGTGTCGACTTGCACCCATGCTCCGAGAAGCACACCGTCTGTACCAACTTTCATGGCGCAACGATCGTGAAAAACCGTGAACTGCTTGAACTTAAAATATGGATTAGGCATATTACTTATATTTCTTATTTTCCGTCAAAAATAAATAAAATACATGGCTTTTCAGTGTAAAAGTGTCATTTATTTTGTTTGACACATTGCATTTACGACAAATCCGCTTCCGTATTCGAAGTGGAATGATTAACTTTGTACTCGTTTTTGAGCTTTCAAACATGCTCTTATTAAAAATACACAAAACGCGAATATGGTAAGAAGAAAGAAAATAGAAACGGACAGTTCGATAAAAACTGGAAATGATGAACTTTCAATGGTAACAGAAATAGAAACTGCTCCCGAAAATCTGTCAGCAGATGAACTGGAGAAGGAATTCCCCATCATGACTTTACGCAACATGGTAATGTTTCCCAGCGTAGTCATGCCTGTCACTGCTGGCCGACGTACTACACTGAAACTTGTGCATGACGCGATGAAAGATAAAAAACATATTATCATTGCCACACAAAAAGTTGCAGAAGTAGAAGATCCCGGAATATCAGACTTGCATCCTGTTGCTGTTATCGGACGCGTATTACGCGTATTCGAAATGCCTGGTGGAAACACAACTGTCATCCTTCAGGCAAGCAACATCAAGGTACATCTTGATGAAGCAACAGGTACACGCCCCTACCTGAGAGGAAAAGTAAGCCTGATAGAAGAGCAGATGGAACCGACAGATTCTGACGAATTCAAGGCTTTGATGGACACCTGCATCGAGTTAAGCAATAATTATATCGAAGCATCAGAACAGATAAGCCCGGATATCACTTTCGCTTTAAAGAATTTACCAAAGAACCACATTCTTGTAGATTATATCTGTACAAACTTCCCTCTTTCGATAGAAGACAAGTTTCATTTGCTCAACCAGAATACACTGAAAGACCGCTTGTACAATCTGATACAAGTGCTCAACCGCGAAACCAAGTTGGCAAATCTGAAGCAAGATATTCAGATGCGTACACGGGAAGAACTTGACAAACAGCAGCGTGAATATTTCTTGCAACAACAGATAAAGAATATTCAGGATGAGTTGGGACACGGACAGGATGATGAAATAGAAGAACTCCGCAAGAAAGGAAAGGAGAAAAAGTGGAAAAAAGAAGTAGCCGAAGTTTTCGAACGCGAAGTTTCGAAACTGGAGCGCATCAATCCACAGTCGCCCGACTACAACGTACAGCTCAACTACCTGCAAACGTTATTGGCATTGCCATGGGAGGTCTATACTACAGACGTCCTGAACATACCCAACGCGGAAAAAGTTCTGAATAAAGATCATTACGGACTGGAAAAGGTAAAAGAGCGTATATTGGAACATCTTGCTGTCTTAAAACTGAAAGGCGACCTGAAATCACCGATCATTTGTCTGTACGGCCCTCCGGGAGTTGGTAAGACATCGTTGGGACGCTCTATCGCTGCCGCCCTCAAGCGCAAATACATACGTATGTCGCTAGGAGGCGTACATGATGAAGCAGAAATACGCGGACATCGCAAAACATACATCGGAGCAATGCCAGGACGTATCATTAAAAGTCTTATCAAGGCAGAAGCCTCAAATCCGGTTATCATCCTCGATGAGATAGATAAATTAAGCAGTGACCGTCAGGGAGATCCAGCTTCAGCTATGCTTGAAGTTCTCGACCCGGAACAAAATAACTCGTTCCACGACAATTACATTGATCTCGACTACGATTTGTCGAAAGTCATGTTCATTGCTACGGCAAACAATCTGGGTACGATTCCGACTCCGTTGCTCGACCGTATGGAGCTGATTGAAGTAAGTGGATATATCACCGAAGAGAAAATAGAAATTGCCCGCCGCCATCTTATCCCGAAAGAAATGGAGGCTACAGGTTTAAAGCGTGAACATGTAAAGTTTACCAAACCTGCCATTGAGTATATCATAGAAAACTATACACGCGAAAGCGGAGTACGTGAACTGGAAAAGAAAATCAGCAAGGTAATGCGCAAAATAGCTCTCGAGATTGCCAGCGACAAGTTCGAAGGGCTGCATGAACTGAAACCTGCCGATATCAGACAATATCTGGGAGTTCCGGAATATTCACGCGACAAGTATCAGGGAAATGAATATGCAGGTGTAGTAACAGGCCTTGCATGGACTGCCGTAGGAGGAGAAATCCTGTTCGTAGAGACCAGCTTGAGCAAAGGAAAAGGTGGACGACTTACCCTGACTGGTAACTTAGGAGATGTCATGAAAGAATCAGCTATGCTGGCTCTGGAGTATCTGAAAGCACATACCCATCTGCTCGATCTGCCTGAAGGCATTTTCGACAACTGGAATATTCATATACACGTACCAGAAGGAGCAATTCCTAAAGACGGTCCTTCTGCCGGCATCACGATGGTTACCTCGCTGGCTTCGGCACTTACCCAGCGGAAAGTAAAAGCGAACCTGGCTATGACAGGTGAGATTACACTTCGTGGAAAAGTATTGCCGGTAGGTGGAATCAGAGAAAAAATCCTGGCAGCCAAACGTGCCGGAATCACTGATATTATTCTCTGCGAAGAAAACCGCAAGGACATAGAAGAGATTCAGCCATTGTACCTGAAAGGATTGAACTTCCACTATGTAAAGGATATAAAAGAAGTCCTTACACTGGCACTGACAGACGAAAAAGTAGCTGATGCCATAGATTTTACCGTGACTGACGAGAAAAAAGAAGAAAAGTAAAAGCTCGCTTATAACATGAAATTTGAATTACAATATACAGACCCGCGTTCCAACGCCCGCGCCGGACTGATTACAACCGACCACGGGCAGATAGAAACGCCTATCTTCATGCCTGTGGGAACACTGGGCAGTGTGAAAGCCGTTCATCTGCACGAACTGAAAGAAGACATTAAGGCACAAATTATTTTGGGAAATACCTATCATTTGTACCTTCGTCCCGGACTTGACACACTGGAAAAAGCCGGTGGACTACATAAATTCAACGGCTTCGACCGTCCGATGCTGACAGACAGCGGAGGTTTTCAGGTATTTTCTCTTGCCGGCATCCGTAAAATGAGAGAAGAAGGAGTGGAGTTTCGTTCACACATCGATGGCTCTAAACATCTGTTTACTCCCGAACGTGTAATGGATATCGAACGTACCATCGGAGCTGACATCATGATGGCTTTCGATGAATGTACTCCAGGTACAGCTGACTACAATTATGCCAAGAAGTCAATGGAACTAACTCACCGCTGGCTGGACCGTTGCATTACCCGTTTTAATGAAACCGAACCTAAATATGGTTACCAGCAGTCACTCTTCCCGATTGTACAGGGATGTGTGTATCCCGATCTGCGCCGGCGTTCGGCTGAATACATCGCTTCAAAAAATGCGGATGGAAACGCTATCGGCGGATTGGCAGTAGGAGAACCTACTGAAAAGATGTACGAAATGATTGAGGTAGTCAACGAAATACTGCCTACCGACAAGCCACGTTATCTGATGGGTGTAGGAACCCCGGTAAACATACTGGAAGGTATCGAACGGGGAGTCGACATGTTCGACTGTGTAATGCCTACCCGCAACGGACGAAACGGTATGCTTTTCACCAAAGACGGCATCATGAACATGCGTAATAAGAAATGGGAAAACGACTTCTCTCCTATCGAAGCCGACGGAGCTTCGTATGTAGATACGATGTATAGCCGAGCTTATCTGCGTCATTTGTTCCATGCTCAAGAGTTGCTTGCCTTGCAGATTGCTTCCATACATAATCTGGCTTTCTACCTGTGGCTGGTAGGCGAAGCGCGCAAACACATCATCGCCGGCGACTTCTCTACCTGGAAGCCTGCTATGGTGAAACGCATTTCTACACGATTATAAAAAGAATCATGGTAATGAAACAGATAAGCAAATTCCAACTGAAAGAACTGTTTAAGAAGAAATGGCTGAAACGACTTGACCGTTATATTATTGTCAAGTTTTTGGGAACGTACTTTTTCGCCATTGCTTTGATTATTTCTATTGCCGTAGTTTTCGATGTAAACGAAAATATCGACCACTTCATCAATAACAAGGCACCGCTGAAGGCTATTGTATTCGACTACTACCTGAACTTCATACCTTATTATACAAACTTGTTCAGTCCGTTGTTCGTCTTCATTGCGGTTATCTTCTTCACATCCAAACTGGCGGAAAACTCTGAAATCATTGCCATGTTTTCTACCGGAATGAGTTTTAAGCGCCTTATGGTCCCTTATATGATTTCGGCAGGAATCATTTCTGCCGTAACATTCGTATTAGGTACGGAAGTCATTCCTACCGGAAGCGTCACCCGTTTGAAATTCGAAGAACGCTACAAGAAAAAGAAATCGGCCGACTATGCACGAAACATTCAACTTGAAGTAGACAGCGGAGTAGTTGCCTACATGGAGCGATACGATGCTTACAGTAAAAGCGGCTACCACTTCTCTCTTGACAAGTTTGAAGACCATAAGCTGGTATCACACCTTACTGCACGCCGTGCTACATACGACACCACTATGTATCACCGCTGGATTATCAGAGATTACATGATACGTGAAATGAGAGGCATGCGTGAATATATTACGCGAGGCGACCGCCTGGATTCTATCATAAAGATGGAACCTCAGGATTTTCTTATCACACGCGGACAGCAGGAAACAATGACTAGCCCTCAGCTTAAAGAATACATCAGTAAACAGAAACAGCGAGGTTTTGCCAATATCAAGGAGTTTGAGGTAGAATACCACCGCCGTATAGCCATGTCGTTTGCTGCATTTATTCTGACTTCCATCGGCTTGTCACTGTCTTCACGAAAAGTAAAAGGAGGAATGGGCTTGCACTTAGGTATCGGACTGGGACTCAGTTTCTCGTATATTCTGTTCCAGACCATTTCATCGACCTTTGCCATAAACGGAAACATGATGCCTGCCATTGCCGTATGGATTCCAAACATACTGTATCTGTTTATTGCCATTTATTTGTACCGCAAAGCTCCAAAATAAAGAAAAGTTGTACCTTTTAGCCCTTTACGTCATCCACGCTGCCTTTACATTCCATCGAAAAGATGTTTGCTAAAGCAGATAAAAACGATCCATACGTAAAGGGCAAAAAGGCTATAAAAAAAACAACACGTAATAAGGGGAAAAACATCAGCATCTTTTATACAATAATTCTCGATGTTTTCTGAAAATATGTACAAAAAAATAAGTTGCCCGCTTCAGAAAAATCTGAAATCAGGACAACTTTTTGCTTTTTGTTGTATTCAAAATTCATCTACTCCACCTTCCCACCTTATCATTAATTCAGGTAAGAAGCCAATTCGGTTGCGGTTACATTTTTTGCCACAATAATTCCGCGGCTATCTATCAGATAATTCTTAAAACCGCGCTCCAGGTCGTATGCTCGGAATATTTCCGAATCGGAACCATCTGTTTCCACATAGCAGTCGTTCTTCAAAAGTCCGTCTTGCTTTACCGTTGCGTTGAAAACCGAAACATAACGGTCGAAAGAAACAGAAATCATCTTTATCTGGCTATGTTTATCTGCCAGATGCGCCAATGCGGCATTTTTTTCTCTGGACGCCGCATCGTAACTTGCCCAGAAGCTCAACAACGTATAACCCTCACGGGCATCGTGCAGGTCGAGCAGCTGCACTGAATCGCAAAGCATCAACTGAGGGGCTGCATCACCCAACTTCAGTTTCTCTGCAGGGATACTCTCTTTACTAAAGCTAAGAGAGATTAGGGAACCAATAACTAATACAACAAAAAACCATTTTACACTTTTAATCATGTAATTTGATTTTAGTTAATACTATCCGGGACTGCCCTTTCACAGTGATTTCTACCCGGAACATTGCTTGATGAAATGCATCTTACTAACGAAGATTCATATCATATTTTTGAGAAATCTGCCGCAAAGATAAGCACTTTTTATTTTATGACCTAATAAAAATGCTATATTTTATGTTTTGCAACATATTTTCATATTTCAGGTTGTCCAGAATCTTCACAAATATCTATGCAAGTTTATGAGAAAACAGTATATTTGCAACTAATATCAGCATTATATACATGGATAAGACAAATACCGAACTCGTATTAATACGTATCAGCGGTCTGGACCGTCCGGGGCTTACTGCCTCCATAACAGATATCCTTTCAGGATATGATGTAGACATAATGGATATCGGTCAGGCAGACATTCACAGCACTCTTTCGCTGGGTATTCTTTTTAAATGCAGCGAACAAGATTCGGGTAACATCATGAAAAACCTGTTGTTCAAGGCTTCCGAATTGGGAATAAACATCCGGTTCTACCCTATTTCACGCGAAGAATACGAAGAATGGGTAAGTATGCAGGGTAAAAACAGATATATTCTCACCTTGTTGGGAAGAAAACTGACTGCCCAACAAATAGCAGGCGCAACCAAAATTCTGGCGAACCAGGGATTGAACATCGATGCCATCCGTCGTCTGACAGGTCGTGTTCCTTTGGACGAACAAAAAGCCAGTGTACGTGCATGTATTGAATTCTCCGTACGTGGAACTCCTCGTGACATTGACGAGCTTCAGGGAGAACTGATGCGTTTAAGCAGTACGCTCGAAATGGACTTTTCTTTCCAGAAAGATACTATGTACCGCCGTATGCGAAGACTGATTTGCTTTGATATGGATTCCACGCTTATCGAAACAGAAGTAATAGACGAACTGGCGAAACGTGCTGGTGTGGGTGAACAGGTACAGGAAATCACCGAACGTGCTATGCGTGGAGAAATAGACTTCCGCGAAAGCTTCAAAGAGCGCGTAGCTTTGCTGAAAGGACTGGACGAAAGTGTAATGAAAGACATTGCCGAGAATCTGCCTATCACTGAAGGAGTAGAGCGACTGATGTATGTACTGAAACGTTACGGCTACAAGATAGCTATCCTGTCGGGAGGATTCACTTATTTCGGCAACTACCTGAAAGAACGTTTCGGCATCGACTATGTATATGCCAACAATCTGGAAATAGTAGACGGCAAACTCACCGGACGTTATGTTGGTGATATCGTAGACGGAAAGCGCAAGGCCGAATTACTGCAACTCATCGCACAAGTAGAAAATGTAGATATCGCACAGACTATTGCCGTGGGAGATGGAGCAAACGATCTTCCTATGCTCTCTGTAGCCGGACTTGGCATTGCCTTTCATGCCAAACCCAAGGTAAAAGCCAATGCAAAACAGTCGATAAATACCATCGGACTGGACGGAGTATTATACTTTTTAGGATTTAAGGATTCATACCTCGACGAACGAGGTAACAGTTGATTTTTTGAAGAAACAATATATATGAAGTTTTCAGAACTGAACTTAGAAGACAGTGTACTACAAGCACTCGATGCCATGAATTTCCGGGAGTGCACTCCCGTTCAGGAACACACCATTCCGGTTATCCTGGAAGGAAAAGACCTTATAGGTGTAGCACAAACCGGAACAGGAAAAACGGCAGCCTACCTGTTGCCGGTTATAAACGAACTGAGTAAAGGAGGATATCCTGCCGATGCAATCAACTGCATAATCATGTCACCCACCCGTGAGCTGGCGCAGCAAATAGACCAGCAGATGGAAGGCTTCTCCTACTTCATGCCTGTATCGAGTGTTGCTATCTATGGTGGAAACGATGGAATCCGCTTCGAGCAGGAGAAAAAAGGGCTCACACTTGGAGCAGACGTAGTGATCGCTACACCAGGCCGCCTGATCAGTCACCTGAGCTTAGGCTATGTAGACCTGTCGAAAGTTTCGTTCTTCATACTCGACGAAGCCGACCGTATGCTCGATATGGGATTTGCCGATGATATTATGCAGATAGTAAAATATCTGCCCAAGAAACGGCAGACCATCATGTTTTCGGCTACCATGCCGGCTAAAATACAGCAACTGGCCAAAACCATCCTGCAAAATCCAGTAGAAGTCAAGCTGGCCGTATCAAAACCAGCAGAAAAAATTATTCAAGCAGCCTATATTTGCTATGAAGCCCAAAAGCTGGGTATAATAGAAAGCCTTTTCAGCCAGCAAAAGCCAGAACGCGTAATTATATTTGCTTCCTCCAAGCTGAAAGTTAAGGAAGTTGCCAAGTCACTGAAGCGCATGAATCTGAACGTAGGAGAAATGCATTCCGATCTGGAACAGAATCAGCGAGACGCCATTATGCATGAATTCCGCAACGGACGTATCAGTATGCTGGTAGCAACCGACATTGTAGCGCGCGGTATCGATATAGATGATATCCGACTGGTTATTAATTACGATGTTCCTAATTGATAGCGAAGATTATGTACACCGTATCGGACGTACAGCACGCGCCAATAACGACGGATGCGCCATTACTTTTGTCAGTGAAACAGAACAGTCCAAATTCAAGCAGATAGAGAACTTCCTGGAAAAAGATATCTATAAGATTCCTGTTCCTTACGAACTGGGAGAAGCTCCGGAATATGCACCACGGGAAGCACGCAAGAAAAATCCTTCCGGAAAAGATAAAGGGAAAAGGCGCACTTACAAAAAACGTCCGAGAAATAAGTCTGAAAAAGTATGAATCCAATTATAAGAACCATATTCTTATACAAAATATTCACTTTATACAACATTGATAACAGACGTTTTCTAAGTTTTTACTTTGCCTGACACAACGACCGACAAATCTATTTTCAAGAAACAAAGTATATTTCCTCCATAATCATAAACTCCCGAAAAGTTACTCCAAACCAGTAACCTTTCGGGAGTCTTCTTAATACATCCCCATTCCTCTCCTCACCTGAAATGTAGGAAACAAGAGAACTTACTTATTTAGAAATGAAATACCCCGGCTGAATATGCAACCCGCTTTCTACAATGCGTATAAGCTCATCACGCATTTTCTGAACAAGCTCCTTATTTTCTTCTGCTACATTAGAATGCTCTCCCGGATCGGATAACAAATTATATAGCTGATCAGCCTTTGGATTATTCCCCAATTCTGTATTGGTCTGCTTATTGACAGCAGGACCGTTTGCCGCAGGAATATACTTCCACACACCATCCGTTATCGATAAATTGTTATGCAAGTTCTGTTCCACAGCCCAAGAGCGGCCTTTCACATCAGCCTTAAGCCATGAATCCAGATGATTTTCACTATCGGGCGCACTACCTTCCGGTAAATTTACTCCACACATCGAAGCAAACGATGCAAGCCAGTCGATCTGACTTACCAGATTGTCTGATACTCCAGCAGGAATCTTTCCCTTCCAGCGAATAACGCAAGGTACTCTTGTACCTCCCTCATAACTGCTATACTTACCACCTCTGTATACCCCGGTAGCCTTATGATTTCCCAGCAGCTCTACTGCCTGATCTTTATATCCGTCATCAATAACAGCACCGTTGTCACTGGACAGAATTATAATAGTATTATCATCCAGATTCAGTTTTTTCAATGTTTCCATCACCTGTCCTACAGTCCAGTCGAAAGACAACAAAGCATCTCCACGAGGTCCTAATCCACTCTTTCCGGCAAAACGTTCATGAGGTACACGAGGTACATGAATATCATTGGTTGCCAGATAGAGGAAGAAAGGCTCTCCCGACTTCTGGCTGTTTTCTATAAACCGGATAGCATGAGTTGTTATGCTATCAGCTATGTCTTCATCTCGCCATAAAGCACTCTTTCCACCTTTCATGTATCCGATACGAGAAATACCATTCACGATAGACTGATCGTGTCCGTGTGACGGATGCATACGTAAAAGCTCCGGATTATCTTTTCCTGTAGGTTCACCGGGGAAATTCTCGGTATAGCTTACATATACAGGATCATCAGGATCGAGCCCTACCCCTCTACCATTTTCCATAAAGATACAAGGAGTACGGTCTGCCGTAGCAGCCATAATATAAGAATAATCGAAACCGATATCAGCTGGATTAGGTTTTACCACTCCATTCCAATCTTGCTTTCCTGTTTCATTTCCCAGCCCGAGATGCCATTTTCCTACCACTCCAGTCTGGTAGCCGGCTTCCTTAAACATGTCGGCCATGGTATAACGGTCGGGAGTAATGATCATGGCAGCATTGCCGGCTGCAATTCCGGTTCCCTTTCTACGCCAGGCATATTCTCCCGTAAGCATGGCATAGCGCGAAGGAGTACTTGTAGCCGCAGCACAATGGGCATTTGTAAAACGGATTCCCTCAGAGGCCAGTTTTTCAACATTGGGTGTACGCACTGCTGAAGTACCGTTACAGCTCAAGTCACCATAACCTATATCGTCAGCATAAATAAGCAGTACATTCGGACGACCGGACTGCTGCTGTGCAACAGCCGATGAATACAAAGCCAAAGCACCTATCGGCAAAACAGTTTTTTCATAGTATAACAGAGATTTAAATCAGTAGCAATTATATCTAAGTCGATTATCTTTTCGCATTAAATCTGAACCCCAGTCCCAGCATCAGGTTATTAGGATCTTTAAATTTATAGAGTTGGTATCCTACGTGCAGAAACAGATTTCTGGTAATATCCGTTTTCAAGGCTACTACCTGATAAAACGAATCCGTATCTGCTCCTTTGCAGACGACGTTCCGCCCTACACCTAAATTAATGGAAAAGACAGGCATTACAATCTCAGCACGGAGGGAAACGCCCACTGCAAACTGTTCTTTGAAAGGAGGACGATGAAAGCGAATATTCTCTGCATCAGGACCACTTATCGTATTGGCAATGTGGTCGGCTATGTTAGCACTCTCATCGTACTGCGCATCCAGCGACAGACCGGCACGAAAGTAATGACTGAAATTATACATCGGATTAAAATTCAATCCGCCAACAGCAAAAGAACCGGGAACAAGCACCGCAGAACTTTCTGTAGGGAATACTCCCTTTTTCTTTAGCGCACCGTACACAATAAGGTCATAACTTATATACGGATCAAACGTTTTCCTGTTCCGGCAGGAAGTATAAGCCTTGTCATGCAACTCAAGTTTCTCCTTACTGCCGAAATAACGTATCAATCCGATACTTCCGCCTATCGTATTGACTCCGGAATTGGGATATCCCGTATTGCCGTTTGAGTAATGTGTCACACCTACTCCTGCCCGCAGATTCGTACGGGCATCAATCTGCCAGTTAAGCAGCAGACCAAAGTTGATATACGCATTTATTTTCGAACCAACTACATTGTTCATAGGATTCGTTTCCTCATCATATTTCTTCCATCCGAAAGACGCTCCAAAATTCCACTCATAGTCGAAAGACAAACGAGGGGTTATACTCATTATCCGGGAAGTCTGGAATGCATAAACAGCCAGAGGATTTCCTATTTCTTTAGAATTGAAGAAAGTATTATACCCCACTCCGATTCCCTGTATGGCATGCGGGTATATTTTCCCCCAATAAGTGTCGGGCGAAAACTTGAATCCATACTTCACATGTCCGGAAAAGGTCTTTCTGACCGGAGTCTGAGCTGCATTCACGCCTTTAAAGAATCCGTTTGTAGGAAATGTATAGGCAGGACGAAAATCAACTCCTACCATATGAATCATCTTTCTGTCTGTACTGTCTTTTTCGCCTGCCACCGCACAAACAGACAGGCACAGAAACAGACACAGAAGTATAAGTCTGCTAGTTTTTCCACTCATCTCATTCTATTTTTTCAGGAATTATACAAAAGTCGTACAGCCCCTTACTATAAAGTTTCCCTTCAAAAGTCCGCTTTCTTCCTGTAGAAGGAATGGAAATGTACAGTTTATAATCTATCCAATATTGCTCAATCATATAATAGACTGAAATTTTCCATTTTTCACCGGGAGGAATGACATATTCCTTACCTGCCAGATCGGATTCGATGGAAGTTTTAATTTCCTGAGAATTGACTCCGACCTCTGCCTTTGTACTTCCCAGAACCGGTTGTTTATCTACGAAATCGGGTATGACTACCAATGGCAAAGGAGTACCCAAAAAGCGTTTATACAGTTCCTCTTCATTTACTCCATCTTTATTTCTAAAAGAAACTTCACGCGAAAAAGATGTTTCCAACGGAGTGAAGTGCCAGCTTGTCGGCTGATCGGATTTGCTGTTATTCACTACCAGCGAATAGTCAGGTTCCAGCGTATTGTCAGAATATAACAAGCTTTTCCAATCATATACAATACTGTCTACTTCGTATTTTGAGGTTTGGGTCAACGACACTGGAATAGATTTCATCTCATATTCATTGCCGACAATTATTTCAACGTCAAGAGCCGACCTGTTCATGTTTTCTCCCGCATAAATACAAAGTTCTCTGCCATTCCTCTTCTCTACCCTGAAGTTGCAATATTCATAACCCAACTTTATAACGGCATTGGCTCCATTCCCCAAAGGCAGGTTTCTTCCATCAGGTTTTCCCTCAAGGTCACAAACTACTCCCCACACATTTTCAGAGGCTCCATATATATTCAGGATATCCCAGTTATCCGACTTAAAATTTATTCTGGCAACAGAATCTGTTTCCGACAACTGCACCACCGGAACTTCAGGCAAATAATCGTCTATAAAGACTCCGCTATTGCATCCGACGGCAGATACCAATAAGCCCAACCACAATATTTTCTGTATATTTTTCATTTTTTATCTCTACATGAATATTTCCAACCTTACATACAGCCTGCAAACTTATCTCCCGGGAGGCATGATAACCGGTGATCCGCCCCGCTTGTCAATCATGACACTTCTTAATACTTCATAGAGAATTCCACCAACATCGATGCCTAAATCGAATTTATTGAATTTATAGTAAGGTGTAACAATCGGAACAGTCTGCCATCCCCGTTGGGGATCGTAATATCTCTGTGCTCCTACCTCCATACCAAACCGGTCGGTAAAATCATAGCCCATAGTAGCTCCGAATGCGCTCCTGTTAAAACCATAACGGTTATCCGGAGAATATGAGCCGAAAACATTTATATGGAGTCTGTCAGCAGGACGGTATGTTACGATACCGGAAACTCCCAAAGACTGTCCTACACTCTTCGGGAAATTATACTTTACCGCATCCACTCCCGCCTGAATAGAAAAATAATCATTCAGGTCATAACGATAAAAGAACGAGGCCTGATTTACTCTTCCCAGACCAGGCAATGTTTCCTGCATACCACTGCCATAAAAATTAGGAAGGATTTGTCCACCCGTCGCATAATCTCCATAAAATCTGGGAGAAGGATTTGTATAATAAGGAGGTATATAGAAAGGCTTGCGCAATTTAATCTCTATTTTCTGTCCGTCCGGTATCTCATTTACCGGATTACTCAGTGTGTTTTCCTTGAAATCGGCAGCATATCCACCCGGTTGTGGAAAAACGACGGCACCCTCAGACAATATTTTCAGACTGTCTTTTTCTTGCTTAATACTATTTACTTTCATGTTTTCCTGAGCATAAAGTCCTGCACAAGACAAACAAAGAAGTGATAATAGCATGATGTTTCTCCACTTCATATTCTTCATAGTTTGAGTTATGGATTCAAATATAGATGAAATAATTCATATAACAGCCAGATCTTAATCTATTTTAACACCCGAAAAGCAATATATCAAATAGACTGACATTTATCTCAAAACTCATTAGAATACATATCCCATTATTTGAGGCTCTACTTTTTATCCTTTTTGAAAATAGGTTTAATATATTTCTTGAAAATTTTTCCCACTTCAATGGTAGTTGAATTATTCAGCATATCATACGTTCTACCCGCTGATGGTTTAAGAGTGCGTCCGTAGTCTGTCTGAAGCCTTTTACTGAAATCTGGTCCTTCTTTCATGATGAGTTCAGGAGGACGACCTTCCATTGTCACATCATAAACAGGATCTTCTCCTCGTTTAGTCCAAATAGAATAAGGACACATACGGATATATTTCTTCGGCTTCTTTACCATAAAAGTATCCGTCAGACTTCGAGGTATTCCTTCGTCAAAAGGATTCTTAAACTCCATCCATTTCTTTTCAAGCGGAGCTTCCTGAGGTTTATTATAATCCATGCCGCCCGGAAGGAAATCAAACTGAATGAGTTTTACAGCTTCTTCATTCAGCTTAATTTCCTTATCTTCCTTCTGCTGCCCCATAACAGGAATTACTATCAGCAAAAGGAATTTTAATACCATATATCGCCGGATGCAGTTCATTCTGCGTTTTTTATTCACTCATGTTCAATCGTGACATTTCATTTTCAGCCGCACTGCGGTTATTCATTGTACGTTCTTTCCGGAAGCGGTATGTAACAGTAAAGCCAACCTTCCGCGTGTCTTCCTTTCCGATACTGTTCATGATAATATCATTCAAACGGGCTGCACTGCGTATTTTGTTCTTATTGAAAAGGTCATACCCATCGAGCGAAAGCTGAAGCCTGTCATCCAGAAATGATTTTTTCAGACTCAGATTCAGAGACGTGTAACTCTTCGATTCGTACAGCTGATAATAACCTCTGGAACCATAATTAAAATCGGCAGATAACAAGAATCCGGAAGGAAGAGTGAAGCTATTGTTGAAATTCAGTATCATCAAAGGACGACCTGATTTCAGCATACTTCCATCCGGTCCAGGATAATTGAAGAATGTTTTCATACAGGTAAGCGTGAGTGAAGGTATCCACCACTTCACCGGATATTGCAGGTTTATCATACCCGTCAGATTATGCAGTTTATCAAAATTATCCATGTAGCTGACCGTAACCGCCGAATTTCCCGGCATACTGTAAAATGCTGTTACCAGCGGATTGTGCGTACAGGTATAATTCAGGTTAAAGAACAGGAACTTATAAAACAGCATATAGTTCAAGTCATGAGTCAGAGCCTGTTTCAGGTAAAGATTTCCTTTCTGATAGGTAAACCGGTCTGTATACACGGCATTATCATTCATTACACCAAAAGGAGGACGCTCCGTATGAATGGAGTAAGTAAGAGACTGTTGCAGACTCTCCGTATTATAACTTAACGAAACAGAAGGCAGAAAATTGTGATATGTCTGGTTCTGACTTTTGCTATCATTGGTTTCTCTCAGATCACTTCGTATGTGTTCGTAACGCAAGCCTGCTCCCAGCGACAGATTATTCCATGCATAATCGTATGACAGGTAGAGAGAATTCTTCAGCTCTGTATTACGAGTACGGCCATTATTCAACGCACGGATATATTCTATATAGTCTGTTCCGCTTGTATGACTAAAATCATATCCCAAGCTGAAAGTTCCCGCTTTCTCGGTTTCATACGACAAGCTGAATTTGGCAGCAAACAAATCCCAGTCTGCTTTACGGTGATAGTCCATAGACGTTTCTGCATCGTCGCTTTCCCATTCACGAATATTCCCCCGGCTACGATCAGTCTTGTGAAGATAATCACCGAATACGTTCATTTTCCAGCCATTCTTCCAGTCGTTTATATAATACAGATTAAAATGGTTGCTGACGGACTTGTCGGACACATCACTGAGATTCTTAATAAAAGTAGAAACACCCTTATCCGGTATCATGGAAAGAGTTTCATTTGAGAATGTATTACCTTCGCTGTATTTGCCTTCATATTTCAATCCAACCTCCGATTCTGGTGAAAAATGATAAGAAACACCACCCGTATAAGCATGGCTTTCGTTAAAAATCTGCTTTTGACTCAAATTAGTAAGATTCCAGATAGTATCACTTTGAGTCTGCTGATAAATATCAAGATCCGAATCCTTCTTTCCACGATCATAATTGTAAGAAAAAAAGAAATCCCAGTCTTTATAGTTGTAGCTTCCATTCATCCGGTAATTCTGGCTGAAATGATTGCCCTGCAACAGATTACCGCTGACATTAAAGGCAAGTCCTTCTCCCAGACGTTTGGTCTTGATTTCAATTACCGCACGCTGCTCCGAATGATAACGTGTGTCAGGATTCGTCATCAGTCTGACAGACTGAATCTGGTCAATAGCCAGATTATTCAGTTCCGTTTGATCTGTAACCTCCCTGCCATTGATATAATACGTAGGTGTACCTTTTCCTATCACTTCAATGGCTTCACCCCGCTGCTGTATACCTGGTATCTTACAAAGCAGATCATTCAGAGTGGTTTGTTTGGCAAGGATAGTGTTCGGCACATCAGCAGTAATTCCATCCCGGTTCAGTTTGAAAGGTTTCCTGTACGCTGTAATCTCCACTCCTTCGAGTTCAGTTTGTGAGAACTCCATCCGAGCTATCGGCAGGGTAATGTCCGCATTAACAAGTATATTCTTATACAGCGTCTCATAGCCCAGATAGGAATAGCGGATAATATAGCAGCCACCATCGAGTGATGTGCTATATATACCGCAAGAGTCTGATACCGCACCTGTTACAAGCGTACTGTCTGACTGATTCAGAAATGCCACATTTACCATCGGCATTACTGCATTTTCTGAATCTATGATTTTTCCTTTAACAAAATGCTGACCATAGACAGGCATTATGATGAAACTGCCTATTATACCTAAAACCGTTGTTCTCATTGGCTAAATTTACACAATAATCTTATTCAAAAATTGTAGCTAGAAGCGTATTATCTTTCCAGCATTCATGTTAATTATTTTTCCTATTGTCTGACTTCAATCCGAGCTTAAACTACACAAATAGATAAT
>NZ_DS981491.1 GCF_000154845.1 Phocaeicola coprocola DSM 17136 | reverse complement strand
TGAATTCTAAGTACGAAAATCAGCAGTTACGCAACTTTTTATCGTTATCTATATATTTTATGATATCATGTATTATATATCTTCGGACTGACGTACATCTGTCAACTACTATACTTTCCGTAAGATAGGCCATGTCCGACCATTGTATCCGGTAGCATTTGGAGACTTCATCAAACACAGGTTTCTTGAATCTCCCCATGACAGGACGTTTCTCGTAAAGCACATAAAATCCGCGTTCATAATGAAGTATTTTCACAACTTTTCGGTTCCTGGACATGAACATATATACATTGGATGCATCGCTCGGGTCAAGTGACATCTC
The DNA here is from genome assembly GCF_000154845.1 of Phocaeicola coprocola DSM 17136. Lineage (GTDB taxonomy): Bacteria > Bacteroidota > Bacteroidia > Bacteroidales > Bacteroidaceae > Phocaeicola > Phocaeicola coprocola. The sequence continues at coordinate 32,439 of NZ_DS981491.1, read as the reverse complement.
TTCCCTTATACTCTCACACAGGCGGAAGATTCCTTTCCGCAAATCCACATTACCGTTGAACAGGTAATAGTTCAGGTTAGCGCTAAGTCCAAGCATATCATCCTATCATTTTATTAAGCAACAGACTCAAATCAAGAACTGTGGTATTTCTTAGGAACAATGTGGCACCTGATGTCAATTGCAGTTTTACCCACTTAATCGGAGATTCACCTTCAGGTTGTTTCACCTCCAACTTTACGGTTGGACTGTTGCAAGGCTTGCCGGTTATCCGGACTTTGGCAACCTTGGGCTGCTCAACCTGGACTGTCTTGCCTAACTTTTCGCTCCATAGCTGATGACGCTGCCAGTTCATGAACTTGTCGTAATTTACTCCATAATCCGCACAGAACTCACGAAGATCCTTGGTCTCACTGCATAACTGATAGAGGTCATATACCTCCTGGTAGTTTACTTTTTCTTTTGCCATAATCATTGTTGTTTAAGGGTTACGGCGCAAAGGTAGGTTTAGGGAACATGCGTGTCAAGGCGGAAAATAGAATGGTTACTAATAAGTGAGATAATCCGTAAAAATGACACTGATAATTAATCTATTTAATATGTTTATCGGATACTAATAATTGTTTTTATACCTCTCTCTTCTTATGGAAATGATTGCATACCATATTGATATTACTAGTTATTTTTAGCTTGAATGGCTGGTTGGACAGTAATATTTGATTTTATATTTGTACAAGCTCTAATTTGCTGTTTTTTTCGCTTTGATTGCATTTTTACTGCGTTAAAGCTCTTTTGTATATCTTCATGGTATGATGAGCGTATAGGCTTTTACAATCATTCTTATTGTGGCATATATCTTTTTCTTGACTTATATTTTCAAGCGTATTATCTATTGTAACTGTGTCGTGAACGAAGGAATGTCTTTTTATTTGAGAAAAAGATAGCCAATTTCCCTTTTCACATCTTTCATACTCATTATTCGTCTTGTATCGTGATACCCATTTTCTTCATGAGGAAACATGCGTTCATATTTTGTGCCACACCTTTCCGTAATTTGTAAGAGAAGCTGAGCTCATTGTCTTTTATATCTGCTTCGAAACAGTAATTGCGTATTTTTTCTGGGAACTGATCTGCCAGTGTGCCTAGTAAAAGATCGTGTGTAGCTATGATACCATTTGCCTGTAGATGCATGAACTGACGGATCAGATTGAGTGAACCTTTTTGTTTGTCCGCAGAGTTTGTCCCTTTTAGGATCTCATCTAAAATAATGAACAATTCTTTTCCTTCATTCAGTAAGTCGATGATACGCTTCAATCGCTTGAGCTCGGCAAAGAAATACGATTCATTATCAGTAAGAGAGTCGGATGTGCGCAAGCTGGTAATGAGTTGTGCAGGATACAAGGTCAATTGCTTACAGCAAACAGGACAGCCGATACATGCCAGCAGATAGTTGACGCCAATCGTACGCAGGTATGTACTTTTTCCTGCCATGTTAGCTCCTGTTATAATTAAAAAGAACGGTCTGGATGGGATGATGGCATCATTTTTCACACATTGCTCTGCAGGCATCAGTGGATGTCCCATAGCCGTTGCCACAAACTGGAAAGGTTTGTTTGAAATAGAAGGATAAGTGTATTCTGGATGATTGTATGCAAAAGTACCCAGTGAACAAAGAGCATCCAGTTCGCCTACAGTTTCCAGCCATTTCATCAGATGGCGTCCGTAGCGTTCCTTCCATCGCTCGATGCGGACAACTTGTCTTAGCTGAAAGAAAATACTTCCTTCCAATATCACATAAAGTAATTGATTATTGCGAAGATCCAGCCTGTCCAACTCCTTGGAAAGCTGCATCAGAGCTTCAGCAGGTGAATGTCCGTCGATATTAAGCCGGTCTATTAATTGTTGTAGTTCGGTTGCTTTCCATGTTTCCTGACGGGCTAATGTAATCAGTTTGGCATAACTGTTTAGTGTTTTCAGTTTTTCGCCGTATGCTTGCTGAACTAGTGTTGCTCTTTTGATAATAGCAAAGCTGATAATGACAAACAGCATAAATACCAGTCCGAACCAGCTCATTGAGCACATTTCTGTCACTCCTCCTGCAAGCAATACGATGTTAATAAGAGGTACACCCCATAATGCCAATTTTACCCATGTCGCTTGCAATAAATCTGAGGGACTTTCACTCCATCGGCGTATTTCTTCTTCGTCGGATATCTTTCCATGGTTTACTGTTCCCATTACCCGAAACTGTTCACGAAACTCATGCCTTTCGCTCATGTCCCTTACAGCTTGTTGACGGAGTTCTATTAATGTTTTTTCTGTTAAATGCTCTTGCATCCAGCAGGCGATTGTTTCTTTTCCAATATGCGTACATGTACGGTTAATTGCTTGAAACAGCGAGCGGCGTCCGAATAAGTCGAGATCGAACGAGTGCGGGTGTTCCGGATTGGCAAATTCTTTTCCTTCATCAAAATCCGAGAAGTCACCTTCCAGTCCTTTCAGCTCCTCCTGGTTGATTTGCAATTGAGTTTCCAACCACTCTTTCCGTGCGAATAACCGGTTATGCAGCTTTATCAAGATTAGAAAAGGCAGAAACGTGCAACATGCTGCGCCGATTAGAACCCAGGTCCCGGCGTGAAAGAAGATAATGATAGCCGCTATTCCTGCCAGAAAAAATGCTATACGCAGCAGACTGATATGCAGAATATGTTTTTTTACTCGGATTAATTCTTTTGTCGTTTCGGTAATTCGTGAATTATACCAATCTTTGGGAGTTGTCATAAATAAAAAATGATGATTTGCGGACAAATGTAATGAAAGAGAGACTATTCTACAACCTTCAGATATTAAATACTCGAAAAATACAGTCTATATGCAATCATACACCGTGAGGTGCTTTAGATGTTGTAATAACTTGTAGAAAACTAAAATATCATTTACTATGAAGGGCTGAGATGACAGAAGCAGAAAACCAAGAAAGACAGAAAGCTAGAATATCGCTTACTATGAAGCCTGTAAGAGGTGAAACAACTATTGTGCAGCAAACTCTGGATATTTGCTTAATTTGTTGTACAAAACCTTCTGTAGTTTGTACGAATTTTAAAAAAACTTCATGATGTTTTCGGGAAAACTTCAGCTTGTTTTCTGACAATATTGGGCAAGAATCTCCATCACCTGTTTCTGGTGTGGAATAAACAAGGTTGAGAGAATTTATATATAAAAAATAGCAAGGATATTGAATGCTTACAAAAAAGTCGCTCCAGTAGACTTGGTGAGAATACTGAAGCGACCTCTTGGATTATTCATGTGGCTATCTGCCGAAAATCAAATACATTGCATAGCCTGTTCCAGATCGGCAATGATATCATCTACGTTTTCGATACCCACTGACAAACGTATCAGATCTGGAGCTACTCCAGCTTCTATCAGCTGTTCGTCAGTCAGCTGGCGGTGAGTATGACTTGCCGGATGAAGCACGCAGGTACGTGCGTCAGCAACGTGTGTCACGATACATGCCAGTTTCAGTTCATCCATGAACTTGATAGCATCTTCACGGCTGCCTTTCAATCCGAATGCAATAACACCGCATGAACCGTTTGGCATATATTTCTGAGCCAGTTCATAGTATTTGCTGCTCTTCAGTCCGCAGTAATTTACCCATTTTACCTTTGGATTAGCTTCCAGCCATTCGGCAACCTTCTGTGCATTTTCACAATGACGAGGTACGCGCAAATGCAGCGTTTCCAGTCCCAGATTCAGCAGGAAGGCATTTTCTGGTGATTGTATAGAACCGAGGTCACGCATCAGCTGTGCTGTTGCTTTAGTAATGTAAGCCATTTTGCCGAAAGCTTTGGTATAGGTCAGTCCGTGATAAGATTCATCCGGCTGAGTCAGTCCGTGGAATTTATCAGCATGTGCTTCCCAGTCGAAATTACCGCTGTCTACTACAGCTCCGCCTACACACGTTGCGTGTCCGTCCATGTATTTGGTAGTAGAGTGTGTTACGATATCGGCTCCCCATTCGAACGGACGGCAGTTGATAGGTGTGGCAAACGTATTGTCAACAATCAAAGGAACTCCGTGCTTGTGAGCGATACGTGCAAATTTTTCGATATCCAGAACATTAATGCTCGGATTTGAGATTGTTTCGCCAAACAAACATTTGGTGTTCGGGCGGAAAGCTTTTTCGATTTCTTCTTCCGGTGCATCGGCATCAACAAATGTACACTCTATGCCAAGTTTTTTCATTGTCACGGCGAAGAGGTTGAACGTACCTCCGTAGATCGTTGACGAGCAGACAAAATGGTCGCCTGCTTCACAGATATTGAATACTGCATAAAAATTGGCAGCCTGTCCTGACGAAGTAAGCATAGCAGCTACACCACCTTCCAGTGCAGCAATTTTAGCAGCAACGGCATCATTAGTCGGATTTTGCAGACGAGTATAGAAGTATCCGCTTTCTTCCAGGTCAAACAGTTTTGCCATCTGTTCGCTGGTGTCGTATTTAAATGTTGTACTTTGATAAATAGGCAGTACGCGGGGCTCTCCCTTTTTCGGAGTCCATCCTGCCTGTACACACAGGGTTTCCTTTTTGAATTTCTGTTCCATATTGTAAAGTTTAAATTTTCTTTTTAATTTCTACGACGGGCAAAAGTAAGAAATAATCTTCCTTTATTGTGCGTTTTCAGGAAAAAAGATTTATATTTGAGATTATATAAAAACAAATGATATGGAAGATGATATGAAATTCAGGCATACATTGCCGGTGCAGATTCGTTTCAGTGATGTCGATCAGTATGGTCATATGAATAACTCTTCGTACTTCTCTCTGTACGATTTGGCGAAGACCTCGTATATGCGTGATGTGTTCGGAGATAAAGACTGGAAACACATAGGTATTGTGGTTGCCAATATCAATGCCGATTTTCTGGCTCCGGTTTTTTTCTCGGATGATTTGGTTATCCATACTTCGGTGATACATTTGGGACACAAGAGCTTTACATTGCTTCAGCGTGCGGTCAATAAAGCGAGTGGTGTCTTGAAATGCCAGTGCCGTACCATTATGGTAGGATATGATGTAGCCAGTAAGGAACCGGTAGAATTGCCGGCCGATTTTAAACGTGCTATTTGCGATTATGAAGGCAAAACACTCGAAGAGTTGTCACAACCGTTGAAATAATCTGTTTATTATTAATCAAGAAGAATCAGATAACAAGATATGAAAGTAGCGATTATCGGAGCCGGCAATATGGGCGGAGCTATTGCACGCGGGCTGGCACAGGGCCATTATGTAAAAGCTAGTGACATTATAGTAACCAATCCCAGCACACCCAAACTGGAAAAACTGAAGGCTGAGTTTCCTGAAATCCATACTTCTTCCAATAACAGGGATGCCGCTGATGCAGATGTAGTGATTGTTGCTGTCAAGCCGTGGAAAGTTGAAGAGGTGTTAAAACCTTTGCGTCTTCGTCAGCCACAGATACTGGTTTCGGTAGCGGCCGGACTGACATTCGAGGATCTGGCACATTTCGTTGATCCGGAAATGCCTATATTCCGTGTTATTCCGAATACAGCCATTGCCGAACGTGCCAGTATGACCTTGATTGCATGTCGCAATGCTACAGAGGAGCAGACTGAAGCCATGCTGGGAGTCTTTAATGAAATGGGACTTGCCATGCTGATAGAAGAAAAGCAGTTTGCCGCTGCTACATCGCTCGCTTCGTGTGGTATAGCGTATGTCATGAAGTATGTACAAGCTGCCATGCAGGCTGGTGTGGAAGCAGGATTGCGTCCGGCTGAAGCCAAGAAAATGGTGGCTCAGACATTGGATGGTGCTGCACGTCTGCTTCTGCGCGATGAACATACACATCCGGCGATTGAGATAGAAAAAGTGACAACACCGGGTGGAATAACCATCAAGGGAGTCAATTCACTGGAGCACGACGGATTTACTTCGGCTATTATCAAAGCTTTTAAGGCAAGCATGTAATATCTCCATTCTCAATACTCAATATTATGAAAAATAACATTCTGATAACGATGGCTATCCTGATTCTTGTCGGTCTTGCTGTACAGGGAATTTTTGGAGTGGCAGCGGGGATATTGGTATCCTCCATCATCGGTATCATTTATGGTACTGTAAAAAAGAACAGGCAGTTTGTAAAGTGGTCGGTGACAGCTCTCGTCATCGACCTGATTTGCATCGTGCTGTTCTATGTAGGATTGGCAGGAGGAATGTAATATTTATTTTAGATTTTCAATGGTTTGACATAACCATTTGAGGAATAAACCTTTAGCGAGCTATTTGAGGAGTGGCGGTAACGACTTAGAAACTGTGCGATTTTCAGCGTTTTGCTATGTTTTGCTGTCAAATAACTCTTTTTGTTTGCAAATATAGTCAGTTTTGTTGAAACAAGGAAACGCTAGTTTACAATTCTGTTTCACCGATTTTATTTTCCGACTTACTGATTTCCTTAGCAAAAGTCTTGAAGTCCGTCACATCCTGCGGAACAAGAAAGAAGTATTTTTGCAATTCAGCATTTGCCTCTTCTCCATATCCGTACAAATGATACCTCTCTTTTGTTCTCACTTTATTTGTAGGGAGAATAAAGACTCCTTTTTGCGCTTTTAAACGATACAAATAGGTAATCATCTGATTAACATCATCCCTCGTATCTATATTTCTTTTATATTTTGCATCGGCAATTACAGAACCTTTCTCTCTGTAAAAATCGGGATAGCGTGGAAATTGATTTGGGAGTGCCAAATATATTCGTCCTGTCCCTCTCTTATTATTAGGATGCTTGAATCCTTGTTTTGAAAGGATGGTTGCTAGATACTCTTCCCATAAATATGAGACATCAAACAAGACACCATGTATTTTGTCATCCTTTGCTCCATACTTGTTCTTTTCGTGTCTCAATATACGCAAGCAGAGCTTTTGGAGTGGTGTATAACTGGAGTAATACGGATGGGTTATAACCTTTAAATTGGCTTTCACTATTTTTTCTCTTTCCTGTCTGTTATAGTGTGGAGTTGAGTGGATGATTTGTGCAACGCTTGTATGTGTATCAGCATCATTTTTCAACAACATTTTTCCAAATGAAGTTTTACCGATGTAGTCAATCGTATGTCGTATCAGTTCGGTTACATGGTTGTCATGACTAAACTCACGAGTACGATATGCTATCCGACCATTAAAAGGCAAATTTGTTTTCAAATGCCTGTTAATGTCTATTGTACCTCGTACATTAGCGTCATTATACTCATTTCTCTGATATTCTTTATATATTCCTTGGGTTAACGCTTCGTTAAGAAGCTTCGGGAAAAGCAACAACAGAAAATCAAACGCTTGCTCATCTGTTGTTTCGTGTAACATATTAACAAGATTGATACGCAATACTTTTTGAAGCATATAGTGCAAAAAGAAATCCTGCTTAGTATCTGTTGCGAAGCGAGAATGTATGGAAAGGGATTGCCCGTTTACATTGATAAAACCTGCGATGTTTCCAGTATTCAATATTGCTTCCGTACATTGATTTTCTTTCCAGTGCAGTTGTAGATTCAACAATGATTGCTTATCGGTCTCATCTTCACAACGATAAAAAGAATGAGGATATACGAGCAGGCCGTTATCACTATTGCTCAACAAGTCGGATATTGTTTTGTTAGCGATGCTCTGTAGTGGTAAATACTCATCAAGGTTATCTTTGATGGTGTATGTTGTATTGTCTGCGAGTATAATCATTGAACATTCCCGTTATAATATACCCGTTCCAACATTTTAAGGTTTTCCGTGGCATTTGCAGAACCCCTCAAATATTCAAAAAGCACTCCTTTCAAATGATTCTCCCACAAATGCCTATAAGCAGCATTCTTGTTGGAGTGGTCTTCATTGAGATAGAGCTGTATTTTACTAAAATAAGAACCGCCTATATGGTATGCTACATTGAGTCCCTCTATGCCAGTTTCGGTATTTTCATCCCATATTGCAGAATTCAAACGTTTCATCTTTTCGACAACTTCATCTTTCATTTCTTGAAGTTCATCAAGCATGCCCGTATTCTCGTTAGCTTTTATTTCTTCCCAAGCGAAACGACGACGCATGGCAAAATCCATACTTTCTACGCTACGGTCTATGTCGTTCATTGTACCTATTATATAAACATTATCAGGCACATAAAAACCGTTATAGAAAGGTTCTGTCGTATCAGTTATAAGATTTTGGTATTGGGTTTTAACCTGTCCTTTTTTTCCTCGATAACCAGGGTCTATGCTGAAAAACAGTTCTCCAAATATCTTTGAAATTTCTCCACGGTTGATTTCGTCAATGATAAAGACAAACTTCTTATTATTATCAAATAATTCCGTTCCTTTTGAATATGCCAACAAACCAACATTTTGAATCATATATTGAATTATAGCTTTCCTATCATTAGTGTCCCGTTAAAATCGGGACGAATTAAATATTAATCAAACAACCCCGGGAAAAGGGGATTTAATTGCTCTTTGACATCATTGAAATTAGTCTTATTGAACAACTCTTGTAAAGGTGTTTTATCCGTTAATGAAATGCTCAAAATCTGTAGGACCTCATAGGTCGAACGGCTTAAGTGCAAATCATGTTGGATAATAGCTACCAAACAATAAGTGATAATAGCCACACTTATCTGAATACGGACTGCGTTTTCTGTGGTGCCCCAGAACCTTTTGATTTTAAGGTGCTGCTTCAACCATTTGAAGAACAGTTCTACAAGCCATCTCTTTTTATAGAGATTAGCTACATCAAGTGCAGATATATGTTTGGCATTTGTCAGGAAGGTAAATTCACGATCATCTTCTTCATCATAGAACCTGATAATCCTGAATGATTCCGGATACTTCTTTTCAGAGGTATATCCTGATAATTTCACTTCAGCATCAGATAGTATATTCTTTGGTAGTCTGCGTTTCCATTTGCAGAACTTAAATTTAAGATTCGACTTGGCTCTTACGACAAAGAAAGAGCCAGTAAGATGAATCCGATATAGTTCCTTAAACGAATCATACGCTCTATCAAAAATATAGTATGCATTTGGTTCATAATGAATTGCAGACATTGCTGTTGAGTCATGTTTTGAAGCTGTGGTTACTGTAAAAAAAGCCGGAACCTGAGCCTCAATGTCATAAAGGACATGTGCCTTGACTCCACCTTTTTTACTTCGAAATTTAGCCCAAGGAAATGTTGCCAAACATAACGGAATGGTGGTTGAATCAAAAGCGTACTTCTTTCCTTCGATATCCAGAATATGAGTAGCTCGTTTATCACTGGCTTCTTTCATCATGAAGAATGCAAAATCTTCAAAGATTCTGTAATCCCTATTTTGGTTAGCTGATGCAAGTGTGGTTTTGGCCAAGGGTTCACGACCCAATCCCAAATGATAACACTTGGCTTGATGTGCTTCCAATGCAACAATCAGGTCGCGTAGGCTCTCACGATTGCTTAGCTGTCCGAACATCATAGCAAGAAGCTGGTTCCAGCAAGTGAAATGTTTGACGTAACGATTTCCATCGTATTTGTCCACGATTCTTCTGAATTTATTGTTGTTCAAAAACTCTACCAATTGAGCGAAAACATATTTGTCTTGATTCATTTGAAGCCATTTGATTTGGTTTCAAAGGTACAATTTCAAATCGTCGCGCTTTACAAATAGAGTATAATAAGCTATATTTCAGTTATTTCAAAGAACTATTTATCCACTTTTACGGGACAGTAATGCTTTCCTATAATTGTCATGTCCTCCACTTGGAACTCCAGCTAATCCCCTATAAACATTGTACATTTGCTCTTTACTGAAGAACTTTGACATACCATGTATCCATGTGTCTTTTGCATAATCATTGTTTTCATAAGTTCTATTTGCCAATCCATCACCATTGACATTTAGTTCTAAACGGAAACTTGACTTTCCACTAAGTAACGGTATCTGCAAATAGTTCTGCTCGTTTAGTATGTTTATCAATTTGTCCCAGCATTCATTGAAATTATCAATAACATTTAATGTTTTACTATTTAATGCTTTCTTGCAAAAAGATTTAAACACACCGTCTTTTCTTTCAAAACCAATATTGCCATTATTATCAGGGGGAGTTGGACGTAAGCCCTCAACGAAATCGGTATAATCGTATGATGGATGAAACTGGACGAAATCATACTCAGCATCCATAGCTTCTGCTATAGCCTTTGCTAAATGCGTTTTACCTGTACCTGGTGCTCCTGTAAGAATCAAATTGTAATTCTTTTCGATGAGCTCTTTTTTTTCTTCTATATAGTTGTTCATATTATTCTGTTCCTCTTGAATATATCTTAAATGTTCCAAAATCTGCCAAGGATATGTTACTATATCCATTGCATTTTGAGGTTGTAGTACTTTCTGAAAAAGATTAAATATATTATGGCTATTTACAAACCAATTACCTCCAACAAAATCAATATGTTCTGTAGTAGTATATATTTCCAATTTATTGAATAGTTCCCATAAGTTGCCTTCATTAACAATTGTACACAAAAGATTTGGTTGTAATGAAGCTATTAAACGATTTGTTGCAGCTTTCCTATCTTGAGATGTAAAACGTCTTATCCATTGTTTTATCTCTTGATATACCTCCCACAGTGGTTGATTCTGACTATCTGCTATCTTTTTCAATAAAGGAGCAAGCTCATTCCAATGAGCTTTGATTTGTTGCTGTTCGTTTTTGGTAAAATATCCTTGTTTTAAAGAAGAAACACAATGACCAGAAGAACGCTCAAAGAACTCTTTAAAAACGTCCTCATCCCAAGTTTCCCATTGTGTCTTAGTTGCAGCTTCTTTAATGAATAGAGGCACATATTTTTTGTAATGATTCATCCAAGCATCCCAAAGGTCTATCTCATCACAATATTGCTTCAATGACTTTTTAATCATATTCTTAAAAACTATTCCTACAAATCTATGTACAAAAGTACAAAAAATCCGTGATACGGCATTCCATTATCACGGACTTTATTTTGATTTACAGCCTAATACCTTTATCCTGTTTTCTTGTCGGCATTCCTAATGCTTGCATAAACTCGTCTTTCTTTCGTCTGAACCAACTGACATGTGAAACACCATCTATCTTAAAATCAAACTTTCCCTCCGTGTCCTGTTTGAGGGAGCAAACCGCACCATCTGCCCTAAAGTGTTGGTTAAACTCACGTGAATACAGTTCGCCTTTAATGGAAACATCTTTGAATGTGCATAATTTTCTAATAATAGCATCCCCTAAGTTCAGAGTATCACGCAAGAACTTAATTGTTGGCATCAGTTTTTCCACATAGGGAAAATAACGTTTGACAAAATCCACAAACTCGGATAGTTTGCTGTTCTGTTGTTCATATGCGGTTTTTATCTCCTGTATCTGCTTGGCTTGTTGATATTCCCTCTGTCTGGCTTCTTCTTCAAGTTCAAGGATGCGGTCTTGCAATTCCTCGTTCCTACGTTCCAATGCTTTCATCTTTCCACCCCCAAAAAAGAGCCCACGCTTTCGGCTATATTGGTCGCTGCGGTCGTGGCTGCGCCTTTCAGCTTCTCGGTCTGTACCTCCTTCTTGGCTCGTTTGAGTTCCTGCTCGGCTTCGGCTTTCTGCTCCTGCAACCGTTTGTTTTCCATATCAAGGGCATCGTTCTTTTTCTTCATGTCCCGATAGTATTGCGTGGTGCTTGTGTGCCGTGCTTCAGATCCACGCACACCACGCTGCAATCCATACTTTGCCATAACCCTTGCGTAATTGTCGTGGTACGCAATCAGTGTCTGACGATTGAACAGGTCATCGGCACACAGACGGATGGTATCCGATTTTTTACGGTACTTGCGTTTACCGTTCTCCTGCTCTTTCTTGGCTTTCCGCCTTTCGCCTGTCACGATGGGAACAACCGCTGCATGGATATGCGGAGTTTTCTCGTCCATGTGCAGGTGGGCTGCAACCACATTGTCCTTTCCGTATGTGGCTTGAAGCCATTGTATGCTGTCCCTTGCGCCCTGCCGTGCCCGACTTTCTTGGCAAACTCGCTGTTGTGCTGCTCAAAGAGCTTCAACAGGGTTTCCTGCTTGACACCGATACCGAGATAGGCATCTTTGGGTTTGGCTGCGGTAACATATCCGTCCGTCTGCATCAGTTCCTGATAACGGCGGTTTACCTCCACACGGATTTTATCAACGGCAATGTTGATTCGCTGTGCTTCGGCACTTTTTCCCGAAGCACGGTTGTTCTTCACATCCCACAACCGCAAAGGAATATCCATTTTGCAGCTGAGTTGTTTAATTTCTCCGTCCACCGTAAGGCGGCACATCAAAGGCAGGTTGCCGTTGGGTTTCTCACTGCCTTTCTTCACGTAGAATAAGACCTTAAATGTACTTCTCATAACTCACTTTTTTGGGTTACAAAATAGTTTATAGCGAGTTACCAACAGATACGACAAATGATGCCAAACGATGCAAAATTTAGTTTTTGCAAGAAATTTACATCATCAACACGGGTAATGATAAAGTAACTGAACTCTTGCGCAGTTTGGCTATATTATGGCTCTCTTTGGCTTTTTACTGAGAGAAAAACATATCATAATAAACTCTTTTTCATCTAGTTAGGTGCACTTTTCTCAATTTTGTTTTCTCGCTATGTGTTTATTTTACGAATCCTTTCTTAGCCCATTTCAGGCTGTTCCAGCGTCTGACGAAAAGAATGGCACGTATGTTTTCGTCGAGCAGGAAGGCACACCACATGCCGGCAAGGCCCCATCCCCAGTGGATGCCCAACAGGTAACTGAAGCCGACAGAAACAGTCCATTGTACGGTAAATCCCATGTAGAAGGGGTAGTTTACGTCACCTGCCGAACGTAGCGCATTGGTGGCGTAGATGTTTACGGCGCGTCCTATTTCTACTACTACATCGATAATCATGACTGTCACCCCCAGACGGATAATTTCTTCATTGTCTGTCAAGAGGCTGAATATGAAATGTCCTCCTGCTGCCCAGATACATGAAAGAACGAGCGAAACCAGTATGGAAAGCCGCATTACATATTTCCCCAGTAAATAGGCTGCACGTATTTTCTTTTGTCCTACCAGGTGCCCGATGCTGATTGCTCCTCCCTGAGCCATTGCAATGGCAAACAGATAAACGAACATAATAATGTTTACACTGTAAGTGCGGGTTGCCAGTGCATTATTTCCCAGCATGTTAATCAGATAAGTAATTACTACCTGAGAGAAGCTGTAGGAGAGGTTTTCGCCGGCTGATGGCAAACCTACTTTCAGCAGATTCTTCAGTTCAATCCACGGGAAAGGACGGAAATATGCAAGCGGGAAACTTGGTATATGTTTACGGAACAGGATAATGAATAATACAATCATACTTACTCCCCGGGCTACGGAGGTAGATATTGCAGCTCCTTCAGCGCCAAGTGCCGGCATACCGAACTTTCCGAATATCAGGGAGTAGTTTCCCACTATATTCATGATATTTACCAGCACGGTGACCAGCATGGGATATATGGCTTTATTGGCACTGCGTAGCGATGCAGAGATCGTGAGTGATATTGCCTGAAAGAAAGCGAATGCACCCACAATTTCCATGTAGCCGATACCATATTTCAGCAATTCTGGCCGAAGCCCCATCCATCCTAATAGCGTGGTGGCACCGAAATGGAGGATGATACTTATTAAAACCCCTACGACAAGATTCAGGAGCAATGAAACTCCTACTACTTGTATCATGTTCTTCTGCATTTTTGCTCCCAGATATTGAGAACATAATACAGACGTACCGATATTGATAACTTCGAATACCAGGAAAGCAAACATAACTATCTGGTTTACTACTCCTACGGCAGCTACACTCTCGTCTGAATACTGGCTGAGCATGATTGTGTCTACTGCTCCCAGCATCATTATCAATAACGTTTCAATGAAAATCGGGATAACCAGTTTGGTAAGTCCTTTACGAATATTTGTCTGTTGAATTGCCTGTTCCACTAGATAATAAAAAAATCCGCGTGCAAAGTTACGACTTTTTTACACGCGGAGGCTTGACCTAAATCATTTTCTATTTATGGAGGAATGTATATTTTATCTGCCTATCAAATTCATAAATTCTTCCCGAGTTTTAGCCTGATTGAATGCTCCGGTAAAATCGGAAGTTGTAGTTACAGAGTTTTGTTTTTCTACTCCTCTCATTTGCATACACATGTGTTTGGCTTCTACCACAACCATTACTCCTAATGGGTTGAGTGTTTCCTGTATGCACTCCTTTATTTGTAAAGTCATGCGTTCTTGCACTTGAAGCCGGTGTGAGAATATATCTACCACTCGTGCTATTTTGCTTAACCCGGTAATATATCCATTAGGTATATAAGCTACATGGACCTTGCCATAGAAAGGCAACATGTGGTGCTCGCACATGGAGAAGAAGTCGATATCTTTTACGATGACCATCTGACTGTATTCTTCTTTGAATTTTGCAGCCCTCAGCACCTCTTTAGGGTCAACTTCATAACCACGAGTTAAAGTCAGCATAGCTTTTGCTACGCGTTCTGGAGTTTTAAGCAAACCTTCACGTTCAGGATCTTCCCCCAATAAAGAAAGTATTTCCTTATAGTGCGACATGAGTTTCTGCACTTTCTCTTCGGGGAATTTCATCAGATTCGTATCAATCATTATTCAATGGGTATATTAATTTGTTCGCGTACGATTGCTACTTCTTTAAACTCACCGCTTGCTTTTAATTTACGCATGGCTACGTGTGCTTCTTCTATACTTTTGAAGTCACCGATGCGGCATAACCAGCGGGGAGGTTGAAAATAAGTATATACCGGCATATCGGGAAATTCTTTTTTGACTTTATTGGCCATGGCATTTGCCTCATTCCGTGCTACTCGTGAATTGTTTCCTGCATATACCTGTACGCGGAAGCCTCTTGCCTTTAAGGTTTTGGGAGCTCCGGAGCTTGCTGCATTACCTGCATAGCGCAATCCTATCAGAGAAGTGATGTAGCTGTCCTGATGTACACTGACTACCCCTTCTCCCGGCTGGCGGGTTTGCAGACTTTCTATGATGTTTCGCTGTGCGTTTGCGACGCTTGCTGTAAACAGGAACACAAAGGCTAATAAATATTTTATCATACCGGAATATTCTATGAATGTGAATAAGAGTATATCACGGAAGAGACAGATTACGCCCTTCCGTGATAAATAGTTATAATTCGCTTAATTATTTAAAAGCATCGATGATACCTTTGAAGTCAGCAGCTTTCAATGCAGCTCCACCGATCAAACCACCATCAACGTCTGGGTTAGCGAACAATTCTTTTGCGTTTGACGGCTTGCAGCTACCACCGTAAAGGATAGAAGTGTTTTCAGCAACTTCCTGACCATATTTAGCAGCAACCAAAGAACGGATATGAGCGTGGATTTCCTGAGCCTGTTCAGGAGTAGCAGTCTTACCTGTACCGATAGCCCATACTGGTTCGTAAGCCAAAATAACTTTACCAAAGTCTTCTGCTGACAGAGAGAATACAGAAGCCAGCTGAGCTTCTACTACTTCATTCTGCTTGTTAGCTTCGCGTTCTTCCAGAACTTCACCGATACAGAAGATTGGTTTCAGGTTGTTTGCCAAAGCCAATTTAACTTTTTCTTCCAGGATTTCAACTGTTTCGTGGTAGTAAGCACGACGTTCAGAGTGTCCTAAAATAACGTACTGAGCTCCAGTAGAAGCAACCATTTCTGCAGAAACTTCACCAGTGTAAGCTCCTGATACTTTGTCTGCACAGTTTTCTGCACCTACGCCGATAATGTTTTTGTCAACGATAGGAGTTACAGAGGTCAAGTGGATGAACGGAGTACAGATGATAACATCGCAGTTTGGTTTATCTGCTGTTAATACTTCGTTCAGTTCTTTTGCCAAAGCAATACCTTCTTGCAGGTTCTTGTTCATTTTCCAGTTACCTGCTACAATGTTTTTTCTCATTTTGTTTAAATTTTAAAGGGTTTATATAATTAGTTTTCTTTATTGGCATTTTCTTTCTTGGTTTTCCGCTTGTGCCATCTCAGCCAGGCAAGATCGCATAAGGTAAGGAAAATCAATGGGCCTGCAAACCATCCCAATACCTCAATAAGTTTATGACTGGCAGTCTTGGGATTCAGTTCTCCTATGGGTAGCTGGTTTAATGGCTTGTTCAATATATATTCGTCAGGTAGTTGGTTATTGCTCCATTTGTTGATAACCACTCCTTTTTTCAACAATACCAGTCCCGGGTTGGAACGGATGATGGTTTTTAGTGTAATTTCATCAGTCAGGGCAAACGGATACTCGGCTCCTGTATTGTCTTGCCACATGGCAATGTCTTCGTCGGATGAAGCAGTAAGACAAAGGAATCTATATCCATGTTCCAGGCTGTAGTCGTATACTTCATTTATTAGATCGATATCGCTGTCGTCTGCATTTCTCAGGTGAGGAGCTACGAGCAGGAATGTATAGCTTTCATCATCCAGAATCATATCAGTCAGATCGGTTCCGTCTTCTTGCGACATAATCGAGAAGTCGTGGATAGGAGGTTCGTAGCCTTTTTCCTTGATGCGAGTTTTCGAATCAATGAATGTCCAGGTTGTATCCGATGGGAAATTGTCTATGGTAAATTCTTTTTCTACTCCGTCTTTGGCATAGATGAAAGTTGTTTCATAGGTTGTAGGCTTTTCACCTTCAGGTATTTCCATTCCTTTACGTATGTCAGCTCCGATATGGTAAGGACGAAAGTCAAATACCGGGAGTTCACGTATGCAATATAGGGTATATATGATAATAAATACAACTCCGTAAAGGGCAACCAGCCAGTCCACTTTCTCGCTGACAAGCTTTACGATTCCTGTTTTTCTCCATTTGAACACAGAAATGGCGGCAATAAGCAATACGATATTTTTCCAGAATGTTTCCCAGTTTGTCAGTTTTACGGCATCACCAAAACAACCGCAATCTGAAATCGGATTAGCAATAGCAAGCCATAAAGTAAGTGGAGTCATAAAAGACATTACAGCCAACATGAGAGTAGGGGTTATTCTGCGGTGTATTCCGAACAGCATGTAAAATCCCAAGGCAAATTCGAACACCCCCATAGCCATTGCTCCCAGATAAGGGAATGCGTCAGGTATCAGGTGTTGGAATCCCCATGCTTCCAGATAATCCTGTATTTTGTAAGCTGTTCCGTAAGGATCATTGGCTTTTATGAATCCGGAAAAGATGAAAACACCTGCCAGTAAAAAGCGGCAAATGTTTACCCATACAAAAATGGCTCTATGTAAATGTTTATTCTCCAAATTCCAGTTTTATTAATGCGAATACTGAGTAATTTATCATATCCATATAGTTGGCATCTATTCCTTCGGATACCAGCGTATTACCACTCAAGGCTTCTATTTGCTTAGTGCGATAGATTTTCATCAGAATCAGGTCAGTGTACGATGTAATCCGCATGCTTCTCCATGCTTCATCATAATCATGGTTTTTGGCAAGCATCAGTTCTAATGCTGCTTTAGCATGCTTATCGTACTGCTCAAGTGCCTGTTGCTCGGTCATATCATCAGTTTCAGCATATCCTTGTTCCAGCTGAATTAACCCAATGATGCCATAGTTTACAATAGCAATGAACTCCGGACGTATACCTTCGTTTACCAGTGTGACACCTTTGATTTCGATACTCCGAATACGGTTGGCTTTGATGAATATCTGATCGGTTACAGATGAAGGACGCATTATACGCCATGCAGCGCCATAATCGTGTAACTTCTTCGCGAACAAATCCCGACAGATTGCAATCACATGTTCAAATTGCTGTTTTGTATCTTTCATACACTATAATCCAAATATATGTCGCAAAGTTACGATTTTTCAGAAAAACCGCGCAATAAAAATGCAACATTTGTCGTTTGGGTGGATTGGAGTTGTAGAAAAAAGGATGAAAACTTAATAAACTCTAATTGCTTGAACAAAAGATTTTTGTATGATGTTGTCTGTATTATTTTTTATGTAACTAAACCTAACCTGAAAAATTAAGATTTTATGAAAACTTTAAAAATCACATTTGTAATGCTGATGACAGCATTGTTCTTGGTTCTCCCTTCATGCAGCAAGAATGATGTAAATGTAACTCTTACTCCATCTGAAGAGGTTGTAAATGCTTTTCAACAAAAATATCCGGATGTGAAAAATGTCAAATGGGAAATATTGGTCGGTGCTTATGAAGCTGAATTTATATATAGTGGAACGTATTCAGAAAACGGGCAGCATATTATACTTGATAAAGTAGAAGCGCAGGCATATATCACTCAGGGAGGAAAATGGGTACGTTCTGAGTTTGATGTGACGAAGGATTATCAGGATTCTTCTTCTTTGGTTGTTCCTCGTGCTGTTAGAGAAACTATTGCAGCAAAAGGGAAAAAGGTGGATGATGTGAAACTTTTTGACTGGTCGGACCGTAATGATTATTTTTATGTGGAATTTGATGAGCCTGACTCTGAACTCTTGATTAACTTCGATGGGACTCTTTATTAAGTTCCTGTTTTTCATTTGTATAGACTGATAGACTGATGCTTATCTAAGTCCTTGTTTTATAACGATATACATAAGGTAAACGTAGTAAAAAGTAGGTTGGATAACAAGGGAAACGTATTCTTGTAGTAGTTGCCGATGAGTGGTAGTCGTAAAAATGTATCTACTTTTGGCGAAACGAAATTTATATAGCTATGAAACTGAATACACTTTTGTTATCCATGTCTTGTGCGGCTTTGACTTTGCCGCTTTTTGCTCAGAATACCCGTATGGAAACTTTTTGTAATCCGCTGAATGTAGATTATACGTATATGATTTACAATTCGGATAAGGATATTTCATATCGTTCGGGAGCCGATCCTGCCGTTGTGGAATTTCGTGGTGAGTATTATATGTTTGTCACTCGTTCACATGGCTACTGGCATTCTACAGATTTGCAAAACTGGAATTTTATTCCGGCTCCTGCCAACTGGTATCCGCAGGGATGTAACGCTCCTGCTGCACATAATTATAAAGATTCATTGCTATATGTATGCGGCGATCCCTCTGGGTCAATGAGTGTGCTTTATACAGATGATCCAAAGAAAGGTAACTGGAAAGGAGTTCCTGCTATTTTGCACGATTTGCAGGATCCGGATTTATTTATAGATGATGATGGTAAGGCTTATATGTTCTGGGGATCATCGAATGTTTTCCCTATTCGAGGAATAGAATTGGATCGTAACCATCGTTTCTTGCCAAAAGGAGAAAAGAAAGAGCTTTTTGGACTTGATTTGGCAAATCACGGTTGGGAACGATTTGGAGAAAATCATGTAAGCGACTCTGATCTGGGAGGTTTTATAGAAGGCCCCTGGATGACTAAACACAATGGAAAGTATTATTTGCAATATGGTTCTCCCGGAACCGAATTTAATGTATACGGTGACGGAGTTTATGTAGCCGATCATCCAATGGGCCCTTATACGTATCAGAAACATAATCCGGTATCGTATAAACCTGGTGGCTTTATGAATGGAGCAGGTCATGGAAGCAGTGTACTTGGTCCTGACAGTACATACTGGCATTTTGCATCTATGTCTTTGTCTATCAATGTAAATTGGGAGCGTCGTCTTTGTATGTTCCCTATGGGTTTTGATAATGACGGTATTATGTTCTGTGATACTCGTTTTGGAGATTATCCTCATTATGCTCCAGCCGTACCAGGGAAAAAAGGAGAGTTCCGCGGTTGGATGTTGCTTTCATACAAGAAGCCTGTCACAGCTTTTTCTTATGTAAAAGAATATACTCCTGCTGCCTTGACCGATGAAAAGACAAAATCTTTTTGGCTTGCTGAAGCTAATAATGATAATCAGTGGGTGATGATTGATTTGCAGAAAGAAGCTGAAGTATGTGCTGTACAGATTAATTATCATGATTATCAGAGCAATATGTATGGACGTTATGAAGGATTATATCATCGTTATTATGTAGAAGGCTCATCCGACGGTAAAAATTGGAAGATTCTGGTAGATCGTCGTAGAAGCTACAAAGATACTCCGAATGACTATGTCGAACTGGCACATCCTGCAAAAGTCAGATATGTACGTTACCGTAATCTTCATGTACCTACCCCTCATCTGGCCATATCAGAATTGCGTATTTTTGGTAAAGGAACAGGAAAGGCTCCTAAAAAAGTTGACGGATTAAAACTGGTTCGTCAGGCGGACCGCAGAGATGTAGCTATCAGTTGGAAACCTGTTCCAGGTGCACAAGGATATAATGTATTATGGGGAATTGCTCCAGATAAGTTGTATAGCTCGTGGATGGTATACGATGAAAATGAATTATTTATGCGTTCGCTTACAACAACACAGGATTATTATTTCTGCGTGGAGGCATTCAATGAGAATGGAGTAGCCGAACGTTCTGAAATATTACATTGTAAATAAGAGAAAGAGAATATAGAACGGGAATTTGTAAAAGTCATTCGTGGCACAGTAAGCTATGAATGACTTTTGTTTTATCTGCAAAATCTGTATATGGATATGATTGAATTTTAATAAATCGTGTATCTTTGTACTTAAATGTTATAAAAAATTCCTATGAAGTCAGTACTATTGAAGATACTTCTAATACTTTCGTTTCTTCCCTTTTCTCAGGTCTGGGGAGCTGATTTTATTCCTGCCATTACAAACTATACGGTAAAAGATTATGAGGGAGGTCATCAGAACTGGGCGTGTGCGCAAGGTGACGATGGAGTAATGTATTTTGGTAATAATAATGGCTTGCTGGTCTACGATGGTTTTTCCTGGGAACTTCACCGGGTTCCCGGTGGATATATTGTCCGTTCTGTTTTTGTTGATGGCGATAGAGTATATATTGGTTCTTTCGAAGAGTTCGGTTACTTTATTCGGAAGACGGATGGACAAATGCAATATCATTCTTTGAGTGCTGGGATTAAAGATAAAATAAGTTCTAACGATGAAATCTGGCACATCATACGCCTGGGAGAAAAAATCTATTTCCAGTCGTTTACCGGCTGGTATTCGTACGACGGAAAAGCTGTCAGCTACATGGACAGAAAAAGTGGATTCCGCCCTTTGTATTTTTATACTTGTCATGAAAAAGTTTATGCTCAGATGATTAATGGAGGTTTCTATGAGTTTGACGGGCAACGTTTTCATCTTCTTTTGGAGCGCACAGCTGTAGGTAATGACAATGTAGTAGCAATATTGCCTTATGGAAATAGCGGAATGGTTTTGCTTACTGTCGACAGTGGATTGTTTGTGTATGAGCATGGAACTGTTTCTGCACTTCGTACGGATATAGACGCTCAGTTGAGATGGGCAAAAGGCAACCGGGCTGTAATGGTTGGAGATTCTATATTGGCTATTGGTACGATTCTGGATGGTATTTATGGAGTAGATAAGAAAGGACATCTGCTTTGGCATCTTAACAGGGATAATCAATTGAACAATAATTCTGTAATGGGACTGTTCGGAGATAGGGAAAATAATCTTTGGGCAGCACTGGATGATGGTATTTCTTTTGTTCATACCAATACTTCTATAACACTGCTCACTCCTTCTGTCAGAGATTTGAGTATCGGTATGGTTTATGGAGTGGAAAGGGTAGGAGAAAAAATTTATTTGGCTACCAATCAGGGAGCTTATGAATATAACAGGCGTACAAGTGAAATTCATCTTCTTCCGCATACGTCTGGTCAGAATTGGTATGTAAAACAAATTGACTCTCAGATATTTATTGGAAATGATATGTCTACGATGCTTGTGGAACAGAATGGAAGTATTCAGTCTGTTCCCGGAGCGTTAAATAGTACATGTATTGTTGAAGCGTCTATTAACGGACAAGAAGTGCTGGTAGAGGCCTCTTATGCGGAGTTGCGTATCTGGAAGAAACAAGCGGGGATATGGAAACTATCGCATAATGTACAGGATTTTTATGCGCCGATTAAGTCGCTGGAAGTTGATGGTACTGGAACAATCTGGGCTTCACACATGTACAATGGACTTTATCGTATCAAACTGGATGATGATTTGCATCGCATAAAAGATTTGGAGCATATTCATACGTTGGGAGGCAAGCAGAAGTCCGGCAAAATTCATGTAATGAAGATTAGAGGGCGTATCGTCTTTTCCAATACAGAAGGATATTTCATGTACGATGATATCGAACGGAAAATCAAGCCTTATGATTTGTTGAATACTTCTGTTCCGTTTTTGACAGATGCCCATACAGCCGTAGATGTGCATAATAATGAAATGCTGTGGCTGATAAATTCACATGAATATGTTCTTCTGGCTTATCAGGAAGGAAAATTTGTAATTAAGCGTCGTATTCCGGTAGAAATGTTCAATTCTCCTTGTATTGAAGGGAATAATAAAATATATGTAGATGGAAACGATTGTTATTTGAATCTGAATAATAGTATAGCTTGTTTGCATTTCAACGAGCAATATATAGGTCAGAAGGCCTTGTCTGGTTTAAAAATCCGGCAAATATTGGCTTCTTCTTCATCCGGTAAAGAACTGGCATTGGATTTATCGCAGAAAACGACAATTTCCAGTGATTATCGTGACATATCTGTTCTTTTATCTTATCCGTGTTATGATCAGCCGGCTATTCGTTTTAAATTTAAGCTGTATGCCAATAATCAGCTTTTGGTAGAAGATTCTTCCTTCCCGTCCGTTCACTTTGGTAGTCTGGAGTTTGATACATACACTTTGTGGGCTGGGGTATATAGTGATGATGGCCGTTTATTGGATGAAACGGAGTATGTTTTTGTTATCAATAAACCTATGTGGATGTCTTATCCGATGTTGTTTTTATATCTTTTGCTGTTGGGAGGATTGGTTTACGGTGTGGCCCGATGGCGGGGAAAGGTTGTTGCTGAAAAGAAGAGAAAGGAATATGAAGCACATAAAATAGAGCAGAATATTAAATTGAGTGAGCAGCAAAGACTGATAGCTGAACAGCAGAAAAAATTGCTGGAGGCAGAATTGTCGCTCAAGGGAAAAGAGCTTGCCAGTATGGCATTAGGAACATTTGCCAAGCAGGAAATGCTGGAGAAACTTCGTCTGGTTGTGCAGGAGCAGTTGGCGAAATCGCAGTGCGGGCGTAAAAACATGGAACTGGTACTGAAGCAAATTAATGAAAATATAGTAGAAGAGGATTCGTGGGAAGTTTTCCAACAGAATTTTGACTTGATTCATCAGCGCTTTTTCCGTACGTTGCGTGAACGCTATCCGAGCTTGACGGCAACCGATTTACGGTTCTGTGCCTTTTTGCGCCTGAACCTTTCCACTAAAGATATTGCTCAAATGACAAATCTGACAATACGAGGTGTAGAGGCAGCTCGTTATCGTATCAGAAAGCGTATGGAAGTACCCGATGGCATGAGTTTGGTTGACTTTTTGATAGAACTGAAGTGATACTTTAATTACCTGATTATTAATGTTGATTAGCTGAAAAAAGTAGTAAAAAAGTAGTGTGAAAAGGCCTCGAAGTAGTAACGTCGTATTACTTTTTTTGTGAATCGTTAAGTTTATGTTCACCTTTGCCATCGTTTTGAATCATAACTTTAATCAATTCATGAAAAAAAAATTAGTATTCATTCTGATGTCATTATTGTTCGTTGTTGGCGCTTATGCACAGCGAATGGTAACGGTTCAAGGTGTTGTTACAGATGCAACATTCAAGGAACCTGTAATTGGTGCTAATATTGTAGTGAAAGGCACAACGCTCGGAACCATCTGTGATGTAGATGGTAAGTATGTTCTTGAAAACGTTCCAGCAGACGGAACGTTGGTTTTCAGTTTTATTGGTATGAAAACCGTCGAAGTAAAAGTCGATGGTAAGACTACAGTTAATGTTGAGCTTTCTGATGATGTTCAAAAGTTGGAAGATGTAGTCGTTATTGGTTATGGAACCAGTAAAGCTAAAGATTTGACTGCTCCTATTTCGGTTGTAAAAAGTGATCAGATTGCTTCTCAGGCTACAACTTCACCGATGTCGGCTTTGCAAGGTAAAGTTCCTGGCATGAATGTCGTTTCATCGGGTGCTCCAGGTAGTGGTCCGAAAGTAACTATCCGTGGTTTGGGGTCATTTGGTGACACTTCTCCTCTTTATGTTGTAGACGGTATGTTCTACGATAACATTAACTTCTTGAACAATTCTGATATTCAGGAAATTTCTGTATTGAAAGATGCTTCGGCTGCAGCTATCTATGGTGTACGTGCTGCCAATGGAGTTGTGATTATTACAACAAAGAAAGGTAAGCGTAATACAAAAGCGCGGATTACGTATAACGGTTATGTAGGTGTACAGACTGCTACCAATGTGCTTGATATGGCTAATTCGCATGAATATGCTACGTTAGTGCTTGAAGCTAACCGTCAGGCATATGAACCGCTGGTTAAAGCTTCTATCGAAAAATTCGGCGGTAATTATGATTCGTTGACTTTTGGAGCTGATACTGACTGGTATGATGAGTTGCTGCGTCCTGCATTGATGACTAATCATGGAGTAGATATTGCCGGAGGTAGTGAGAAGGCAACATATGCAGTGGGTGTAAATTATCTGTATCAGAATGGTATCATGGATACCCGAAACAGTTATAACCGTCTGAATTTCCGTGCAAATTTTGATTTTGAAGCAACAGACTGGTTGAAAGTAGGAAGCAACATTGTTATCAGTAATTCAGAACAGTACAATGCAGAAAATTCAGCTTGGCTGGCTGCATACAATATGCCTTCTTTAATTCCGGTATACGATTATAGCCGTTCGGATGATGAGGCTTTCCCTGAAAAATTTGCTTCTCCTCAGCAGATTGGTCTTACTAATAACTTCTCGAATCCGGTAGCTATTGCAAAATACAATAACAATAGTCTGAATGAGAACTTCCAGGTTATGGCAAATTTCTTTGCAGAATTGAATTTAATTCCTAATAAACTGAAATTCAAGACAAGTTACAGCCAGGACTTCTCATTGATAAGAGGACGTGTATATGTTCAGCCTTATCTGGTAAGTTCGTTGCAACAGAATTCAGAATCAAGATTGACCAAGACAGACACAAATTATTATAATTATATATGGGATAATACATTGACTTATACAGATTCTTGGGGTAGTCATAATCTGAATGTCTTGTTAGGACAGTCTGCTCGTCAGGAACAGATGCGCAAGCTGGAAGGAAAAGCAACCAATGTTCCCGGTGACTATGATGAATATTTATATCTTACTCAAGGTAATGCAACAGGACGTGAGGTAAGTGATGACGGTTCTTGCTATCGTGGATTGTCTTATTTTGCTCGTGCTAGTTATGATTATGCAGGAAAATATTTATTGTCTTTGACAATGCGTGCAGATGGTAGTTCCAAATATCAGAACAAATGGGGATATTTCCCTTCTGTGGGTGCTGCATGGGTAATGAGTGATGAAGATTTCTTTAAGAAGCAAGAAGTAATTGACTACATGAAGGTACGTGCCAGCTGGGGACAGCTCGGTAATGACCATGTTTCTGCCAGTGATGGATTTGCTTCAATTGTAACTGGCACATCTGCTTCAGGTGTATTTGGAAATACTACATTGCCTGGTTTCCAGAATACAAGCTACTTTAGCTGGTTAGGTTGGGAAAAAGTAGAAGAATTCAATGTTGGTGTAAACTTCGCTGTACTTGATAGCCGCCTGAATGTTGATGTAGATTATTATAATCGTATGACAAAGAATGCTGTTATCAGTACAACCTTGCCTTTCAGTACTCAAACTTTAGCTGGAAACAATGGTGAAATTGAAAACAGTGGTGTTGATATTCAATTAAACTGGAGTGATAAAATTGGCAAAGATTTCAGCTATTATGCTGGAGTAAACTTGTCTACTCTCCGTAACCGTGTAAAGAGTTTGAATGGTGCTCCTTATATTTATGGCGGTAGCGCTGAGAGCCGTACCATAAATCTGGTAGGAGAAGAAATGCAGTCGTATTATGGATATAAGGTATTGGGTGTATATCAGAATCAAGCTCAGATTGATGCAGACCCGATAGCTAATGCGAATGGACTGGAACCAGGTGACTTTATTTACGAAGACATAAATAATGACCAGGTTATAGATGATAAGGACCGTCAGATTTTAGGATCGAATATTCCGAGATTGACTTATAGTTTCAATTTAGGTTTCCAATATAAGAATCTGGAATTCTCTCTGTCAACATTCGGACAGGCTGGAAATGAAATTTATAACCGTAAACGTGCTGTACGTTACACTCAGGCAAACTTCAACTTCGATAAAGACTTTTATGATAACCGTTGGACAGGTGAAGGTTCTACCAATACTTATCCGTCAGCAAAAGGTATGCTGAAAGCATGGAACAATAGCCATACAAATTCTTTCTTTGTTGAAAAAGGAAACTTCTTCCGCATACAGAATATTATGTTGGCATATAATTTCCGTAATATCCGTATGGGAGGCTATACATTGCCAGGAGTTAAACTTAGCTTGACTGCTGATCGTCCGTTTACTTACTTTACATCTAACGGATTTACTCCGGAAATTAGTCAAAACTTTGGTTGGGATGAGGGAGTTTATCCTTTGGCAGCCACTTATACTTTTGGCTTGACTATTGATTTCTAATAAATTGCTAAACACGTTAAGTTATGAAAAGTCTTAAGATAAAAAATATATTATTGTGTGCATTTGCTGCCACAACATTATTGTCTTCCTGCTCCGATTTTTTGGATAAATTGCCGGAAAATAAGGTAGACGAAGAGAAAGTTGACTATACGAACCTGAATAATATGTACCAGCCGGTGTCTGGTGTTTATGCCAAATTGCGTCAGAGAGGTTCTCACTGGATTGTATGGGGAGCTACAGTAGTACGTGATGATGATGTTTCTACCGGACGAATTGATGATCAGGCTGATTTGGTGGCTATTGATCAGAGTTATAATTATAATGCAGGTTTTTGGGGAACCAATGAAGCATGGATGGTTTACTATGATATCATCAAAGTTGCAAATGCAGCACTGGAAGCCCTTGATAATTATGCCGTAAATATTGTTTCGGAGGCAGATGGAAAACGTTATGAAGAATATACAGGTGAAGTAAAATTTATTCGTGCATACTGCTATTATCGTCTGACAGAGTTATTTGGCCCGGTTACTATCTTGCGTGACAATAAGCAGACAGATATGACTCGCTCTACAGTCAATGCTGTTTATCGTTATATGCTGAGTGATCTGGAATACTCTATGACATATTTGCCACGTATCCGCCCTAATGAATATACAGACCGTATCGGAGCTGTTTCTGCTTTTACAGCTGAAATGCTGGCTGCTAAAGTTTATATGGAGCAGGGAAACTGGTCGGAAGTTGAAAGACTGACAGATGATATTATTGGTAGTAAGAAATTCTCTTTGTACAGTGATTTCAACAATCTGTTCAAGATTCCAGGTAAGCTTTGCGATGAATCTTTGTTCGAAATGCAGTTTACTGACTTTGGAAATGGTTCGGGAGAAGTTGTTGTTTCGGATAGCTGGTTCACATTCCAGGGACCTTTGAATGATGGTAATATATCTGGATGGGGCTTTATCAGTCCGACCAAAGCTTTCCGTCAGTGGGCTGCAGAACGTGGTGAGACTATTCGTGCTACTACTACTTTCTTAATGGCAGGTGAAACTACTCAGGAAGGTGATTTCATTAAAGCACCAGCTAGTGATGTTGCTCCAGATTGCTTCAATGGCAAGGCATATACTCCGTCTAACCAGATGACTGAAGGGCGCACAGAGTATGGAACAAATAATAATATTCGTGTATTCCGCTATGCAGAAGTCCTTTTGATGAATGCGGAAGCTAAAGTTCGTCAGAATAAAGATGGTGATATTTCATTCAATTTGGTTCGTAAGCGTGCAGGAATGCCTGAACTGGAAGATGTGACACTTGACCAGATTATGGACGAACGTCGTATGGAACTTGCTTTAGAATGGGGTGAACGATATAACGATTTGCGTCGTACCGGAAAACTGAGTGAGGTATTAGGTCCGTTGGGATGGACTTCTGGAAAGGAATATTATCCGGTTCCTACAGCTCAGATAGACATCTCTTCTACTTTGGAAAATGAGCCAAAGGATGAATAAAGGTAGATAGTTTTTTTGAAGGTAGCTTTCAGGAGTTTATCACGTATGTGCAGGTGATGCTCCTGAAAGTATTATAAACCGATAATCTGTAAATTCTTATGTGGAAATATTTTTGTGGTCTGTGTGCATTGTTTTTGCTTTCATGCACATCTACGTCCAAAGAAAAAACTTTAAGTATAACCGAACAGACAGCATCTCGTCCGGATTCTTTTGCTTCGGACAGCGTGATGTTAGATTATATACAAAAGGTGCATTTTAACTATATGTGGGATGGAGCAGAACAGACATCCGGTCTGGCTCCTGAACGTATTCATCTGGATGGGAACTATCCTCAGAATGATTCTTCAGTAGTTACTACGGGGGGAAGTGGATTTGGTATCGCAGGTATTCTGGTTGCTATTGATAGAAAATTTATTTCTCGGGAAGAAGGAGTGGCACGCTTACATAAGATCGTTGACTATCTTACACGTGCCGATCGTTTTCACGGAGTATGGCCCCACTGGCTTGATGGACCGACAGGGAAAGTTAAACCTTTTGGAACGAAAGATGATGGAGGCGATCTGGTGGAAAGCTGTTTTGTTATGCAAAGCTTACTTTGTGTCCGCCAGTATTTCGAAAATGGTAATCAGGAAGAGCAGCTGTTGTGTACAAAGATTAATAAATTGTGGCATGAAATGGAGTTCGACTGGTATCAGAATGGCAAGGATGTCATCTATTGGCATTGGTCGCCCAATTATGGCTGGGAAATGAACTTTTCTCTCGAAGGCTATAATGAAGCTTTGATTGTCTATGTATTAGCTGCATCTTCACCTACTCATCCTGTTCCTGCTTCTGCATATCATAATGGATGGGCGCGAGGAGGAGATATCAAAACTTCAGCTGCACCATATGGACTGCCTCTGGAATTGAAGCATAATGGTGCGGAAGAATTGGGAGGACCGTTATTCTGGGCTCACTATTCGTATATAGGACTTGATCCTCGTAAGATTAAAGATAGATATGCTGATTACTGGAATGTAGTACGGAATCATGCTTTATCCGACTATAGATATTGTGTAGAGAATCCTAAGAAATATAAAGGTTATGGTGAAAACTGCTGGGGACTTACAGCCAGTTATTCTGTGAAAGGATATGCTGCACATTGTCCGGGTGAAAATGATTTGGGAGTAATTACTCCTACTGCAGCTTTATCTAGTTTCCCTTATACTCCTGAAGAATCAATGCGTGCCTTGAAATATTTCTATTCAAAAGGTGACAGCATATGGGGAACTTATGGCTTTTATGATGCATTTTCAGAAACGGATAACTGGACTGTACCGCATTATCTGGCCATTGATCAGTGTACAATTGCGCCAATGATAGAAAACTATCGTAGCGGATTATTGTGGAACTTGTTTATGAGTTGTCCTGAAATTCAGGCAGGACTGAAGAATTTGGGTTTTGAAGTTAAGAAGTGATTTATTTTAATTAGAAAGAAATAATGAAAAAGACAACATTCCTTTTAGTGACTTCTTTGTGTGTGTCGGCTACTATGTTTGCCGGGAACAAGAAATCACTGTTGCCTAAAGATGAGGGTAATATGGATAAGTTCGTGACCGAACTGATGAGCAAGATGACTCTTCAGGAAAAATTAGGTCAGTTGAACTTGCCTGTAACAGGTAATATAACAACGGGACAGGCTAAAAGTAGTGATGTAGCCGGAAAAATCAGCCGCGGAGAAGTAGGAGGCTTATTTAATCTGAAAGGAGTAAAGGCAATCCGTGAAATGCAGGAACTGGCTGTTGAGAAAAGCCGTCTGGGCATTCCCTTGCTCTTTGGTATGGATGTAATTCATGGATATGAAACAGTTTTCCCTATTCCTTTGGGACTTTCTTGTACCTGGGATATGGAAGCAATAGAAAAATCTGCTCGTATTGCCGCTGTTGAGGCGAGTGCCGATGGTATTTGCTGGACTTTTAGCCCGATGGTAGATATCTGTCGCGATGCACGTTGGGGCCGTGTTTCAGAAGGTAATGGAGAAGATCCCTATCTGGGCTCTGAGATTGCAAAAGCTATGGTCAGAGGCTATCAGGGAGAGAAGATGGAGAGAAATGACGAAGTTATGGCTTGTGTAAAGCATTTTGCATTATATGGTGCTATCGAAGCTGGTCGTGATTACAATACTGTAGACATGAGCCGTAACAGAATGTTTAATGAATATTTTCCTCCTTATAAAGCAGCAGCAGAAGCTGGTGCTGGTAGCTTTATGAGCTCATTTAATGAGGTCGACGGAATACCTGCAACCGCTAATCGCTGGTTGATGACGGATGTTCTGCGTAATCAGTGGGGATTTGACGGTTTTGTAGTTACTGACTATACGGCAATTGCTGAGATGGTTGATCACGGTATCGGTGATTTACAAGAAGTATCTGCACGTGCACTAAAGGCTGGTACGGATATGGATATGGTAGCTGATGGTTTCATCGGAACACTCGAAAAGTCGCTGAAGGAAGGAAAAGTCAGCATGCAGGATATCGATACAGCTTGTCGTCGTATGCTGGAAGCTAAATATAAGTTAGGTCTGTTTGAAGATCCGTATAAATATTGTGATTTAAAACGTCCGGCTAAAGACTTATACAATGCAGAACACCGTGCTGAAGCTCGTAGAATAGCCGCAGAATCATTTGTTTTATTGAAGAATCAGAACAATCTCTTGCCTTTACAGAAAAAAGGAAATATTGCATTGATTGGTCCTTTGGCTAACACTCGTACCAATATGCCTGGTACATGGAGTGTAGCTGCTACTCCTCAGCGCTATAGCACACTTCTGGAAGGACTTCAAAGAGCTGTTGGTAATCAGGCTAATGTTCTTTATGCACAAGGAAGTAATTTGATGTACGATGCCGACTATCAGACTCGTGCTACAATGTTTGGGCGTGAAATACCTCGTGGAGATGATAAGAAGCTATTAGAAGAAGCCTTGAATGTTGCAGCACAAGCTGATGTCATCGTTGCTGCATTAGGAGAATCTTCTGAAATGAGTGGTGAATGTAGTAGTCGTACAGAGTTGGAAATGCCTGATGCGCAGAGAGATTTATTGGATGCTTTGTTGAAAACAGGTAAGCCTGTTGTGTTAGTTCATTTTTCAGGACGTCCTACAGTAATGACATGGGAACAACAACATGTTCCGTCAATCTTGAATGTCTGGTTTGGAGGAAGTGAATCGGCTGATGCTATATGTGATGTCTTGTTTGGTGACGTTTGTCCAAGTGGAAAGCTTACAGCAACCTTCCCACAGAATGTCGGACAATTGCCAATGAACTACAATCATAAAAATACGGGTCGACCTCTTGCAGAAGGAAGATGGTTTGAGAAGTTCCGTAGCAATTATATTGATGTCTCGAATGATCCTTTATATCCTTTTGGATATGGATTGAGCTATACAACATTTGCTTATTCAGATATGCAGTTGAGTGCGGATTCTATGAATAACCAAAATGGTGAGCTGACAGCTTCTATTACAGTTACGAATACAGGAAATTACGATGCAGACGAAATTGTTCAGTTGTATATCCGTGATATTGTTGGCAGCATTACCCGTCCTGTAAAAGAGTTGAAAGGTTTCCAGCGTATACACTTGAAGAAAGGAGAGAGTAAGAAAGTTTCCTTTAAGATTACTCCTGAACTTCTTAAATTTTATGATTACGACCTGAATTATGTCTGTGAGCCGGGAGATTTTAATGTAATGATAGGCTCAAATAGTCAGGATGTGTTTGTCTTGAAATTTACTGTTACAGAATAAAGAGAAATAAAAAATCTCTAAAAGAACAGATTATAAATTATATAAAAAGTAATAGTTCGTTAAAAATTCGCCAAGCCTAAGCGGCTCTGGCAGTAAATAAAATGAGTTCTTTGAAAAGTTTGTCAATAACTTGCATGTCTGGGTTAATCCCGAACACGCAAATAAATCGTTCAAGCATATAAGCATTGTGTATGAATGACTTGCAAGAGGATATGGAATAGGCTATTCCGAGCCTCTTACATGCCGCTTTGGCCAAGTTGACAGCTGCGAGCGATGCATTGAAGTGAAAATCCAACTTCCTGAAGTCGGTTGACTGGCAGTTGGTGATTCCTGCATGCTGCTTGCCATCTCTAAAGCAAAATTCCAGTTGGAACCTGGTTCTGTAATAATCCAGCACCTCACGTCCATCCATGGAATCGTCTGTAGAGAAGTAAAGCTG
>NZ_DS981492.1 GCF_000154845.1 Phocaeicola coprocola DSM 17136 | reverse complement strand
GAATTCCACAACAGGAAAACGTGGTCATCCCAAGTGGTTTGACGGCAGGATTGACTTTGCCAATCTGGATTTGACCCGGTGCAAGGAATACGAGGTGAACAAAGGAAAGCTATACGGATTGAGGGTATATGCAAAAGCTCTCAAAAGGTATGTTTCCTTAGCCGTCTGGTATCCGATGGACGGGAGGACAGACAAGTGGCAGCTTTACTTCTCTACAGACGATTCCATGGATGGACGTGAGGTGCTGGATTATTACAGAACCAGGTTCCAACTGGAATTTTGCTTTAGAGATGGCAAGCAGCATGCAGGAATCACCAACTGCCAGTCAACCGACTTCAGGAAGTTGGATTTTCACTTCAATGCATCGCTCGCAGCTGTCAACTTGGCCAAAGCGGCATGTAAGAGGCTCGGAATAGCCTATTCCATATCCTCTTGCAAGTCATTCATACACAATGCTTATATGCTTGAACGATTTATTTGCGTGTTCGGGATTAACCCAGACATGCAAGTTATTGACAAACTTTTCAAAGAACTCATTTTATTTACTGCCAGAGCCGCTTAGGCTTGGCGAATTTTTAACGAACTATTACTTGTATTATTCGTTGTCAAAAATCTCTGCTAACACTTCTTTGTCATCAAAATGATGCTTTACTCCTTTGATTTCCTGATAATTTTCGTGTCCTTTTCCTGCTACGAGAATTACGTCACCAGCTTGTGCCAGCATGCAGGCTGTGCGTATAGCTTCTTTACGGTCAGCTATGGAAAGAACTTTGTCCATATCTTCTTTTGTCAGTCCGGCTAGCATATCGTTGATGATATCCTGAGGCTCTTCGAAGCGAGGGTTATCAGATGTGATGATTACACGATCGCTTTGTTTAGCTGCCTCTTGTGCCATGATGGGGCGTTTACCCTTATCCCGGTTACCTCCTGCACCTACTACTGTTATCACTCGTCCTCTTCCTTTCAGAACTTCATGTATGGCGTTCAGTACATTTACCAATGCGTCTGGAGTATGTGCATAATCGACTATTGCTGTATAGCCTTTTTTCGAGCGCAAAGCGTCGAAACGTCCCGCTACTGGACGCAGTGTGCTCAGTATCAGCAGGACATCTTCAGGCTGTTTGCCTAATAAACATGCCGCTCCATATACAGCAAGCAAGTTCGATGCATTGAAACGACCGATGAACTGTACGTTGACTTCACGATTGTTTATATCCATCAGCATACCTTCGAAGCCATCTTCCAGAACCTTTCCCTTGAATTCGCAAAGCGTACGCAAAGAGTAAGTCGCAATTTTCGCTTTTGTATTCTGTACCATTACACTGCCATTCTTGTCGTCAGCATTGGTTAGAGCAAATGCAGTCTTGGGAAGATTGTCGAAAAATGCCTTTTTAGCTTTCAGGTAATTTTCGAATGTCTTGTGATAGTCCAGATGATCGCGTGTGATGTTGGTAAAAATACCTCCAGCAAACTTCAGTCCTCCGATACGCTTCTGTGCGACAGAGTGTGAGCTTACTTCCATGAATGCATATTTACATCCTTCATCAGCCATACGTCCCAGCAGACGGTTTAATGTGATAGGGTCGGGAGTCGTATGGTCGGTCGGGATTGCTTCACCGTCGATATAATTGCAAACGGTAGACAATAATCCTACCTTATATCCGAATTTGCGGAACATATTATATAATAAGGTGGCGATTGTAGTTTTTCCGTTTGTTCCGGTTACTCCTACCAGATCGAGTTTGGAAGTTGGATCTCCATAAAAAGTGGTAGCCAGTTTGCCTACTGCATCTTCGGTATCAGCTACTCTTATGTACGTTACATGTTCATTCAGTGTGTCAGGAAGTGTTTCGCAGACAATTGCAGAGGCTCCTTTTTCAATAGCCTTTTCAATATAAGCGTGTCCGTCTGTCTGAGTTCCTTTAACGGCAACAAACAAATGTCCGGCTTCAACCAAACGTGAGTCCATTTGGATACCTGCTATTTCTTTGTCAACATTACCTTTTATTTCGCAGACGTTGACGGATTCAATGATATTTTCCAGTTTCATGTTTTTATGTTATTTCTGTTACCTTAATGTTAATGTAATTGTTTGTCCTCTATGAATAGTAGATCCGGCAGCTATACTTTGAGCTCTTACTTTGCCTATACCTGTGATACGTACTTTCAGTCCGTAACTTTCCAGCAGATAAACAGCATCTTTTGCGCCCATATTCAGTACATTGGGAACTAGCTTTTTATTCATTTTGGTAGTCTTTAAATCTGCATAGCTGTCTGTGCACGAAGCTTTTCCCCAAAGTGGCTGGGCAGAATAGGGGATGGAACTGCTGTTTCCTGGTACGTTCAGTGCACGCAGTACATATGCCGATTCATTTATATCTCCATTTTTTACGCCCGGAATAAGGACTGCCGTTGAATCTTTGGCATGAGCCAGATCGCGGAACAGGTGTTTGGCATAAATACGTTCGGCAATACGGCTGAACACACTTCCTGCCTGCAATCCTCCGGAAGCTGGTCCGTGAGGAATTTGTATTGAAACAATGCAGCTATATTTGGGAGCTTCTGAGGGGAAATAGCCACAGAAACTAACCAAATAACTTACACCTCCGGATTTATAACCTGCCTTACCTTGAGAGATTTGGGCTGTTCCTGTCTTTCCAGATACGCTGAATTGCTTGCTTCCTGCCGGCTTGGCAAGCCCTTCCGAAACCACTTTCCGCAAAATGGTGCGAATCATGGTAAGTGTCGTATCCGAACAAATTTTAGGATTAACAGTCTCTGTCGTAATCTCTTCCAGTATATCTCCGTCTTTGGCTATCGCTTTTACGAATTTAGGTTTCACCATTACACCATCATTGGCTATAGCATTATAGAAATTCAGAATGTAGATGGGAGGAATCATTGTTTCATAACCGATACTCATCCACGGAAGAGTCGTTTTTGCAAAATAACGCTCTTTCGGTCCGAGTATGCGGGGACTAGCTTCTCCCACGAATCCCAGATTTAGCGGTGTATCGATGCTCATACGTTTCAGGCCGTCGACAAACTTTTGAGGATTATTTTTATAGAACTTGTCTATGATGGTAGATACTCCTACATTCGATGAAACCTCCAAAATTTTCGTTACATCTATTTTACCGTATCCGCCTTTATACCAGTTCCAGTCCTTCATCCAGCTGCCATACATGTTAACTTGGCCGTTTCCGGTATCTACTTCATAATCTGGAGTGATATATTTATCCTCCATCGCCACCATGATAGATGCCGTTTTGAAAGTAGATCCTGGTTCCATCAAGTTGCTGACTGCTGCATTTCGCATTTCATAATAATTCCCATCGTTTCCTCTGGTCATGTTTACGTTGGCCTTTACCTCACCGGTTTTTACCTCCATCAGAACTGCTACACCTGATATGGCTTCAAGGTTCTTCAATTGGTCTACCAATGCTTTCTCTGCGATATCTTGCATATCGACATCGATGGTTGTGATAATATCACATCCGTCAACGGCGGGTTTATCGATAATGTTCAGGTATTTGTTCATGACTTTCTGTCGATGAGTAATACCGTTTTGTCCTTTCAGAATAGAGTCGTATGTCAGTTCCAGTCCGTTCTTAGCTCCTTGTGCTATGTCGGGATACATATCCCCCAATGTACGCATGGCGAGTGAACCGAACGGTTTTTTACGTTGGTTGAACTTTTCTACATGCAGTCCACCTTTGTTCGGGCTTAACTCGAATACAGGCAGTCTTTTCACTTCTTTATATTCGATATAGGAAATACGTTTCGGATAAACCAGGAAGTGACGGCTTTTCGAACGGCGTCCTTTCAGCAAATGTTTGCGAAATTCCTGTGCGCTCTTGTCCGGAAAAATTTCGTGCAGTCCTTGGCTGATTTCTGCCAGATGGTTCATCAGCATAGTGTCTTTTTCCGTTCCGCCAGCGCGAAAGTCCATGTAGATGCGGTATTCAGGCAGACTGCTTGCCATCAGTTTGCCATCAGAAGAAATAATATTTCCTCGTGTTGGAGGAACTATTACGTTTTCTTTTACAAAACGGTCGGCTACATCCTTCCAGTATTGCCGTTCGGCAAACATGATGAATCCCGCCTTGACTATAATCAATATAGCCAACACAAGCATAATCACTACAATAAACGTGTAGCGCAGCATGATATTTTTCAGTCCGGGTATCATTGTATCAATCCTCTTTTTTAATCAGATATGGAGGTGTTGCCGCTGTTTGCAGCGGAGTTCCCTCGGTTGCAATATATTCTTCGATGCGTGACTGACGGCTTCGTTCTGTAAGTTCAGAAGAAATAGTCAGCGCATCATACTTGATGTCTGTCAGTTCCTTTTTCAGCCGGTCGATTTCAATCAGCTCCTGCTGGCTTGAATAGCGGTTGTCGATATACAGGATGGTAAGGAGAACAATCAGAATGAGCAAATTCGCCTGTCGCTTCAGAAAACTGTGGGCCAGAATATCTCCTCCCAGAATACTCTTCAGTGTGATGTGTGAATCGCTTTCTTGTTGTGATGTTGTATTTTGCTGTTCCATGATTTTTACTATTTCTTTTCTGCTATTCGTAATTTTGCACTTCGTGAGCGAGGGTTACGTGCTATTTCTTCATCGCTAGGGACAATAACTTTATTGTTTACTGCCCGGAAAGGTGTTTGCACATTACCGAAAAAATCTTGTTCCACCTTACCCTCTACATTGCCTGTCTTGATCAGGTTCTTTACGATGCGGTCTTCCAGCGAATGGTAGGTAATGATAACAAGTCGGCCTCCCGGTTTTAAAGCTTCAGTTGCGGCATAAAGCATTTCTTTCAAAGCCTCCATTTCTTGGTTCACCTCTATGCGCAGGGCTTGAAATACTTTTGCCAGTTCTTTCTTTTCCCGTTCCTTGCCAAACAACGGTTTTATAATTTCCAGAAAGTCGCCTATAGTTACGATTTGCTTTTGTGCACGTGCCTTTACTAGTACCGAAGCCAGCTTACGGCTGTTTTTCAGTTCTCCGTACAGGTAGAACACATTCGCCAGTCGTTCCTCCTCATAGTTGTTTACGATGTCTGCCGCAGTCATTCCAGCGCGTTTGTTCATTCGCATGTCCAGTTTGCCGTCGAAGCGGAACGAAAAGCCGCGTTCAGAATCATCAAAATGGTGTGATGATACTCCCAGATCGGCAAGAATGGCATCTGCTTCCTCTACACCATAATAGCGCAAGAAGTTGTGTAAGTATCGGAAATTGCTTCGCACAAACGTAAATCGGGAGTCATCGACAATATTTTTTTCGGCATCTTCATCCTGGTCGAAACTATACAGGTGGCTGTTTTTATCCATTCTGCGCAGAATCTCTTTCGAGTGTCCTCCGCCTCCGAAAGTCATGTCTGCATATATTCCGGCAGGGTGTAAATTCATGCCGTCGATACTTTCATTCAGCAGTACCGGTATATGATATGTTTGTTCTGATTCGTTCATTATCATGCTGTCACTTTAATAGGTTTTACACCTTATATATATTGAGGGGGTAAAATTACATATTTCTCAACAATTAGCAGGTATAGTTTTGTGAAAATATTTGAGGAAGTTATCAACAGGTCTGAGAGGTGTTGTGAGAATGTCATCATGTTTTAGAAAAACATCAGCATCTTTTAGGAAAAACTTGCTGAATTTTTTATGAAAAATCGTACAAATAAATTTGAAATATGTACAATTTTTCACGAAGACGCTAAGGTGTTGTTCTTATGCTATTTACTGCTTCTGTCAGATCTATCTTTATAAGATAGTCTTAAAATATGCACATGAGAATGTGGCTTTGTGCAATTCTGTTACATTTTAATTCATTATACTCTTTTTTTCTTCTTTCAATGTTACATTTTTCCAGTATAGATGAGCAACTTTTCAAAAGATAGATTACTTTTGCAGAGAAATGTGTAAATGAAGAATGGCTAGTGATTCGATTTTTTTAATAGATATTGATAAAATATTAAGGGATAAGGCAGGAAGAAAAGCCAAACGGATTCCTCGTTTTTTCGTATCTTATCTGAAGCATATCGTACATCAGGAAGAGATAAATACATTTCTGAAAAGTGTGACAGACAAGAGCGGAGTTGATTTTCTGGCTGCATGTATGGATTTTCTGGATGCGAAACTGGATGTACATGGCCTGGAAAATTTGCCTGAAGATGGATTGTGTACCTTTGTATCAAATCATCCGCTGGGAGGACAGGATGGAGTTGCATTAGGATATTTGCTGGGAACGCATTATAACGGATGTATCAAATATCTGGTGAATGATTTGCTTATGAATCTGCATGGACTGGCTCCTCTCTGTATTCCGATAAATAAAACCGGTTCGCAGTCGCGCGACTTTCCGAAAATGGTAGAGGAAGGATTTCGTTCGGACAGCCATATAATCATGTTTCCTGCGGGAATATGTTCCCGGCGTCAGCATGGAGTGATAAAAGATCTGGCATGGAAGAAAACATTTATAACTAAAAGCATTGAAACACGTCGTTACGTGGTTCCTATACATTTTGAAGGCCGAAATTCCAATTTCTTTTATAATCTGGCCAATGCTTGTAAGTTTTTTGGAATAAAATTCAATATAGCCATGCTTTATCTGGCAGATGAAATGTTTAAGAACCGTCATAAAACATTCCGTGTAACAATAGGAAAGCCTATACCATGGCATACGTTTGATAAATCTAAATCTCCGGCCGAATGGGCAGAGTATGTCAGAGAGTTGGTATATAAGCTGTAATTTAGGAAGATTTTAACTACATATATGGAAGATATTATTGCACCGATTGACAGAGAGTTATTAAAGTCGGAACTTACCGCCGAAAGACGTTTGAGATCGACAAATAAAAGCCATAACGAAATTTATATCGTGAACTGGAAAAATGCTCCCAATGTACTGAAGGAGATTGGCCGTTTGCGTGAAATAGCTTTTCGTGCTGCCGGAGGAGGAACTGGACAGCCGCTGGATTTGGATGAATATGACTTGATGGAAAATCCATATCAGCAGTTGGTAGTCTGGAATCCGGATGCGGAAGAAATTCTTGGAGGTTATCGTTATATATTGGGCGATGAGGTGGAATTTGACAAACATGGCAAGCCTGTCCTGGCAACAGCACATATGTTCAATTTCTCGGAAAAGTTCTTGAAGGAATATCTTCCTACTACCGTGGAGCTAGGACGTTCGTTTGTAACTTTGGAGTATCAGTCCACTCGTGCCGGCTCAAAGGGTTTGTTTGCGCTTGATAATCTTTGGGATGGTTTGGGTGCGTTGACCGTCATAAAATCGAATGTAAAATATTTCTTCGGTAAAATGACTATGTATCCAAGTTATAATCGTTTCGGCCGCGATATGATTCTCTTCTTCCTGAAGAAGCATTTTTCGGATAAGGATGGCTTGATAACCCCAATGGTACCGTTGGAGATAGAAACCGACCCAGCTATTCTGGAAAAGCTGTTCTGTTATGATACATTTAAGGAGGATTATAAAGTCTTGAATACAGAAGTCCGTAAGTTAGGTTATAATATACCTCCTTTGGTTAATGCGTATATGAGTCTGTCACCTACGATGCGTATGTTTGGTACAGCTATTAACGATGGTTTTGGAGATGTAGAAGAAACCGGTATTCTGATAGCTGTAGATGAAATTCTGGAAGAAAAACGTATACGTCATATTGAATCGTATATTAAGGAGCACCCTGAGGCTCTCCAAATAACTTCGGGAGCCAATCCGATATTGTCAAAAAACTGATAATTCTGAATGCTAAATAAATAAAGCCAGTGATATCTGCTTGTCCCTTCTGGTCGGGAGCAGTTGTCACTGGCTTTGTTTTTCTGCTTCTGATCTGTGTGAAATTAAACAGCCGGTAAACTGTTTCCGTTGATTTTTCTGTAAAGATCGAGGGCATAAACATCGGTCATTCCAGAAATGTAATCAAGTACTGCCTGAATTTTTCCATATAATGTAGGAGCATGTACTTCATATTGCTTGGATACACGGTTGATGAGTAGCTTCGAATAAGCTTTGTCTGGGTAGCGTACTGCTTCTATCATCAAGTCTATCAGGGTTGTGATAACCTGATAACCTGCCAGCTCAATGTCCAGTACATCTTTTGAGCAATAGATTTTGGCAAAAGCTGTTTTTGAACAATTCTCATATGCTTGTCTTATGGGTTTGTCCATATGCTTGATGAGGGGTCCCTCGAATGTACCATTCAGTATATCTTCTTCATTGTCTACAAAGACCTGTGTGCATGCCTTTATCAGTACTCCGATGGCAGATGTACGCAAGTAGGCTATTTGTTCGTTTGTGTCGGCCACCAGTTTGCATATCTCATTGATTCGTTTCAATCTGGATTCTGTGAAAAACTGCAGGTATAGTTCTTTTGTTTCCTGAGTAGTCAGAATCTTTAGCTTATGCGCATCTTCAATATCCATCATCTGATAACAAATATCGTCTGCTGCTTCTACCAGATAAACAAGCGGATGGCGTGCATAGCGTATGGGCTCACCATCTTTACTTAATTTGATGATACCTAACTCTTCGGCAATGCGCTTGTAGTCTTCTTCTTCGCTCAGGAAGAAGCCAAATTTTTGCTTTTTGCCGGCAAGTCGTGATGAAAACGGATATTTTACAATAGAAGCAAGAGTAGAATATGTCATGACAAAACCTCCCGGACGCCTTCCTTCGAATTGATGAGTTAGCAGACGGAATGCATTTGCATTGCCTTCGAAATGGGTGAGATCCTCCCACTCAGCCTCCGAAAGCAGGGGTTTGAGGGCAAGTCCTTTCCCTTCTGAAAAATATGTGCCGATAGCTTTTTCACCCGAATGACCGAAAGGTGGGTTTCCTAAGTCGTGTGCAAGGCAGGCTGCCGAAACGATTGCTCCTATTTCTGATAAGTGAGAATCGGATAATTCCGGATGCTTTTGTAATAAGCTGGCTGCTATATCGTTTCCAAGCGATCTCCCTACACAAGAAACCTCCAGACTGTGTGTCAGACGATTGTGTACAAAGATACTCCCTGGAAGGGGAAATACCTGAGTCTTGTTTTGCAGTCGTCGGAAAGGAGCAGAGAAGATAAGGCGATCGTAATCTCGCTGAAATTCGGTTCTATCTTCTTTTCTTATTTCGTGCAGTGCCTCCAGTCCAAAGCGTTTGTTTGATATGAGTTGTTTCCAGTTCATAACCGATTGTGATAGTTTTTGCAAACTTAAAGAAAAAATAAATACAAACAGATGCGTAAGTTTTTTTGTTTTTAGCTTTGAAATGGTTTTGTGTAAATCTCTTGCTTTTTTACAGGCTTTATAGTTATTTGTTTCCTGCTATTCTGAAATATAATAAAAAATGATAAACATAAACTGTAAGTCCTCTGAAATGTTTAACTTCGCAAAATTAAATGATAAAACAATGAAAGTACAGATTATAAATAAATCAAAGCATTCGTTACCTCAGTATGCAACAAGTAGTTCGGCCGGAATGGATTTGCGTGCCAATTTGGATAATCCTATTGTATTGAAACCTTTGCAACGTTGTCTTGTCCCTACTGGACTGTATATCGCTCTTCCTGAAGGTTTTGAAGCACAAATACGTCCGAGGAGCGGACTTGCCTTGAAAAAAGGTATTACTTTACTGAATACTCCGGGTACGATTGATGCTGATTATCGTGGAGAAATAGGTGTAATCGTGATCAATCTTTCTGCTGAAGACTTTATAATAGAAGACGGGGAGCGCATTGCACAGATGGTAATTGCCCGCTATGAACAGGCTGAATGGCAGGAAGTGGAAGTGCTGGAAGATACAGAACGTGGTGCTGGAGGATTTGGGCATACAGGAGTCAAATAGAATGATGTGCGATTCCTTTATTTTTAATAGTCATTGATATGCGAAAAATTATATATATCATATCACTCTGTATGGCGGTAGGATTAGCCGCTTGTGGTACTTCGGGCAAGCAGGCAAAAACAAAAAGCCAGCAGGCCGAATTTGTAAAAGATCCGCTTACTCCTGAACAGCGCAGAAAATTTGATTATTATTTTCTGGAAGCTGTACGCATGAAGCAAAAAGGAGAATACGGTGCGGCTTATGAACTTTATCAGCACTGCCTTTATATTTATCCGACTTCGGGGGCTGCTCTGTATGAAATAGCCCAATTTTATATGTATTTGGGGCAAGAAGAAAAAGGTGAACAGGCTTTGAAGCAGGCTGTCAGTTCGGATGAGTCCAATTTTTGGTATAAGCAGACGCTAGCTTCTTATTACGAACGGAAGCGTAACGTACCTAGAGCGATAACAGTTTATGAAAATATGGCAGACCAGTTCCCTTCTCGCCTGGAACCGCTGATGTCTTTGATTGATTTGTATAATCAGACTAAAAGCTATCAGCAGGTCATTAACACACTGAATCGTTTGGAGGAACTGGATGGAAAGTCAGAACAAATCAGTATGGAAAAATTCCGTATGTATCTGCTGTTGGGTGATCAGGAAAAAGCATTTACGGAAATAGAAAGCTTGTCGAAAGAATATCCTTATGATATGCGCTATCAAACTATTTTGGGGGATGTGTATTTGAATAATGACAAGCCTCAGGAAGCTTTGGGTATTTATCAACGTATATTGAAAGAAGAACCAGGGTATGCTCCTGCTTTGGTATCGATGGCTTCTTATTATCAGAAGACCGGACAGGATAGTTTGTATCGGATGCAGCTTGATACAATTCTGTTGAATGATAATGTGCTGTCGGATACGAAAATGGAAATTATGCGTCAGCTGATTCTTCAGTCGGAACAAGGAACGAAGGACAGTACGCAGATTGTTTCTTTGTTTCAGAATATACTGAGGCGGCCGCAGCAAAATGCCGATCTGGCAATGTTGTGTGCACAGTATTTGCTGACAAAAAAGATGGAGAAAGAGGCCGTTCCGGTATTGCACCAAATATTAAAACTTGATCCGGAAAATAAACCTGCACGTCTTCAGTTGCTGAGTTATGCTATACGTGATAACAATCTGGATGAAGTGATACAGATAGCAAAGCCAGCATTGGAGTATAATCCGGAGTCGCTTGAGTTCTATTATTATCTGGGTATTGCCCATCATCAGAAAGGAGAGGATGATGAGGCTCTGGATGTCTTTACACGAGGGGTGAAACAGATAAACGAAAAGAGCGATAAAGGTATTGCGTCCGATTTCTACGCCATATTGGGTGATTTGTATCATTCCAAGGAAATGCATGCGGAAGCTTATGCAGCCTATGATTCTTCTTTGGTGTACAATCCGGATAATATTGCGACACTGAACAATTATGCTTATTTCCTTTCTGTTGAACGTAAGAATTTGGATAAAGCAGAAGAAATGAGTTATCGCACGGTAAAGGCTGAACCGAATAATGAAACTTATCTTGATACTTATGCGTGGATTCTGTTCGAAAAAGG
The DNA here is from genome assembly GCF_000154845.1 of Phocaeicola coprocola DSM 17136. Lineage (GTDB taxonomy): Bacteria > Bacteroidota > Bacteroidia > Bacteroidales > Bacteroidaceae > Phocaeicola > Phocaeicola coprocola. The sequence continues at coordinate 17,812 of NZ_DS981492.1, read as the reverse complement.
AAGATATACTGAAGCGCGTATTTATATTGAACAAGCTTTACGTAATAAAGGAGATAAGAGCCGCACGATAGTAGAGCATGCCGGTGATATTTATTATATGTCGGGAGAGAAAGGCAAAGCGTTGGAGTATTGGAAAAAAGCAGACGCAATGGATGAAACTCCTGAAGATGGGTCTACTCCTCCAACGGAAAAGGAAAAGAAACGTTTGAAGCAAAAAATAGCTCAAAAGAAATATATTGCAGAATGATAAAATTGGTTGTAAGATATTTATATGTACTGGTTGCCCTTGTGCTGGTAGCTTCGTGTTCGTCTACCCGAAAGCTGGAAAAGACTCCCATGATTGGAGGACTGACCGGTGAGGCATATATGGAAAAAGTGATTGAACTTTCGCCTTCGTGGAAGACTGTTAGTGGAAAGGTTGCACTGACTTTGAATATGGAGGGGCAGAAAGATGCAAAGGTAAGTGCTACGCTTCGTCTGAAACGCGGAGAGTCTATACAATTGCTTGTAGCTCCGTTATTGGGTATTGAAGTTGCACGTCTGGAAATTACTCCTGGTGGATTGCTGGCTGTCGACCGGTTGAATAAACGGTATGTTAACGTTTCGTTCGAAGAACTTAGTCGCCTGGCGAATACGGACTTGAGTTTTAATATTCTGCAATCGCTGTTCTTGAATGAGTTATTTTTACCGGGAAAAGTGCAGCTGGATGTTTCTGACGCGAAATCTTTCCGTATTTCGTTGGAAAATGGCTATGCCCTGCTGGAAGCGAAACCTTCCAAAGGGCTGTCTTATCGTTTCCGTACTTCTGCCGATCGCGGATTACTGGAGGAGAGTCGCATAGGAGTGTCGAATACGCCTTATGCATTGAATTGGAAATATGATGATTTTACAACGTTGGACAATCGTTTGTTTCCTAATCATATGTTGCTTGCTGTAGAAGGAACAGGAAAAACTCTTTCACTTGATATGAAATTTTCACGCTTGTCGGTTGGTGGAGACTGGGAAGGAAAGACTGAACTTTCATCCCGTTATCAACAAATTGAATTGCAGGAACTGCTAAAGACTTTGTTTAAGCAATGAAACGATTACTTGTGTTGTTGATGGTCTGCCTGCTCTGTGTACAAGGATTTACACAAAGCACGCGTAAGATCCGAGAATTGGAAAAACAGCATGCGGAGTTGCAGAAACAGATTTCTGCATCGGAAACCCTATTGCAGTCGACTAAGAAGGATGTAAAAAGTCAGTTGGATAATTTAGCTTTATTGTCGGGGCAGATTAATGAACGCAAGAAATATATTGAAACAATCGAGCAGGATGTAAAGATTATACAGACAGAAGTCAGTCGTTTACAGGTGGAACTGAAAGCTTTGCAGCGAGAGCTGGCTGATAAGAAGAAAAAGTATGAACAGTCAGTGAAGTATATGTATCAGAATAAGTCGATACAAGAGAAGCTGATGTTTATTTTTTCTGCTGATAATTTAAGCCAGATGTACCGTCGGTTGAGGTATGTTCGTGAATATGCTGATTATCAGCGTTTGCAAGGACTGCAAGTGGAAAGGAAGCAGAAACAGGTTTCAGAAAAACAACAAACGCTGTTGGCTAGCAGAAAGGCGAAGGAAGAGATGCTGAAACAGGGAGAAGCTGAAAGGTTGAAGCTGGAAGAACAGGAAAAGGAACGTAAAACGTTGCTTACTTCTCTGCAAAAGAAACAGCGGAGCATTCAGTCTGAAATTTCGAAGAAGCGTCGTTCTGCAGATCGGTTGAATGCACAGATTGATCGCCTGATTGAAATAGAAATAGAAAACGCGCGTAAAAGAGCTGAAGAAGAAGCACGACGTAAGGCTGAGAAGAAAGCTGGAACGGTCAAGGAAAAGGCTGTGGCTACCGGAGAAAGTAAAGAAGGTGCTAAGTCTAAAACTACTCCGTCGAAAATGGGAGAGTATAAAGTGGATTCAGAAGATCGTCGCATGTCGGGTGTCTTTACGCAAAATAAAGGTCGGCTTCCGATTCCTATTACCGGACCTTATGTGATAGTAGGGCATTTTGGACAGTATCAGGTCAAAGGCCTGCGAAACGTACGTCTGGACAATAAAGGTATTGATATAAAAGGCAAAGATGGCGCACAGGCTCGTGCTATATTCGATGGAGAAGTTTCGGCTGTATTCCAATATAACGGATTGTCGAATGTACTCGTCCGTCATGGTAGCTATATCTCAGTATATTGTAACTTGTCGTCGGTACTGGTGAAAAAAGGCAGTGTATTGAAGGCACGCGATATTATTGGTCAGGTAAATACCGATAAAGACGGCAATACGGTTCTTCATTTCCAGCTTCGCAAAGAAACTGAAAAATTAAATCCGGAACTTTGGTTACATCGTTGATGTGTAGCCAATCGGAAGTTTATAAAAGTCTATTTGGATGTTACCCTGCGTGGCTTAGGTAGTTTCTTTTGTAAAGGGAGATTAGCTCTCGGACTAATGAAGATATATCATGACAGTTAAAGCATGTGGTATTGCTTGAACGAATAAAAACAAAAATTCTGGTGATTGTTCAAAATGAATGATCACCAGAATTTGTTTTGTTCAGGATTGTATTCAAATCCTACAGCTTTTAGCTTGTTTACGATTTCTTCTTTGCTGACCTGCATGTCTTGGCAAAGCGCATCCAGAGAAGGATAGAAATCCCGAAGTTTCATGTTGATGAAGCTAAATAGCATCATCGGGTCTTTAGGTAATTCCATAATGTTTGTTGTTTATTTTATTTGCGGGTGCAAAATTACATGATTTTGCCTTTCATTGTTCCGATAATTAGCAAGATATAACATACTTCGGTTACTTTTGTGTGGATGCGGGCTCTTAAAACGGAAATAATTGTAAAATAAATACTAAAGTTTTCAATGTTACTCCCTTCAACTCGGGAAAAAACATTACCTTTGCACTCTCAATAATGATCATTATATAGACTCAAAAAGTATTTGTGAAACATGATGGAGCTTGATTTACTCACAGCTATATCACCTATTGACGGTCGATACAGAAGCAAAGCCGGTGCTTTGGCTGCTTATTTTTCAGAGTTTGCACTGATAAAATATCGTGTGCAGGTTGAAATCGAATATTTTATAACTTTGTGTGAATTGCCGTTGCCGCAGCTGAAAAGTTTCGATTCAGCACGTTTCGAATCATTGCGTGATATTTATCGTAACTTCTCAGAAGCAGACGCTCAGCGCATTAAAGAGATTGAAAGTGTTACAAACCATGATGTAAAGGCTGTTGAGTATTTCATCAAGGAACAGTTTGATAAATTGGGAGGTCTGGAATCTTATAAGGAATTTATTCATTTCGGTCTGACTTCTCAGGATATTAATAATACTTCTGTGCCTTTGTCTATCAAAGATGCATTGAATGATGTTTATTATCCGCAGATTCAGAAGCTGATTGATCAGCTGACAGCGTATGCGGAAGAATGGAAAGATATTCCGATGTTGGCTAAAACACACGGTCAACCGGCATCTCCAACTCGTCTGGGTAAAGAAATTATGGTATTTGCTTACCGTTTGAACCGTCAGTTGGCTGTTCTGAAAGCATGTCCTATTACTGCTAAGTTTGGTGGTGCAACTGGTAATTATAATGCTCATCATGTAGCATATCCGGAGTTCGACTGGAAAGCGTTCGGAAATAAGTTCGTTGCAGAAAAGCTCGGTCTGGAGCGTGAAGAATATACTACTCAGATTTCTAATTACGATAATCTTGGTGCCATATTTGATGCTATGAAACGTATCAATACGATTATGATTGATATGAATCGTGATTTCTGGCAGTATATTTCTATGGAATACTTTAAACAGAAAATCAAAGCGGGAGAAGTTGGTTCAAGTGCGATGCCTCATAAAGTAAATCCTATCGATTTTGAAAATGCAGAGGGTAACTTGGGTATGGCAAATGCTGTATTGGAACATTTGTCGTCTAAACTCCCTGTATCACGTTTGCAGCGTGACTTGACAGACTCTACGGTTTTGCGTAACATCGGTGTTCCGTTCGGACATACAGTAATTGCTATCCAGAGCTCATTGAAAGGACTCGGTAAATTGCTGTTGAACGTGCATAAGATTTATGAGGACTTGGATAACTGTTGGAGTGTAGTGGCAGAAGCTATTCAGACTATTCTCCGCCGTGAGGCATATCCACATCCTTATGAAGCATTGAAAGCGCTGACTCGTACAAATCAGGCTATCAACGAAGCTTCTATTAAAGACTTTATTGAAACACTGAATGTCAGTGAAGATATTAAGAAAGAATTGCGTGCGATAACTCCGCACAATTATACAGGAATGTAATATAAAAAAGTCTAGCCCGAGAAGGGTGCATTTATTAATTTATAAACAGAAAACAACAATTATGGCAGAAAGAGAAAACAGACAAGATGGTGAAAACACTCAGTCTGGCCGCGATGGTTACAAGTCTTACAACAGAGAAGGTTATAACAGATACAACCGCAACGAGGGAGGTAATAATTATGGACGTCGTCCGCGCTTTGCTTCGAATAATGAAGGAGGTGAGCGTCCTCAGCGTTCTTACAACTCTCGTTACAATAATAATGGTGACGGTGGAGAACAGCGTCCGTATCGTCCGCGTTTTAACGGTGGTCAGCAGGGTGAAGGTGGTTATCGCCAGCAACGCTCATATGGCAATCGTCCGTCGTACGATAATAATAACGGTGAGCGTTCTTCATACAATCCGAACTTTAATAATAATGCTCGTCCGCATCGTCCGTATAATTCTCGTTATAATAGCAACAATAATGGAGAAGGTGGAGAGCAACGTTCATATCGCCCTCGTTTCAATAATGCACAGCAGGGTGAAGGTGGATATCGTCCGCAGCGTCCTCGTTTCAATAACGGTGGCGGACAGCAAGGAGGATACAATCGCCAGCAGGGTGGAGGATATCGTCCTCGTACAGCCGACTATAATCCGAATGCTAAGTATAGCATGAAGAAGCAAATAGAATACAAGGATGTATTGACTGATCCGGATGAACCAATTCGTTTGAATAAATTCTTGGCAAATGCTGGAATCTGTTCTCGTCGTGAGGCTGATGAATTTATTACTGCCGGAGTTGTTTCGGTAAATGGAGTAGTGGTTACTGAACTTGGTACAAAGGTAAAACGTACAGATGAAATTAAGTTCCACGATCAGCCGGTTAATATCGAACGTAAAGTATACGTTTTGTTGAACAAGCCGAAGGACTGTGTTACTACTTCTGATGACCCTCAGGAGCGTAAGACTGTTATGGATTTTGTAAAAGGTGCTTGTAAGGAACGTATTTATCCGGTAGGACGTCTGGACCGTAATACAACTGGTGTATTGCTGCTGACCAATGACGGTGATTTGGCTTCGAAACTGACTCATCCAAAATATCTGAAGAAGAAAATCTATCACGTTTATTGTGATAAGAATGTGACTAAGGCTGATTTGGATCAGATCGTATCTGGTATTACTCTGGATGACGGTGAAATTCATGCTGACGCAGTTAGCTATGCTTCAGAAACAGATAAGTCGCAGGTTGGTATCGAAATACACTCAGGAAAGAATCGTATCGTACGTCGTATTTTCGAAGCTTTGGGCTATCGTGTAATTAAGCTGGACCGTGTATATTTTGCAGGACTGACTAAGAAGGGCTTGCGTCGCGGTGACTGGCGTTACCTGACTGAGCAGGAAGTAAACATGCTCCGTATGGGATCTTTTGAATAATTAGTTAATGAAATAATAACATGGAAACAATTCGTAGAACAAAAATTGTTGACCTTTTGAAATGCCGTGATTTCGGGACAATGGTCAATGTGAAAGGGTGGGTTCGTACTCGCCGTGGTAGCAAACAGGTAAACTTCATTGCCTTGAATGACGGTTCTACTATAAATAATGTACAGGTCGTTGTCGATTTGGCAAACTTTGATGAAGAGTTACTGAAACAAATTACTACTGGTGCATGTATCAGCGTAAATGGCGAACTGGTAGAATCGGTAGGGTCAGGACAAGCTGCAGAAATTCAGGCTCGTGAAATAGAAGTGTTGGGTACTTGTGACAATACTTATCCTCTTCAGAAGAAAGGACACTCTATGGAATTTTTGCGTGAGATCGCTCATTTGCGTCCACGTACTAATACTTTTGGAGCTGTGTTCCGTATTCGTCATAATATGGCTATAGCTATTCATAAGTTCTTCCATGAACGTGGATTCTTCTATTTCCATACACCTCTTATTACAGCTTCCGATTGTGAAGGTGCCGGTCAGATGTTCCAGGTAACAACAATGAATCTGTACGATCTGAAAAAGGATGAGAATGGATCTATCATTTATGATAATGACTTTTTCGGCAAACAGGCTAGCTTGACTGTTTCAGGTCAGCTGGAAGGTGAATTGGCTGCTACTGCATTGGGCGCTATTTATACATTTGGTCCGACATTCCGTGCTGAAAATTCAAACACTCCACGTCACTTGGCTGAGTTCTGGATGATTGAGCCGGAAGTTGCTTTCAATGATATCAATGACAATATGGACTTGGCAGAAGAGTTCATTAAGTATTGTGTTCAGTGGGCGCTTGATAACTGCTACGATGATGTGAAATTCCTGAATGATATGTTCGATAAAGGATTGATCGAACGTCTGCAGGGTGTGTTGAAGGAAGAATTTGTACGTTTGCCTTATACAGAAGGTGTCAAGATCCTGGAAGATGCTGTTGCTAAAGGTCACAAGTTTGAATTCCCTGTATATTGGGGTGTAGACTTGGCTTCTGAACATGAACGTTATCTGGTGGAAGAACACTTCAAACGTCCTGTTATCTTGACAGATTACCCGAAGGAAATCAAGGCATTCTATATGAAACAGAATGAAGATGGTAAGACTGTTCGTGCAATGGATGTGCTCTTCCCGAAAATTGGTGAAATTATCGGTGGATCTGAACGTGAGGCTGATTATGACAAGCTGTTGACTCGTATTCAGGAACTGAATATTCCGATGAAAGATATGTGGTGGTATCTTGATACACGTAAGTACGGTTCATGTCCTCACTCTGGCTTTGGATTGGGATTCGAACGTTTGCTGCTGTTCGTTACAGGTATGGCAAATATTCGTGATGTAATTCCTTTCCCGCGTACTCCGCGTAATGCTGAATTCTAAAAAAGCTTTTATTCATAATACAACAAGAGACGGATTTCTGAATACAGAATTCTGTCTCTTGTTTTTTCGTATGCTCGGCATGAGTATTAGCTAACGGGTGCAAGTCCCCAATGAGCCCTAATAGCGGGAATCATACAGCCAAAAGCAAGGGTGTCCATCGCGAGTTGGAATCTGAAAGAAGCTGGCGGCAAACATCTGGTCTGACGAACAGAAACTTCATATAAGGCATATGACCGTGGGTAAGGTTGCGAAACAAACTAAAGCCCTATAGCTATTCGGGACGGTTAGTGTAAATGGAGCAGACATAAGATTGAAAGTTAATACCCTTATCCGAGGAGGTCTCACGGACATATGGTGAGGATGAATGATTCGAAGTACCATGATGGAGTAAAGCTTGCCGTGAGAAGTCAGCAGAGGTCGTAGTACCCAAGGCATGTATGCCTATAGGGAAGGACCAAACTTTATTTAAACGGCATAACTGAAAACTACCGTTTGTTGGAACGAATGCATAAAACCAAAACAGAAGTATTGGGCTACCTTTAAAGAGATAGGACGGAATCCGAAGGGTATAAAGGAGCGCAGACCTACAAATGGATGGTTGAAGAAGATGTCGTGGAAGTGTCTTTCGAAGAATACGAAAGGCATCCATAGTAAAGAACCGCCGTATGCCGAACGGCACGTACGGTGGTGTGAGAGGTCGGAAAACGAAAGTAGGAAGAAAACTACTTCGTTTTCCTCCTACTCGATTTGTCATGTGAAAATCCGTTTTTTCAGGATGAAGTAAAGTAGTAAGGAATAGTGAAATAAAAACGTGAAATTATAACTTTTAATGCGATATATTTTATATATTTGTATATCAACTCATTTCTCGTTTAACCTCTTAAATTTATTTGTTATGAAAACACGTTCTTTATTCCTTTGGGTAGTATCCCTCTTTTTGGGCGTTACAAATTTGTTGGCTCAGGATGTTCAGGAAAAAATTCCTTCTACATTGAATGGTGTATGGCAAATGTGTTTTTACCGCTCTAGTTCTCCTAATGTTGTAGGTGAGTTGAAGACAGGTAATTCTCTTAAGATTCTTTCAGATGATGGGCGTTTTATTAATTTGGTAATGATGCAGACCGGCGCTATCATTATCGGCTATGGTACATATAAGCAGGAGTCCGAGAATTCATATACAGAATACGTAGAGAAGAATCTGCATTTGCCACAGCTGAATGGAGGAAAAAATGTAATGCAGTTTGAATTAGAGGAAAATGGTAACCTGATGCTTGTGAAGTATTATCTGAAAACTGACCGTAATGGAAATAAAATAGACTCTTGGTGTCATGAAATATGGAAAAGGGTAGAGATGCCTTCTGCTTATCCTGAAAATATCATTCGCTAATTACCCCTAAGTCAGAGGCTTGTGTGTAGAAAAAAAAACTTAAAATCTTTGTCAGTTCAGATAAAAGCAGTAATTTTGCAAGCCGATTATTATCAAATAGTGATAAAAGTTTAATTCTGAAGGCTTTATATCTTCTTTGTCCGGGAAGAGTAAGTTGTAGGAATTTGTTTTTTAGTAGTTAACATTTTAAAAAAGATTTAAGAGTGGATACTTTAAGTTACAAGACCATTTCTGCAAACAAAGAAACTGCGACTAAAGAATGGGTCGTAGTGGATGCTACCGATCAGGTGGTAGGTCGCCTCGGTGCAAAAGTTGCAAAGTTGTTGAGAGGTAAGTATAAACCAAACTTCACCCCTCATGTAGACTGCGGTGATAACGTTATTATCATCAATGCAGACAAAGTGAAATTTACAGGAAACAAGTGGAATGATAAAATCTACTTGAGCTACACCGGTTATCCAGGTGGTCAGCGCGAAATTACTCCGGCTCGCTTGATGGCTAAACCGAACGGCGCTGAAAAATTGATGAAGAGAGTAGTAAAAGGTATGCTTCCGAAAAATCGTCTGGGAGCTAAGTTGCTGGGCAACCTTTATGTATACGAAGGTGCTGAACATAAGCATGAAGCTCAGACTCCGAAAGTAATTGATATTAACACACTTAAATAATAAAGAATGGAAGTAGTAAATGCATTAGGCAGACGTAAAAGCGCAGTTGCTCGCGTTTTCGTAAGCGAAGGTACAGGAAAGATTACTATTAACAAGAGAGACCTTGCACAGTACTTTCCATCAACTATTCTGCAGTATGTAGTAAAACAGCCTTTGAATAAGCTGGAAGTAGCTGAAAAATATGATATTAAAGTTAACTTGTGCGGTGGTGGATTTACTGGTCAGTCACAGGCTTTGCGTCTGGCTATCGCTCGTGCACTGGTTAAAATTAACCCTGAAGACAAGAAGACTCTTCGTGCAGAAGGCTTCATGACTCGTGATCCTCGTTCTGTTGAACGTAAAAAACCGGGTCGTCCAAAAGCACGTCGCAGATTCCAGTTCAGTAAACGTTAAGAGTTGGTGGAATGTTGGAACGGACAAGTTGCTTAATTTTTTTCAACTTTCACTTTTCAACTCTCAACTAAGAAAGCGTTTAGTATCTAAACCGTCGGGATTTTCCCTACAAGTGTTTGCGGAGAAACTACCCGGCAGTTGGTTCAATTAACAAAAAAGAAAGTAAACGATTTAAAGATTAAAACAATGTCAAGAGTAAATTTTGATACATTATTGGAGGCTGGTTGCCACTTCGGACACCTTAAGAGAAAGTGGAACCCTGCAATGGCTCCTTATATTTTCATGGAACGCAACGGAATCCATATCATCGACCTGAACAAAACCGTTGCTAAAGTTGATGAAGCTGCTGAAGCTTTGAAGCAGATTGCAAAATCAGGAAAGAAAGTCCTGTTTGTTGCTACTAAAAAACAAGCAAAACAGGTAGTAGCTGAGAAAGCTGCTTCTGTAAACATGCCTTATGTAATCGAGCGTTGGCCGGGTGGTATGTTGACTAACTTCCCGACTATCCGTAAGGCTGTGAAGAAAATGGCTACTATCGATAAATTGACTAACGATGGTACTTATTCAAACTTGTCAAAGAGAGAAGTTCTTCAGATTTCTCGTCAGCGTGCTAAATTGGAAAAGAACTTAGGTTCTATCGCTGATTTGACTCGTCTGCCGTCTGCATTGTTCGTTATCGACGTATTGAAAGAAAATATCGCAGTTCGCGAAGCTAACCGTTTGGGTATTCCTGTATTCGCTATCGTTGATACAAACTCAGATCCTTCAAACGTAGATTTTGTAATTCCTGCAAATGATGACGCTACTAAGTCTGTAGAAGTTATCTTGGATGCTTGCTGCGCTGCTATGGCAGAAGGTTTGGAAGAAAGAAAAGCTGAAAAAGTAGATATGGAAGCTGCTGGTGAAAATGCACCAAAAGCAGCTAAGAAGAAAACTACTAAAGCACGCATGGATAAGGCTGAAGAAGACGCAATCAATGCTGCTAAAGCTGCCGCTTTCATCGGTAAAGACGAAGAAGCTTAATATACTTTAAGTTGAGAGTTGAGAGTTGAAAGTTGAGAGTTACTATATAAAAGCAATTCTCAACTCTCTGTTCTCAGCTCTCATTTGCTTTATAATAGATTTATTTATTAACTCAATAAAAAGAAATTACTATGGCTGTAAGTATGGCTGATATCACCAAGCTTCGTAAAATGACTGGAGCTGGTATGATGGACTGTAAAAACGCTTTGACTGAATCAGAAGGCGATTTCGACAAAGCAGTGGAAATTATCCGTAAGAAAGGACAGGCTGTTGCTGCAAAACGTTCTGACCGTGAAACTTCAGAAGGTTGTGTATTGGCAAAATCAACAGGTGACTATGCTGCTATGATTGCTTTGAAGTGTGAAACTGACTTCGTTGCTAAAAATGCAGATTTCGTTGCTTTGACTCAAGCTATCCTTGACGCTGCTATCGCTAACAAGTGTCAGACTTTGGATGATGTAAAAGCTCTTCCGATGGGTAGCGGTACTATCGCTGATGCTATCGTTGAACGTAGCGGTATCACTGGTGAAAAGACTGAATTGGATGGCTATTTCTTCGTTTCTGGTGCTTGCACTGCTGTTTACAACCACATGAACAAGAATCAGCTTTGTACAATTGTATCTTTCAATAAAGTTTGCGATGAAAAAGTTGCTCACGAAATCTGTATGCAGATTGCAGCTATGAACCCGATCGCTATCGACGAAGCAGGCGTTCCTGAATCAGTAAAACAAGAGGAAATCAACGTTGCTATCGAAAAAACTAAAGCTGAACAGGTACAGAAGGCTGTAGAAGCTGCTTTGAAGAAAGCTGGCATCAATCCTGCTCATGTAGACAGCGAAGAACACATGGAAAGCAACATGGCTAAGGGATGGATCACTGCTGAAGACGTAGCTAAAGCAAAAGAAATTAAGGAAACTGTAGCTGCTGAAAAGGCTGCTAACCTGCCTCAGGCTATGATCGAAAATATCGCTAAAGGTCGTTTGGGCAAATTCTTGAAAGAAGTTTGTCTGTTGAACCAAGAAAGCATTATGGATCCGAAGAAGAATGTAGCAGAAGTATTGAAAGCTGCAGATCCTGAATTGGCTATCACAGAATTCAAACGTTTCACTTTGCGTGCTGAATAATAACTTCTTCTCTGAGAAGTATTAAAATATAAAGTCATCTATTCCCTTTTGTAGAGAAATAGATGACTTTTTTAATTTTATTTTTTTACAAAGAATATATATTGTGTTGAGCAAACTTTGTTGCATGAAATTTCTATACAATCCTATCTTTGAAAAAAGATCCTTTTATGTCCTTCAGTTCTTCATTCATAATGTCGTAAAAAGGATTTTGAAAACATGCTGAAGTTTTCCCTAAAACTTGCTGATGTTTTGCAAAAAAATGTACAAATACTCTGAACATTTGTACAAAGAATTCGGGTATTTTATCGGTCTTTATTAGGCGTATTACCTGATGTCTTTTTAGATAATATCAGATCACTTAGTTTGTGTATAGCCCTCTGCTTTTAATAAATCGATAATGCGCTGGCGAAACTCTCCTTGTATCAAGATTTCACCGTCTTTCACAGAACCTCCTACACCACATTTGGTCTTCAGTAGCTTGCCCAGATCTTTCAGATTATCTTCACTGCCGATGAAGCCGGTTATTACAGTAACGGTCTTTCCGCCGCGTCCTTTTTTCTCTATCGAAACGCGAAGCTTTTGCTGTTTTTTATCTAGTGTTTCCACTTCTTCCTCTTCTCCGTTATCGTATTTAAAGTCCGGATTAGTAGAATATACAATGTTCAGTCGGTCTTTCCAATCGTTATTTTTCATGTGAATTAATTTTAATCCGACTCAAAGATAGGTACATTTTTCTATATTCTGTGTGCGTTTCCGAATAAATAGCTTAATTTTGCACAAAGACAGAACCATTATAGAAGCAAAAAATGGCAATACATACTCGTAAAAATACGGAAAAAATACCGGAGCCTACTCTGCGTAGACTGCCGTGGTATCTTTCGAATGCAAAGCTGATGAGAGAGAAAGGAGAGAAGTATGTTTCCTCTACTCAGATTTCAAAGCAAATCAATATTGATGCTTCGCAGATAGCAAAAGATCTTTCGTATGTGGATATTGCCGGACGTACCCGTGTAGGGTATGACATTGATTTGCTGATTCAGGTATTGGAGGATTTTTTGGGATTTACCAATATGCATAAAGCGTATCTTTTCGGAGTAGGAAGCTTGGGAGGAGCATTGTTGCGTGACTCAGGTCTGTCTCATTTTGGTCTTCAGATAGTAGGGGCTTTCGATGTCAATCCCGACTTGGTGGGAACAAAGATAAATGGTATTCCTATTTATCACTCTGATGATTTTGAGAAACGTATGAAACTGGATGGAGTAAATATTGGTGTACTGACTGTTCCTATTGCCATTGCTCAGGAGATTTCAGATAAGATGATTGCAGGAGGTATCAAGGCTATCTGGAATTTTACTCCTTTCCGTATTCGGGTTCCCGAAAATATTGTAGTGCAGAATACATCACTATATGCTCATCTGGCTGTGATGTTCAACCGTTTGAATGAAACAATAAAGAAATAACTTTCCATGAAAATTATAGCTATAGGCATGAACTACCCGTTGCATTGTAAGGAATTGCATGCAGACGAGCCATTGCCACAAGAACCGGTTATCTTTATGAAATCGGACTCTGCCTTGCTGAAGGACAGCAAGCCGTTTTTTATTCCTGATTTCTGCCAGCAGGTAGATTATGAAACCGAACTGGTAGTACGTATAAACCGTTTGGGAAAGAATATATCCGAGCGTTTTGCACATCGCTATTATGATGCTGTAACGGTGGGTATTGACTTTACTGCACGTGATTTGCAACGTAAGTTCCGTGCCGAAGGTAAGCCGTGGGAACTATGTAAGGGATTTGATAATTCGGCTGCTATAGGAGATTGGGTACCGGTAGAGAAGTTTGCCGATATACAGCATATCAATTTCCATTTGGATATTGATGGTAAGACTGTACAGCAGGGGAATACGCAGGACATGCTTTTCAAAGTAGACCAGATTATTGCATACGTCAGTCAGTTCTGTACATTGAAAATTGGAGATATGCTGTTTACAGGAACACCGGTAGGAGTGGGTCCGGTACAGATAGACAATCACTTGGAAGGCTATTTGGAAAACGAAAAAGTTCTTGATTTTTACGTGCGATGAAAATACGTGTAGGATTTGGTTTCGACGTCCATCGTTTAATTGAAGGACGTGAGCTTTGGCTGGGAGGTATCAAGCTGGAGCACGAATTAGGATTGTTGGGACATTCTGATGCTGATGTGCTGATTCACGCCATTTGCGATGCATTGTTGGGAGCGGCAAATATGCGTGATATCGGTTATCATTTTCCTGACAATGCAGGTGAGTTTAAGAATATCGACAGCAAGATTCTGCTGGCAAAAACTATAGATTTGATAGCAACAAAAGGTTATCGAGTTGGCAATATTGATGCAACAGTCTGTGCCGAACGTCCGAAGCTGAAAGCACATATTCCAGAAATGCAGGAAGTGCTGGCTCATGTCATGAACATTGAACCGGAAGACGTATCCATAAAGGCTACTACAACCGAAAAGTTAGGATTTACCGGTCGTGAGGAAGGTATCTCGGCATATGCTACCGTACTGATCGAGCGTGACTAGTCGGCAGAAGAATAGGGAGGAAGCATTTGCTTCTTTCCTAAAAAATAAGGCGAGATATGTAATCGGTCGAATATGTAAGTTACGCCGAAACATCCGCAGATAACAAAAACTACCGAAACTATCGTAAAACAAATGCCTGTCGCATCGAAAGCAAAGAGCGGCAGGTAGAGTTTTGACAAAATAGTAAACACAGGTGAAAAGAGCAGAATAACCAGTGTATTACTGCCAATATAAAGAAGAATCCTTTTTATTTGTTCCGTTAGATAAGTGTAGGTTGCTAGCAGCAAGCTGATTACCAGATATGTAATAGTTACTCCTGCCAGTGTTCCTCGATTCAGATTTTCGGGGAAGTAACAGAGTATAATCAGTGGGAACAAGGCCAAGAGGCTGGGTTGGAAAATACGGATGATATTGTTTCCGCTTTGTCGGATAGCTACTCCTGCCAGAAAATAAATGGCATTGGCAAATGTCAATAACTTCAACTCAGAAAGTCCATATAATAATATTCCTAAAAGGATGAAGCGAGTAATTCCTTTCCATTTATTTGTCATCCTGTACATCAGGTAATAGCTGGCATTACAGAGCATCAGGGTATGGAGATACCAATAAGGTCCCATGGGAGCAATGATGGCTTTATGCAATAAAAGTCCGGCTGACAATTCGGTAACCTTTTCCCTTACGGGGAGAATGGCTGACATGATGACGTATCCGGTTTCCATACAAACATAAGGAATGAATATCCAAAGCAGACTCTGTCCGAAGACTTTGATTTCCTTGTTTACATTATTCAGATATCCGGAAATGACAAGAAAAGCCGACATGTGGAAGGTATAGACTACTTGCTTGGCATACGGATACGAGTCGCCGATGTATACCAGATGGAAAATAATCATCAGGATGATGAATATACACTTTAGAAAATCAAGTTCTTTTACTCTGCTGTTCATGGAAATAACAAATTAACAGTTGTGTCAAGCTGGAATCAATAATCCTGCGGTGAGTAGTATCCCGAATAACAGCATGTTTCGTGACGTTTCTCCCAAAATGGCGTTCAGTTCTTTTCCCCTGTTAATTCGTGCCATTTTCATTGTGGTGAGAATATGAAATAAAAGATAAATCTGAGGTAAGATAGCAGCCCACAGTCTGCCTTCGGTGACAAAATAGAAACAGCTCCAGCATGCAGCCAGTCCCAGTAGAAAATATAGAATAAGTCCGGCACGTGCACCTAACCGTACGACGATGGTTTTCTTTCCGCTTATGGCATCCTGTTCTCTGTCGCGGAAGTTATTTACCATAAGTAATGTATCGATTACGAATCCACAGGCGAGTGAGGCCATTGTTACCGAGGTATTCCAGTCATGTGCCATGACATAGAAAGTACATCCTACAGGTACAAATCCGAAGAATACCAGAACCAGTATATCGCCCCAGCCATGATAGGCAAGCGGATAAGGTCCGGTAGTATATAGGAAAGCAAAAATAATACAAGCAATACCTGCTGGAATCATTTCCCAACCACCATATCCAAGCAGGAAAAGCCCTGTTACTGCAGCTAGTGCAGTAGTTACAAGAATCCCTTTTTTCATTCCGGAAGGAGAAATCCAGCCTTGGGCACAGGCACGTTCCGGACCGAGTCTGTCTTCACGGTCGCTTCCTTTCAGGTAATCGTATAAATCGTTTATAAAATTAGCATCTATCTGCATTAGGAAAGCAAAGAGAAAACATAGTATGGCAGGAATTAATTGGAAGTGTCCGTACATGAAAGCAAGTGCACAGCCTAGCATGACAGGAATAGAAGCTGCTGTCAAAGTCTTCGGACGGCTGGCAAGTAACCAGGCTTTTGTAGAGTTTTGTTTTACCATAAATTTGATTTGTTTTTAACAGTACAAAGTTATGAAATTCTGTTGAGACTTTGCCTGGGCAATGGAAAAGTGTTATTTTCGTTTGAAAATTCCAGTAATATAGCCATGAAAAAATTAGTTTGGTTTTCATTTCTTGTATCAGCTGTTTTATTCTCGTCGTGTGCCACAGCTTCTTTATCGAAATATCATGGGATAGGGCGTATAAAAAAATATGATATATATAGCGAACAACTGCCCGATTCGTTTGATGGATTTCGTATTGCGTTTGCATCCGATTTTCATTATGAAAGTCGTTTCGGGAAAAAAAGACTTCCTGGTTTACTGAAAGCCCTGCAAGCAGCTGACGCTGACCTGTTATTATTGGGAGGAGATTATCGGGGACGGAATGGTGGAAACTTGTCGGAGCTTTTTGACGTGCTTTATCAGGTTTGTGTACCTTATGGTACTTATGGAGTAATGGGCAATCATGAGAACAATGCCAATTATGAGATAGTCAGACAGGAAATGGAACGAACCGGTATCCGGTTGCTCGAACATCAGGTAGATACGTTATGGAAAGGAAACCAGTATATTTTACTTTGTGGAATCCGCAATCCGTTCGATTTGACAAAAAACGGTATTTCACCTACACTGTCGCTTCAGGCAGAAGATTATGTCATCATGCTGACTCATACGCCCGATTATGTAGAAGATGTGGATGTCAGCAATACGGATCTGGCTTTGGCTGGACATACTCATGGTGGACAGGTCAGCTTTTTCGGACGATATACTCCAGCTCATTTCTCAAAATATGGATCTCGCTTTTTGAGTGGGCTGAAATATAACTCTGCTGGTATACCGGTTATTATAACAAATGGAATAGGTACTTCCCGTAAGGATATCCGTTTGTTTACACCGAGTGAAATCGTTTTGGTTATTCTGCATAAATATTGACAAACTGTTAAAAAACAATTTTTACCACCAAAAAAACAATTTTTCTCCATCGCAGTTCATTAAAAAATTCTAATTTTGGAGTGTATATGATTAAATGTGAACACTTAACTTTATTTATTATCTAAACTAAAAAACACGTATGAATCGACTACTGCTTTTAAGAACCTTAATTCCGCAACATAATTGATAATTATTTTTATAAGTTCCTGAGCAACATTTTGTTGCCCAGGTTTTTGCCATGTCAGCGTTTTCACTTACCTTAGTGTTGCGAATCCAAAGACAAAGAAAACCGCAACAGGCATGGCAAAGGTAGCAATAAAATCCGAAAGACTCACTCCTTTTGGAGGCATATTTCCAATCATGGAGCAATTTACCTCCCTTCTCTCCTCTACAATTGACTCAACACTTGGGTTGAGATGCAAACTCTATGGTTATCAATACAGCGAAATCATCCGCTCCCTCCTATGCGTTTACTTCTGCGGCGGTTCTTGCGTTGAGGATGTCACCGCCCACTTAATGAGTCATCTTTCCCTTCACCCCACACTCCGCACCTGTAGCGCCGACACCATCCTTAGGGCAATAAACGAACTGACCCGGGAAAACATCTCATACACGTCTGATGCCGGAAAGTCCTATGATTTCAATACGGCAGACACACTCAACACATTGCTCCTGAATTGCCTGTGTCCACAGG
>NZ_DS981493.1 GCF_000154845.1 Phocaeicola coprocola DSM 17136 | reverse complement strand
TGTGTGATTCAGTCGATGACTGGCAGTTGTGATTCCTGCATGCTGCTTGCCATCTCTAAAGCAAAATCCAGTTGGAACCTGATTCCGTAATAATCCAGCACCTCACGTCCATCCATGGAATCGTCTGTAGAGAAGTAAAGCTGCCACTTGTCTGTCCTCCCGTCCATCGGATACCAGACGGCTAAGGAAACATACCTTTTGAGAGCTTTTGCATATACCCTCAATCCGTATAGCTTTCCTTTGTTCACCTCGTATTCCTTGCACCGGGTCAAATCCAGATTGGCAAAGTCAATCCTGCCGTCAAACCACTTGGGATGACCACGTTTTCCTGTTTTCTGCTCCAATGTCGGATAGTACAGGATTACGTCATTCCGAAAGCGGCTGATGACATGGAAATCGTTCTCACACATAGGTGTTATGAATGTTTCCTTGGAAAAGAATGCGTCTGCAACCACCGTTCTGGACAGGCTCTGTAGCTTGTCTTTTCTACAGATAAGATAGCTGCTGTACCAGTCAACGAGGCTCTTGTCCATATTATCCAAGGTCTTACAATCCGGCGTCTGAATGGAACCTAAAGTCATGCATTCATGATTGTCGATGTCAATGACACCGATGCCCATGATTTCCAGTCCACGCTTGTATTCTCCTGCACAACCAGACCAGAAGTAACCTATCCAAGGTGTCTTCTTGCCTGATTTGGGAATATAGGAAGGATCGATGGCGATGGCTTTTCTTTTGCCTGTGAGATGCTTGCTGATGATAGAGCCGTTGAACGCAAACCAGTCGAAAGTTTCATGCTCAAAAAGGTTACGATAAGTCTGTTCTGAGAAACAGCCATATCTGCCCAATTGGAGGAAGTTTATACGATCCGGGATGGCCATGAATAATTTCATGGTGTCCATGAACGTTTTTTCAAAAGGTTTTTGTATATTCGCTACTGATTTGAGAGCCGACAGGCACTCGGATTGGTATTGCATAAGGAGTGTTTCTTTAGTCATAATCAGAAGAGTTGAGAGACTTCTAATTTACTAAAAAACCAGCGAATTATGCAATACTTTTTTACCTTTATTATCAGCAGGTTAGCACATTTTTTTCAGCACATTTCTTCATGCTTAACCATTCGTTTTAGACAACATTTCAATGACCTCTTTAGTGTTTCCGAACCGACTTTTGCCGGTTTTATTGTTTAACTTTTAATTTTTCGGTAAAAATTTACCGAAGTATTGATTAGATAGTCAAACAATAATCAAAACAAGTCATGAAAAGTATAGTATTAACACTTTTGGGAATTATCAGCTTTAGTTTCTCGTTAGGAGCACAGAAACAAAGTGTAAACAGTGATGTGCAGTCAGGCAAAAAAATTTTAGTGGCCTATTTCTCATGTACGGGAACAACTGAAAAGGTTGCAAATGCCATTGTTGAAGTGACAGGTGGAAAACCCTATAAAATAACTCCTGCTGATCCTTATACCTCAGCCGATCTTAATTGGAAGGATAAGAATAGTCGAAGTTCTAGAGAAATGTCAGATGAACAATCGCGTCCTGTATTGAGTGGAGATGTTCTTAATGTGAAAGATTATGATATTGTATTTCTGGGTTATCCTATATGGTGGAATTTATGTCCGCGTCCGATTAATACATTTATTGAGAAATATGATTTCTCTGGTAAGACCATCATTCCTTTTGCTACTTCGGGAAGTAGTTCGATAACCAATAGCATAAAGTATCTCAAGAAACTTTATCCTCAGATAAAATGGGGAGAGGGTAAATTGTTGAATAACGGAACTGGACAGGCTAAAGACTGGGCAAAACAGATAATTAAGTAAATATGGAAGAATTAAGAATTGACTGCTTACATCAAACAGCTGAAGAGTTAGATAAAGCGAAAGTATTGAAACAGCATATTTTTCGTCTGAATCATACGATGCCAGACACGGAAGAATACTATGAATTATTACATAAGGTTTTTCCAAATCTGGGAGAAAATTGTCGTATCGAAATACCTTTTGCTGGTGTCAGAACTGGTAATGTGAAATTCGGGCGTAATGTGATTATCATGCCTGGCTGTCTGATGATGTCAGCAGGAGGAATAACAATTGATGATGATGTTCAGATTGCTGCTAATGTTCAGCTTATATCCAATAACCATGATTTGAAATACCGTCATATAATAACCTGTAAACCGATACATATTTGTAGAGGAGCATGGATTGGAGCTGGGGCAACTATTCTTCCGGGTGTTACAGTAGGAGAAAATGCTGTAGTTGGAGCGGCTAGCGTTGTTACCCATGATGTTGAATCGAATACTATAGTTGCAGGAAATCCAGCAAAGTTGCTTCGACGGATCTGACCTTCTGTTATTGTAATGTAAAATTTATTTTGAACTGATTTTGAGCCCTGTAACAAAGTTGTTGCGGGGCTTTATTATGAAAATCTGTCGTCGTGTTTCTAAAAATAACAGCAAGAGTTGTATTGGTTATATATAAAGCGATGATGTTGCGGCAGAAGGATATTTTAAAAGGACAGTCTGATTTTAATGAATATTATGAGGAGTGTCTGTACAAGTTGACAGATTTAGATTACTTTTGTACACGAAACTAAATTATACTTGTTAAAACATTATTTCCTATGAAAAAACACCTTATTCCATTTATTGCATGCAGTTCGTTTATTCCGGTATCTATTTATTCACAAATATCTCAGCATCCTAACATTAATTATGTTTCTGGTTGATGATATGGGGTGGCAGGACACTTCTGTTCCTTTTTATAATAACGAACTCACGTCACTGAATAAACGATTTATTACACCCAATATGGAACGAATGGCACAAATGGGTGTCCGTTTTACGGATGCATATGCATGTGCGATTTCTTCACCTACGCGATGTAGTCTGATGTCGGGAATGAATGCGTCACGGCATAGAGTAACAAACTGGACATTGGAACTCGATCAGAAGACCGATGCAAAGAGTGATGTAATTGATCTTCCTGAATAGAATTATAATGGTATTCAGCCTGCATCAGAGGAAAAGGAAATAAATAATTCTACGGCTATTACTTCACTTCCTCAAGTGCTCAAGGAAAACGGATACAGAACTATCCATTGTGGAAAAGCTCATTTTGGTGCAAGAACTACACCGGGAGCAGACCCTATAAATATGGGTTTTGATGTAAATATAGCAGGAGGAGCAAACGGTGCTCCGGGAAGTTATCTGGGGACAAAAAATTTTGGTGAGGGATCCCGCTTTGCAGTGCAAGGACTGGAAAAGTATTACGGACAAGATATATTCATTACCGAGGCACTGACAAGAGAAGCTATAACAGAAATGGAAAAGTCTGTGAAAATGGATAAACCTTTTTATCTGTATATGTCGCACTATGCAGTTCATACTCCGTATGACGATGATAAGCGTTTCAGTCAGAAATATCGTGGGCGTTACGATGAGCAACTCAAGACTGGACTGAATGAGAATGAAGCCAGATATGCGGCATTGGTAGAGGGCATGGATAAGAGCCTGGGAGATATTCTGGATTATTTGCAGAAGAATCCGGAAGTTGCTCAGAATACGATTTTACTGTTTATGTCCGACAATGGAGGACAGGGATTGAATAATGTCCGTCAGGGAGTAGCAAACAGAGACCAGAATTACCCTGCACGCGGTGGAAAAGGATCTGCATTTATGGGAGGAGTTCGTGAACCTATGATGGTGTACTGGCCGGGAGTTACCAAGCCAAATACTGAATGCAGCCAGCGAGTTATTATCGAAGACTTTTATCCTACAATACTCGATATGGCAGGAGTAAAGAAATATACCACTCATCAGGTTATAGACGGTGTGAGTTTTGCAGATGTGCTTAAATCTCCGGAAAAAACAAAAGACAGAGTATTGATATGGCATTTCCCTAACTTATGGGGCGAATCTCAGAATAAAGAAGAAGGATACGGTGCTTATTCTGCTATTTTGAAAGGAGACTATCACCTCATTTATACATGGGAAACACGCCAGATTCGGTTGTATAATGTGAAGAAGGATATAAGCGAGCAGAATGATCTGTCACAAACCATGCCTGATAAAGTAAAGGAACTGACTGCTGAACTGTCTGATTATTTGAGGGAAAGAGATGCACAAAGACCGTCGTTAAAGGCAACGGGAGAAGTGATTCCATTCCCGGATGAGCAATAACTGTGTATATTGGCTTAATATCGTTTGGAAAGATCTCTCTATTGCAGGTGTTTGTCATATTAGGATACAAGACTGAAATAGAGAGATTTTTTCATATAAAGGATTTAACTTGTAAGAGTTTTAGGACTGTTAAGTTCAGTATCGGCTCTTCAATCTGTCTGAATGGAATTTACTCAGCTATGCTTGGAGCTGTGTTTGGTGAGAAATATGATAGTTTCTCGTATCTCAGGAAATATGTTTTTTAAGAGGCTGAAAAATGATAAAGCCGAACTGTTTTCCCAACAGCCCGACTTCCATCAAACATCCAATAAAAAAATTAGAGTTCGTTTTTGGTTATTTTATCTTATGAATAACAGCTCTCTATATTTAGGTAGTGTCCACATCTGGTCATCGACAATTAATTCCAGTTTATCGATGTGGTAACGAATCTGTTCCAGCATTGGTGAAATATTGTCGTGGTAAGCGATTGCTTTTTCACGCTCATCGGCAATTTTGTTTGCTACTTTGCGAGCTTCTACCATTGCATCTACATGCTCTTTAATGTAAATGGTATGTTCGGAAATCTTACGGATAATTGCCAGATTTTCCGATGATAGATGTTCAGCTTCTTCGGCAGGGAACAGTCCTTTCATTTTATAAACGTTATCCAGCAGTTTGGTCTGATATTCAGTAGCGATAGGTACGATGTGGTTCATGACCAGATCGCCCAATACACGTGCTTCTATCTGGATTTTCTTCGTGTAAGTTTCCCATTTTACCTCATTACGAGCTTCCAGCTCTTTCTGAGTCATGACTCCGGTTGATTCAAACATCTTGATGCTTTCCGGAGTAAGGTAACGGTCGAAGATAAGCGGGCAGCTGGTTTCACAATCCAGTCCGCGGCGGGCTGCTTCTTCTTTCCATTCGTCGCTGTATCCGTTACCGTCGAAGCGGATAGGCTTGCATAGTTTGATGTATTTGCGGATAACCTGAATGATAGCAGAAACTTTCGGCTCTCCTTTTTCCATGAGTTCATCTACGTCTTTCTTGAATTCGATGAGCTGTTCAGCCACCGCAGTATTCAGGGCGATCATTGCACTGGCACAGTTGGCCTCCGAACCTACAGCACGGAACTCGAATCTGTTTCCGGTGAAGGCGAAAGGAGAGGTACGGTTACGGTCTGTATTGTCAATCAGCAATTCCGGAATCTGTGGAATATCGAGTTTCATACCATGCTTTCCGCCCAGTGAAATCAGTTCGTCGGTAGAACTGTCTTCCATATGATCCAGAACCTTACTCAACTGTCTTCCAAGGAATGAAGAAATAATTGCGGGGGGTGCTTCGTTGGCTCCCAGACGGTGAGCGTTGGTTGCACTCATGATAGATGCTTTTAGCAGACCGTTGTGGCGGTATACAGCCATCAGGGTGTTGACTACGAATGTGATAAAGCGCAGGTTTTCTTCAGCTGTTTTTCCCGGAGCCATCAGCAGGATACCGGTATCTGTTCCCAGTGACCAGTTGTTGTGCTTACCCGAACCGTTTACTCCTTTGAATGGTTTTTCGTGCAACAAGACACGGAACCCGTGTGTACGTGCCACTTTTCTCATAAGCGACATGATAAGCATGTTATGGTCTACTGCCAGGTTACATTCTTCGAATATCGGAGCAAGTTCAAACTGGTTAGGTGCTACCTCATTGTGACGTGTCTTGACCGGAATACCCAATTCCAAAGCCTGAATTTCCAGATCTTTCATGAAAGCAGCTACACGGGTAGGGATAGCGCCGAAATAATGGTCTTCCAGCTGCTGGTTTTTAGATGCCTCGTGTCCCATCAGAGTACGACCCGTCAGAAGCAAGTCTGGACGTGCTGCATACAGACCTTCGTCCACAAGGAAGTATTCCTGTTCCCATCCCAGGTAAGCAACTACTTTCTTGACATCCGGGTTGAAATAATGGCAGACATCTACGGCAGCCTTGTTGACTGCTCTCAGTGCTTTCAGCAACGGAGTTTTATAGTCGAGTGATTCTCCGGTGTATGCAATGAATACGGTAGGAATACACAATGTATCATCCACAACAAATACTGGTGATGAAGGATCCCATGCACTGTACCCACGTGCTTCGAATGTATTTCGGATACCTCCGTTAGGGAATGAAGAGGCGTCCGGTTCTTGCTGAACAAGTAATTTTCCTGAAAATTCTTCCATCATGCCGCCTTTGCCGTCGTGTTCCACGAAAGCATCGTGCTTTTCGGCAGTACCTTCTGTCAATGGCTGAAACCAGTGAGTATAGTGTGTAGCTCCCAGTTCCATAGCCCATCTTTTCATACCTTCTGCTACTTTGTCGGCGATGTCGCGGTCGAGTGCAACACCGTTATCCATGGCATCTACCAGCTTGCTGTAAACAGGAGTAGGCAGATACTTGAACATCTTTTCGCGGTTGAAAACATACTTTGCGAAGTATTCGCTTGGTCGTTCTGACGGAGCCGTTACTTCTAAAGGTTTTGTCTGGAAAGCTTTTTCTACAACTCTAAATCTTAACTTTGACATAATACCTTGATTTTAATTAATTTATTAATAAGATGTTTGATTTATTCATTTTTAATGACTGTAAGCTGATTCTCCATGTTCGTAGATATCGAGTCCTTCTTCTTCTACTCTTTTATCTACACGGATACCAACCAGACGGTCAGTTATTTTAAATAATATATAGGTCATTACAGCACTGAATACGATTGATATGACTGTTGCTATGATTTGTATCCACAACTGATGCCAGTCACCGTACAAGGCTCCTTTTACTCCGCCTTCTCCGGAGATGAACTGAGTGGCAAATACACCGGTAAGAATGGATCCTACTATACCTCCGATGCCATGTACTCCGAAAGCATCCAGTGTGTCATCATATTTGAATCTGGGTTTGATGACTGCTACCATGTAGAAACAGATAAGCGGGGTAATTAAGCCGATAAAGAAAGCTCCGATGATATCTACAGTTCCGGCTGCCGGAGTGATTGCTACCAGACCTGATACAGCACCGGTACATGCCCCTACGGTTGTCGGCTTTTTATTGTGTATCCAGTCGACTGCCATCCATGTAAGTGCTGCTACGCAAGTGGCCAGATGGGTAACAAGGAATGCGTTAGCTGCTATACCGTCGGCATTCAGTCCACTTCCAGCATTGAATCCGAACCATCCCAGCCATAGAAAAGCTGTTCCTAGGAATACAAATGTGATGTTGTGTGGAGTCATAGGGTGTCCAATCTTGTAGTCGCTTCTTTTTCCTGCCATAATGGCCATGACAAGAGCTGAAATACCTGCGTTGATGTGTACTACCGTTCCTCCTGCAAAATCTATTGCACCCATCTGCTGGAGAAATCCTCCTCCCCATACCCAATGTGCCATAGGTATATATACCAGTATGCTCCATAATACGGTGAACAGCAGGAAGCCCGAAAATTTAATGCGCTCGGCAAAAGCTCCTAAAATAAGGGCAGGGGTGATAATTGCGAACATGCACTGGAACAGGACAAATATCAGTTCCGGAATGTTACCGGCGGAAAGACTACCTGTTGTAATGCCATTTAGCAGAACTTTGTCGAATCCTCCTATCAGGAATCCCCAGCGACTGCCGCTTTCCATCAGATCTGTTCCAAAAACAAAACTGTAACCAAAGGCGATCCATATGATAGTGACGGCACATACGATAAGCATACATTGCATAATAATGCTTAGTACATTTTTCTGTCGAACCAATCCTCCGTAAAATAAAGCAATACCGGGAATTGTCATTAACAGTACGAGCAAGGTGGCAACAATCATCCATGCTGTGTTTCCTGTGTCGAGTATAATGTTTGTATCCATAATTATTCTTGTTTAGTTTTGTATTTTGTATCGTTTCGTTTGTTTATTTCTCCTGTTCTGCATTGTATAATGCTATGTCACCACGCTCTCCGGTTCGGATCCGGATAGAATCTTCTACAGGGATGATAAAAATACGTCCGTCTCCGATTTCTCCCGTGCGGGCAGCTTGCATGACAGCTTGTACTGTCTTTTCTACATTCTTATCGCGTACGACAATTGATATAAGTATTCTTTCTATCGAACTGGTGTCGTATACGATTCCTCGGTAAATGCGACCTTCGCGTGTCTTACCTACTCCTCTTACATCGTAGTAAGAGAACCATTCGATATCAGCTGCCAATAAAGCTTCTTTGACATCTTCAAACCGTGTTCTGCGAATAATTGCCTCAATTTTTTTCATAAGCGTTGTATTTGTATTTTGTAATGTATAAACGTTATCCTGTCTTTTTAACCTTAATATCAAAACTATACCTAAATTTTCTCTCTCTCTTAGAAATTAATGCCAAATACAAAGTAAGCTCCTTCTGTTGCCGGATTCCATATGGCTTTAGCCGATACCGGTAATGAATACGATTCTGTTATATCTAGTGTTTTTGTTGCTGCCAGACTTATATTTGCTATTTCAAAGCCATTAGCTCCAAAGTCATCGCTTCCGGATTTGTTGTAGAAGCTTGTAGCCCATGGAGTAGCTCCCACTTCAGCGCACCAGTTCAAACCTCCCAGCTTGAAAGGAGCGGCTAGGGAAAAATAAGATGAATAAGCTCGTTCTCCTTTCTTGTTAAGTCCGTCATTTCCGGCAAAGTTGGTGTACCAGTTGACTGCTATGAAGTCGAAATCATATCCTATTTGTGCTTCGAACACATGCGATGTATTTCTTGCGCCATAGTGGAAATAACCGGCTCCTCCGTCAAACCAATAATCTGTGATTGAAGCGCTAAAGCCTTTAATGCTATATCCTACTGTCAAATCGAACTCTTTGGTATCATCTTTATCAAATCCTACCGTTCCCCATCCTGATAACCATATTCCTTTGTAGCTGATGGAAGCGGAGGGCTGAATACTGATATTTCCCAAGTCCTGTCCTCGCCAAATATATCCACTGACGATGTCGGCTCCGATATCAGCTTCGATATGTTCTTGTGCCGATAAGGCTGCAGGTAGCATTGCTATTATTGCTGCTGCTAGTTTGTGTTGAATCGTTGTTTTCATTGCTTTTGCTTTTTAAATTAGTGTATTTGTATCTATTTGTATTGTGTTTTGTTTATTTTGTGTTTAAATTATATATAATATTTTGTATTTGTTTCTTTTTGTTTTTCTGTATTGCAAAATTATATCTTTTTGCTTTTGTGTGGAACATTGAAGGAGCAAATTGTTTCTTATAAAATCATATATGTTTTATTTTGAAACTAAAATCTTGTATTGTATTTTAAATTGAAACTTAAATTGTTTTATATATGATAAATTGATACAAATATCGTTCTTTATGAATCTTTTTGTATTCGATTTGGATGAAGAGATAACTTAACATTGCTTTTTTCCAGGTATAGATAACTTATTGTTTACAAATAACGTCAGCAGAGGGCATATAATTTTTGTACAAAAATTTTAGAAACATCGAGAAGTTTCTTGTAAAATATCAGCATATTTTTTTAAAACATCAGCATATTTTCGGAGAGAGGTGAGTATACTATTTATAAGCAGGTTTATAGCCATAAAAAAGGCCGTCGTTACCACTTGATAAACAAGAAGTAATCGACGGCCTCCCTTTTTATTTTATTATATTTTATATCCAGTTCTGTAAGCGCTGCATGGCTTCCTGACATTCTTCACGTTGTCCGAAGGCTGTGAGGCGTAAATAGCCTTCACCGCTGGGACCGAAACCAACTCCCGGAGTACTTACGATGTTTACCTCGTATAGTAACTGGTCGAAGAATTTCCATGAAGTCATACCTTCCGGAACTTTCAGCCAGATATATGGAGCATTTATACCTCCGTAAACACTGAATCCTGCTTTTTTCAGACCTTCGCGCATGATACGGGCATTCTCCATGTAATAGTTTATAGTTTCTTTTATCTGTTTCTGCCCGTCGGGGGTATAGATTGCTTCTGCGCCGCGCTGGGTAATGTAGCTTGTTCCATTGAATTTTGTACATTGACGGCGGTTCCATAGCGGATTAAGCGGAATACGCTGTCCGTCCAGGCTGGCTGCTGTTACCTCTTTGGGGATGACAGTATACCCGCAACGTACACCGGTGAATCCAGCTGTTTTCGAGAAACTGCGGATTTCGATTGCCACCTTTTTGGCTCCTCGTATTTCGTAGATGGAGTGGGGCACGTTAGGCTCCTGAATGAAGGCTTCGTATGCTGCATCGAAGATAATCAGTGTATCATTCGAGAGTGCATAATCTACCCATTTCTTTAACTGTTCGTGGGTTAGAGTAGTGCCTGTCGGATTGTTAGGATAGCACAGATATATCAGGTCGACTCTGTGCTTAGGCAGCTCGGGTATGAAATTGTTTTCTTCTGTGCATGGAAGGTAAGTTACATTACTCCATTTTCCGTTTTCATCCAGTGTTCCTGAACGTCCGCACATGATGTTACTGTCTACATAAACAGGATATACCGGATCAGTAATTCCCATGCTGTTGTCCCAGCGAAGCAGTTCACCAATGTTGCCGGTATCACTTTTGGCTCCATCGCTGATGAATATTTCCGATGGGCTGAGGCTGATGCCACGTGAGGCAAAATCATGTTTGATAATTGCTTCTATCAGAAAGTCGTATCCTTGTTCCGGTCCGTATCCGCGGAAAGTCTTGGCGTTTGCCATTTCATCTACGGCACGGTGCATGGCTTCTATGCAGACGGGAGGAAGTGGGCGCGTGACGTCACCTATTCCCAAGCGAATTAAATTTTTTCCAGGATGAGTAACTTTAAATGCATTGACTTTTTTAGCAATGTCCGAGAATAAGTAGCTTCCCGGCAGCTTCAGAAAATGTTCGTTTACTAATGCCATAATGTATAATTATATTTCTATTTTACCATCAAATACTTTAGTAGCAGGTCCTGTCATATAAATATGATTATCGCCTGCCCATTCTATTTCAAGTGTTCCTCCATCCATTACGATGGAACTTTTTCTGCCACATCGGTCTGTAAAAGCTGAGGCTACAGCTGTGGCGCATGCTCCTGTACCGCATGCCTGAGTGATTCCAGAGCCTCGTTCCCATACTCTCATCCGGACTTTGCTGTCGGTAAGAACCTGAACAAATTCTACATTTACCCGGTCGGGGAACAAAGGATGATGTTCTAGGGCAGGACCTACTTCTTCCAGCTTTATTTTGTTAATCTCGTCAACAAAGATTACCAGATGGGGGTTACCCATTGATACGGCGATGCCTTTGGAGGCGATATAACCTTCACCCAAAGCTACTTCGTGAATATCTGTCGGAATACCCATATCGACCGTTACGCTTTCTACCGTGTTTTTATCGTTGAGGTGCAGGTGTAAAATTTTGATGCCCGACAATGTTTCGAGCTGGATGTCTGTCTTGTTGGTAAGACCTTCTTCGTATAAATATTTGCCGATGCAACGGCTGGCGTTTCCGCACATGCGAGCTTCGGAGCCGTCGGCATTGAATATACGCATTTTAAAGTCGGCCTGATCTGAAGGGCAGATAAGAACCAGTCCGTCGGAACCAATACCTGTATGGTAGCGGCTCCATTCGACTGACAGTTCTTCCGGATTATCTATCGGATAGCGCAGGGTGTTGACATAAATATAGTCATTTCCTGCGCCATGCATTTTTGTAAATTCAATTTCCATATCAGTTTATTGTTGGTTGAATGGCAATGCAGTATTATTGCTTTTTTAGTAAGCAGCCTCGTGTACTCCGGCTACTGCGCGGCCACTCGGATCGTTCAGGTTTTTGAAACTTGCGTCCCATGCCAGTGCTTCGGCTGTAGAACATGCGACACTTGGTACACTCGGTACGCTTTTGGCTGCCGACGCACTGGGGAAGTGTTCTTCGAAAATACAACGGTAGTAATATTCTTCTTTGTTCTGTGGCGGATTGATCGGGAAACGTTCTGCTGCATGTTGCATTTCCTCGTCGCTGACAGCGGCTGCTGTAATTGCTTTCAGGGTGTCAATCCACGAATATCCCACTCCGTCGGAGAACTGCTCTTTCTGTCGCCATGCTACACTCTCTGGCAGAAGAGAAGCAAAGGCATCACGTACGATACGTTTTTCGATGGTATGTCCCGGACACATTTTTACAGCCGGGTTCAGGCGCATGGCTACATCCAGAAACTCTTTGTCGAGGAACGG
This sequence comes from Phocaeicola coprocola DSM 17136, assembly GCF_000154845.1. GTDB lineage: Bacteria > Bacteroidota > Bacteroidia > Bacteroidales > Bacteroidaceae > Phocaeicola > Phocaeicola coprocola. The sequence continues at coordinate 46,474 of NZ_DS981493.1, read as the reverse complement.
CACACGACCTTCTACACCCCATGCAGAAAGTGATTTGTTGGCACGCAGGCAGTCGTACAAGTGGAGTTTGGAGAGCTTGCGGACAGTTTCTTCGTGGAAGGCTTCCGCTGTAGGGGCTTTATGGAAGTAAAGGTAACCTCCGAATACTTCATCGGCTCCTTCACCACTTAGTACCATTTTGATACCCATCGACTTGATGACTCGAGCCAGCAGATACATCGGAGTAGAGGCACGGACGGTTGTCACGTCGTATGTTTCGATGTAATATATAACGTCGCGTATGGCATCCAGACCCTCCTGAATCGTATAATTGATCTCATGATGTACAGTACCGATATGTTCGGCTACCAGCCGGGCTTTTTCCAGATCGGGAGCACCTTTCAGACCTACGGCAAAGGAGTGCAGCTGAGGCCACCAGGCAGGAGCTTTCCCATCAGTTTCGATACGTTTGTCGGCGTAAATCTTTGCTATGGCGGAAATAACCGAAGAGTCCAGTCCGCCTGACAAAAGCACTCCATAAGGAACATCGCTCATCAGCTGACGGCGTACGGCTGCTTCGAGAGCTGTACGCACCTCGTTTACCTGAGTGGTATATGCTTCTGATTCGGGTAATGAAGTATAACGGTCTTTTACGGCCTGATATTCCATCCAGTCACGTTTGTACCATCGCTCCATTTTACCTTCTCTGCTCCAGTAATAGTGTCCGGGAAGGAACGGTTCATACTCCTCGCAGAATCCTTCCAGAGCTTTCAGTTCACTGGCACAGTATACGGTTCCGTCTGCATCATGTCCTATATATAAAGGTATAACGCCTATCGGGTCACGGGCTATCAGAAATTCATCACGCTCTTCGTCATAGAGGGCAAATGCAAAAATGCCGCTTAAGTCTTCCAGAAAGTGTATGCCTTTTTCCTGATAAAGTGCCAGAATCACTTCGCAGTCACTGCCTGTCTGAAAATTATATTTGCCGGCATACTGCGCACGTATGTCGCGGTGATTATAAATTTCGCCGTTTACGGCAAGTACTTTTTTTCCGTCGCTTGAATAGAGGGGTTGCCCTCCTGATTGCGGATCGACAATGGAAAGACGCTCGTGTGCCAGTATGGCGCTTCCACCGCAGTAAATGCCACTCCAGTCCGGACCGCGGTGGCGTATCTTTTTCGCCATCGACAAGGCTTTCTGCCTGAGTTCCGGCGTTTGCTGTTTGATATTGAAAATGCAGGCTATTCCACACATAATGTTTCTGTTTTAAAATGTTCTTTAATGGCTGCCCTTTTGCAGCATAGCATCAATTTCAGCGGCTGCCCGGCGTCCTGCTGCTATACATTTTACTACCAGGCTCGGACCTGTAGCAGCATCTCCGGCTACTACCGCGTTTTGAGGAAGCTCGGGTAATTGTGGCTTGAGGAATCCCATGGCAAGCAATACTAAATCTGCTTCTATGATTTCTTTTTTGCCAGTAGGACGCATTTGAGGGCGTCCGCCGTCTGCTGCGGGAATCCATTCCACCTCTTCAACTTCTACGCCGCATACACGTCCGTCTTCAGTTCCCAGAAAACGGTTTGAAGTAAGACTCCAACGGCGTGTACATCCTTCCTCATGACTTGAACTGGTCTTCAGAACTACGGGCCATTGTGGCCAGGGGGTTGCGGGATTATGACCAACAGGAGGTTTAGGCATGATTTCTATCTGGCATACACTGATAGCTCCCTGACGATTGGCTGTTCCGATACAATCGCTTCCTGTATCACCTCCTCCGATTACGAGAACTTTCTTGTTCTTTGCCGTGATACGTTCTTCGTCGCTGAATGTCTGTCCGGCTAGAACTCTGTTTTGCTGTGCCAGTATTTCCATGGCAAAATGAATGCCGCGAAGTTCACGTCCGGGGATGTTCAAGTTGCGTGCCTCTGGTGTTCCTGTACAGATAGCGTATGCGTCAAATCCTTCGGGTAAATGTTCCAAGTCGATTGTTGAGTTTGTCTTGAAGCAAATACCTTCGTCTTCCATAATCTTCAGTCGGCGGTCGATTACTGGTTTATGCAGTTTAAAGTTCGGTATGCCGAAACGTAATAAACCTCCTATATATTCGTCTTTTTCGAATACTGTAACCTGATATCCCCGACGGTTTAATTGATTGGCAGCAGCCAGTCCGGCAGGTCCGGAGCCGATGACAGCAACTTTTAATCCGTTTCTTTTGTATTGTTTTGCTGTAATATATCCTTCCCTGAATGCTGCTTCGATGATAGCAGCTTCGTCTTCTCGGATAGTAACCGGTGAGTCAATACTCAGCTTGAGCACACATGACTTCTCGCATAGTGCGGGGCAGACCCTTCCGGTAAACTCCGGAAAATCGTTTGTACGGGTTAATATTTCATAAGCTTCACGCCATTTACCATTACTTAATGCGTCCTGAAATTCGGGAGGACGGTTGCCCAGCGGGCATGCCCAGTGACAGAAAGGTACACCGCAGTCCATGCAGCGTGATGCCTGCAACTTGCGTTCGCTTGAGTTCAGTGTTTGTTCTACTTCTCCAAAGTCAGAGATGCGTTCGTGGATGGGGCGATAGCCTGCCTCCTGGCGAGGTATATTTAGAAATGCTTTAGGATTTCCCATGTCAATAGTTTTATTAGTTGTTCTTTAGTAATCTCTTTGTACTTCTGCTATTTTCTGCTGAAGCTTTTTCATTTGTTCTTCTGCCAGTACGCGCTTGTATTCGATAGGAGTGACTTGAATAAACTCGTCTACATGTTGCTGCCAGCTATCGAGCAGTGTACGTGCTAACTTGGAACCTGTATATTTCCAGTGAGATTCTATCAGTTCGCGAAGTTCTTTACGTGCAGCAGAGTCTTCCAACAGGCTGAGTTCCACCATTTCCATATTGCAGAAATAATCGAATGTGCGTTCCGGATCCCATACATATGCGATACCGCCACTCATTCCGGCAGCGAAATTTCGTCCGGTATGTCCTAAGACAACAACTCGTCCGCCTGTCATATACTCGCAGCAGTGGTCTCCTACGCCTTCTACTACAGCAATGGCTCCTGAGTTTCTGACAGCAAAGCGCTCACCTACACATCCGTTTATATATACTTCTCCGGTTGTAGCTCCATACATTAGGGTGTTGCCGGCAATTGTATTTTTTGAAGCATCAAAGCAAGATCCCATTGGAGGAAGTACAGCTATACGTCCGCCGCTTAAACCTTTACCGACATAATCGTTTGCTTCACCTTCCAGACGGAAACTGATACCCCGTGTAAGGAATGCGCCGAAACTCTGACCTGCGGAGCCTTTGAATTTGACATTAATAGTTCCATCGGGTAGTCCTTTGTGTCCATATCTGGTGGCAACTTCTCCAGCAAGCATAGTTCCTACTGAACGGTCTGTATTCGAAATGGTATATTCCAATTCTACTTGTTTCCCTTTTTCCAGCGCTTCGTGTGCCGCAGCAATGATTGATCGGTCTTTTACCTCAGAAAGATCGGTAGGATGGTCGGCCGTATGGTGGATATCTGTTCCGTTATCTACCTGATGGAGAATACGGCTGAAGTCTAATCCTCCTATTTTTCCAGCATTATCATGCGGAATAATCTCGATAAGGTCTGTTCTGCCAATAATGTCTTCCAGACGCGTGAAACCCATATCAGCCAGATACTCTCGTACTTCCTGAGCAAGGAATTCGAAGTAATTGATCAGGTAGCGATAGTGTCCGCGGAAATGTTCACGCAATTTTTCGTCTTGGGTAGCGACTCCTACCGGACATAAGTTGGTGTGGCATTTACGCATCATTACACATCCCAACACAATCAGAGCAGCTGTACCAAAAGCGTATTCATCGGCTCCCAGCAATGCCATGCTGATGATGTCACGACCCGTTTTCAATTGTCCGTCTGTTTGCAGGCGAACTTGTCCGCGCAGTCCGTTAAGTACGAGTGTTTGCTGTGTTTCACTCAATCCTATTTCAGGTGGAATACCTGCATATCTCATCGAAGAAGCTGGTGATGCGCCTGTTCCTCCTTCTGCTCCAGAGATAACAATTAAATCAGCTTTGGCTTTCGCTACTCCGGCTGCAATTGTTCCTACACCGCTTTCTGCTACCAGTTTCACGCTGATGGTTGCACGTGGATTTACATTTTTCAGATCGAAAATAAGTTGTGCCAAATCTTCGATACTGTAAATGTCATGATGAGGTGGAGGAGAAATGAGGGAAATGCCAGGGATGGAGTGACGTGTACGTGCTATCACTTCATTGACCTTGAATCCTGGTAACTGACCGCCTTCTCCCGGTTTTGCTCCCTGGGCTACTTTGATTTGGATTTCTTCTGCATTGACCAGATATTCAGTTGTGACTCCAAAGCGTCCTGAAGCAATCTGTTTGGTCTTACTGCATAAACTGATGTCTTCATTGTCACTGTCGGAATGATATACGGCGCTGAATCGTGCACTGTCTTCTCCACCTTCTCCGGTATTGCTTCGTGCACCCAGTTTGTTCATGGCAAGCGCCATGGCTTCATGAGCTTCTTTACTGATGGCGCCGAATGACATTGCACCGGTTACGAAATGTCTGACAATGTTTTCTACCGGTTCGACAGAGTTTATGTCTATCGGATTACTCCGGAAACTGAAAAAGTCGCGAAGGAATACTGGAGCTGACTTCTCGTTTGCTTTTTGTGTGAACTCCTTAAACTTCTTGTAGCTTCCGGTACGAGTGGCCAGTTGTAGCAAACTAATGGTATCAGGGTTCCATGCATGTATTTCACCATCCTTGCGGAAAGAGAATTGTCCGATATTATCGAGCATTGCTTCTGCTTCATCATCGGTGATGGAAACTCCAGCGGTGTGGAATTTCAGATAATCGTTTGCAATGTCTTTCAGACCGGCTCCGCCGATAGTAGAAATACAAGTACCGAAGTATCTTTTCATCATTTCCGAATTCAATCCTACAGCTTCAAAAAGTTTTGCGCCACGATATGATCGGATGGTGCTGATACCCATCTTGCTCATTACCTTATATAGTCCTTTACACAAGGCCTTTATATAGTTCTTTTCGGCTGTATTGTAATCCAGTTGTACGTCGCCTCTCTTTACTAATCCGTCTATTACCGCAAATGCCATATACGGACAGATTGCACTTGCGCCGTAACCCAATAATAGGGCAGCGTGCATTACTTCGCGTGCTTCACCACTTTCAACTATCAGAGCAGTCTGTACACGTTTTTGTACTGATATCAGATGATGGTGTACGGCACTTACAGCAAGTAAGGAGGGAACTGGTGCGTGGCTCTCGTCTATATCCCGATCTGAAAGTACAATGTAATTAGCTCCTCCATCGACTGCTTCTTCTGCTTTCTTACATAGGTTGTCAATAGCGGCACGCAATCCGTCTTCTCCAGTTTGGGCGTCAAAGACCATTTTTAGCTTTACAGTACTGAAGCCCTTGTATCTGATGTTGCACAATATATCAAGTTGTGTATTTGTCAGTATCGGATGAGGCAGACGTACCATCTTACAATGCAGGGCATCTGGGGTAAGAATGTTCTTTCCTACCGCACCAATGTATTCAGTCAGTGACATTACCAGTTCTTCACGAATTGGATCAATCGCTGGATTGGTAACTTGGGCGAACTGCTGTCTGAAATAGTTGAAAAGCAGCTGAGGCTTTTCTGATAAGACGGCAAGCGGGGTGTCATTTCCCATTGAAGCTGTTGGTTCAGCCCCTGTTTTACACATTGGAGTCAGCGTTCTTTCTACATCTTCACGTGTGAATCCGAAAATACGCAACCGGCGTCCGGCATCTTTTACTGCATTTTCTACTTTACGACCGCTCCGCAATGTATCGAGCTCGATACGGTTGGCAGAAAGCCATTCAGAGTAAGGTAGGGCAGAAGCCAGGTTTTCTTTTACTTCATTGTCATAATATATTTTTCCCTCTTGTGTGTCGACAAGTAGAATCTTACCGGGCTGCAACCTTCCTTTTGCTTCAATCTCGTCGGGATTGAAACTGATTGTTCCTGTTTCGCTTGCCACAACCATTGTGCCACTCTTGGTAACCAGCCAGCGTGCCGGACGGAGTCCGTTACGGTCGAGCATACCTCCGGCATAGCGGCCGTCGCTGAAAAGCAAGGCGGCTGGTCCGTCCCATGGTTCCATTAAGATGGAATGATACTCGTAAAAAGCCTTTAATGCAGGGCTGATAGGGTTTTTGTCATTCGTCGATTCTGGAACCATCATGGCAAGTGCATGAGGTAAACTTAATCCTGACATGACAAAAAATTCCAGTACGTTATCCATTGAAGCACTGTCGCTCATGCCTGGTTGTATGATGGGGCGTATTTGTGAAATATCTCCTAGTGCTTCCGATGACAATACGCTTTCTCTGGCTTCCATCCATGCACGGTTTCCCCGGATCGTATTTATCTCACCATTGTGTGCCATCATACGGAATGGTTGTGCCAAGCTCCATGTAGGGAAAGTATTGGTACTGAAACGTGAATGTACCAAGGCTAGGGCACTGGTAAAATAGGGTTGTGTCAGATCGGCATAATACTCTCGCAACTGAGTGGAAGTAAGCATACCTTTGTATACCATGTTCCGGCTGGAGAGTGATACTATATAGAAGTCTTTGTGTTCGATTCTGTTCTCTATCTTTTTCCTTATTATATATAGTTTCTTTTCAAGAAATTGTTCGTCTGCCTCTGCCGTAATAAATATTTGTTTTACATCAGGCTCTGTTGCAAGAGCATCTTTTCCGAGCACATTTGAATTGACAGGAACACTTCGTACGTGCATGAGCGTCATACTTTCGCGTTCTATTTCTTCAATCATTATGCTCATGATAGCTTGTTGAGCCTCTTTATCTTTGGGCATAAAGACTAGTCCGGTTCCATATTTCCCTTTTTCGGGCACAGGGATTCCTTGTAGCAGAATGAATTCATGAGGTATCTGGACCATAATTCCAGCTCCATCCCCCGTTTTATTATCTGCTCCTTCAGCACCGCGATGCTTCATGTTTTCCAATACTCTTAGGGCAGAGTCTATCAAATCGTGCGATTTTGTACCATGTAGGTTGACTATCATACCTACACCACAAGCATCATGTTCATTGGCCGGGCTATATAGTCCGCATTGATGTTGCGATATATTTACGCTGCTATTTGATAAAATGTAACCTTTTTCTTTCATTTGCTTTCTTATTTTGTTTTTATATCCGTTTGTTATTTCTTTGTGTTTGCAAAAATATATATATGCTTTCAAAAAACAAATAAAGATGAAAGAGAGTTTTGATAAAATATATTTTTCTATTACAGTTTCTTATATATGCATTAATTATTGCTATTAAAAATAACAATATATTACTTTATTGTCGTAAAATGTTTTAATTTGATTATTTTGCTTACAGGAAAGTATTTTTTACAACATCCCTTATAAAGTAAGTTTTAAGTTATACAATGATATACTTTTCTACTTTTGAAATATTCACCTGCGTGTTTACAGAACATTTTTTACCTTTGCAGTATGTTTAGACAAAAGGTTATTCAATATATAAATGAGAAACACTTGTTTCATCGTAGCGATAAGATACTTGTGGCATTGAGTGGCGGTGCAGATTCCGTTGCTTTGCTGCGTGTGTTGTTGCTGGAAGGATATAATTGCGTTGCAGCACATTGCAATTTTCACTTACGTGGTGAAGAATCTGACCGGGATGAAGAATTTGTTCAGAATTTGTGTCGAGGACTGGATGTACCACTTCAGGTTATACATTTTGATACGAACGGATATGCTTCCCGAAAAAGAATTTCTATTGAGATGGCCGCACGCGAACTTAGGTATGAATGGTTCGAACAGGTACGTCTACAGGTTGGAGCAAGTGTGATAGCTGTAGCTCATCATCGTGATGACAGTGTAGAAACTTTTCTCTTGAACTTAGTCAGAGGGACAGGTATTAATGGACTTAAGGGAATTGCTGCTGTCAATGGTAAAGTGGTGCGTCCGCTGCTTGACGTCAGCCGTGATGACATATTGGCTTTTCTTGCCGATTTAAAACAAGATTATGTGACCGACAGTACAAATCTGGAAGATGAATATCTGCGTAATAAGCTTCGTCTCAATGTTATCCCGTTATTAAAAGAGATAAATCCTTCTGTCTGTGAATCAATAACTGAAACTGCACGCAGACTGTCTGATGTGGAGGCTGTGTACCGTAAGTCGATACAAACAGTATGTACAGAAGTAACAGAGAGGGAAGGTAAATTCAGTATTTCCCGAATAATGAAAGCTGTAGCTCCCCTTGCCGTTTTGTTTGAATTACTACATCCTTATGGCTTCAATGCTGTTCAACTGAAGAATATATATCGAAGTTTAGGTACAGAATCAGGTAAATTGTTTTATTCGGAAAACTATGTTTTACTGCGTGACCGCGATTATTTATTTCTGAAAAGAAGAGAAGAATCGAAGGAGGATCAATCTTACACTTTACATCAGGAAATTTGTCAAATAGAAGATGGTTTTGAGGTTTCCCGAAATCCTGAACTTGCCTGTTTGGATGCCGATACTGTAAAAGAACCACTTGTGTTGCGCCGGTGGCAGTCGGGGGATAAGTTTGTTCCTTTCGGTATGCATAGTTTCAAAAAAGTGCGTGACTATCTGCGCGATCGTAAATACTCTTTGTTTGAAAAAGAGAACCAGTATGTAGTCTGTTCGGGAGAGAATATTGTATGGCTGGTGAATGAACGTACTGATAATCGTTTTCGTGTAACCGAAAAGACGCAAAGAGTTTTGAAACTTTGGATAGAGTAAGGGACAGCCGGACTTAATAAATACCTATAAATAGGGATTGCGTACCCTGTATAGATTGTCTTACTTTGTAAACGAATATAATGTATGAATTCTATTTTTAATATGTGCGGAACCAAAATATATAAGCCAACCGATAAGATGAGTGACTTGATTTGCGAAAACTATGCTTTGTTGCAAGTCTTAAGCCGTTTTGGTGTATCACTGGGATTCGGAGATAAGTCAGTACAGGAGGTATGCAGCATGAATGGAGTAGATTGTACCACTTTTCTTGCTGTCGTAAATTTTCTGACTGAAGAAAATAATCGTATGCAGGATCACGTGACCGGGCTTTCTGTACCTGCTTTGATGGATTATCTACAGCGGGCCCATTCGTATTTTCTGGATTTTCAGTTGCCTACCATACGCCGTAAGTTGATTAAGGCTATAGACTTTTCATCTCAAAATGAAGTATCGTTTCTGATACTCCAGTTTTTCGATGACTATGTAGGTGAGGTCAGAAAACACATGGAGTATGAAAATGAGAAGGTCTTTACCTACGTACGCGGCTTATTGAACGGTGAACGTTCCGCCCAATATAATATAGGAGTCTTTGCGCGTCATCACGATCAGGTAAATGCAAAGCTGACCGAATTGAAAAATATCATCATTAAGTATTATCCGGCCAACGGCGATAATCAGTTGTTGAACGCAACATTGTTCGATATATTTAGTTGTGAAGAAGATTTGGCATCGCATAATCGGGTAGAAGATTACTTGTTTGTCCCTGCCATAATGGAATTGGAAAAGGGGGAAAAATGAAATCTCAGGAAATAATCTTGATAGCTGTGGCAGAAACTTCGGTGATAGTCCGGAGCGGACTGGTTGCGGTACTGAAGCGCCTGCCTGACATGAATATACAGACTATTGAAGTGACATCAAAAAAAGGACTTCAGCATTGTATGGAAGCACATACACCGAATATTCTGATTGTGAATCCTCAGTTCGAAGGGTGGTTCGATGTGGATGCTTTCAAAGAACATTATCCTCATCTGGAAACAAAGATTGTATCATTAATCTGCACTTTTGTAGATGCCAATCAGTTGAAGGGATACGAAGAAAGCATTAATCTGTTTGATGATGTTGAATCTTTGGAGAAGAAAATCTCTGTACTTATGAATTTTGCAGAAGAAGATGATTCCGGTCAGGATACACTAAGTCAGAGAGAAAAAGAAATTATCGGTTGCGTAGTACGGGGGATGACCAATAAGGAAATAGCCGAAAAACTCTATATTTCTGTTCATACTGTAATCACCCACCGACGGAATATTACGCGCAAGCTGCAAATTCATTCAGCGGCCGGACTTACTATTTATGCTATTGTAAATAAGCTGGTGGAACTAAGCGAGGTTAAAATGAAAATATAGTGTTCTTATCTGGAATGCTTCTAAAATACCTACAAATAGGTATTGCTGAGATAGGCAAATGACCGTATCTTTGCAGTGTTAGTCATATGAAATTACGTAAAACCACAAAGTAAAAAGTTAGTTATTAGTTGGGTGCACCCTGCGAAGTGATTCGCGGGGTGCACGCGCTTTATCCCTTTGGCTCAATTTTGATACAGTATAGACCGGACATCGCTTACTTTTTTCTTAAAAACCGCATATTTCTTAAACTTTTTCATTTTTCTTTTTTTGTTTATTCAATGATAACGCATACCTTTGTTTATACAGAAACAAAATAGGTAAAATGATGAAAGTAGGATTATTTATTCCCTGCTATATCAATGCCGTTTATCCCGAAGTTGGAGTTGCTTCATATAAGCTCCTTAAAAGTTTGGGGGTAGATGTAGACTATCCGTTAGACCAAACCTGTTGCGGACAGCCTATGGCGAATGCAGGGTTCGAAAATGAATCGAAAGAATTAGCAAAGCGATTCGACCGGTTATTCGAGAGTTATGATTATATAGTTGGACCTTCTGCCAGTTGTGTAGTATTCGTGCGCGATCATTATGGCAATCTGCTGGAAGGAGAAAAACATCGTTGTGCCAGCGAAGGCAAGATATACGATATCTGCGAGTTTATCCACGATGTGGTGAAGCCGTCTTCTCTTCAGGCTTCGTTTCCTCATAAAGTAAGTATTCAGAACAGTTGTCATGGAGTGCGTCTGATGAAACTCTCTTCTCCCAGTGAACTGAACATACCTTATTATAATAAGCTACGCGATTTGCTGTCGTTGGTAAAGGATATCGAGATCGTAGAACCCGAACGTCCAGACGAATGTTGTGGCTTTGGCGGTATGTTTGCCGTAGAAGAACACGATGTTTCAGGGCAAATGGGTCGTGATAAAGTAAAGCGTCACATGGCGACTGGAGCCGAATATATTGTAGGAGCCGATGGCTCTTGCCTGATGCATCAAAACGGTATTATCTCGCGTGAGAAGCTTCCTATAAAGACCATTCATATTGTTCAAGTATTAGCTGCAGGATTATGAGTACGAAACATTCAAAAGCTGCCGGAAAGTTTCTGGAGAATAAAGAACTGGCAGCATGGCACGATGAAACATTGTGGATGGTTCGTGCCAAGCGTGATAAAGTGAGCAAAGAGGTTCCTGAATGGGAATATTTACGTGATATGGCATCTGCCATAAAGATGTATAGCAACAGCCACCTGGATCAGTTGCTGTTGGAGTTTGAAAAAAATGCCTTGGCCAACGGAGCTTATGTATATTGGGCGAAAGATGCCGATGAATATTGTTCCATTGTCTATAATATATTGAACGGACATCAGGTGAAGCATTTTATCAAAAGCAAATCAATGCTGGCAGAGGAATGTGGACTGAATGAATTTCTTGAGAAGAAAGGTATAGAGGTCGTAGAAAGCGATTTGGGAGAGCGTATTCTTCAGCTGATGCATAAACGTCCGAGCCATATCGTACTTCCTGCTATCCATGTTAAGAAAGAAGAGATCGGAGAGTTGTTCGTCCGCGAGATGGGAACAGAGCCTGGCAATAATGACCAGACCTATCTTACTCATGCTGCCCGTAAAAACCTGCGTCGTAAGTTTATCGAAGCCGAAGCTGCTATGACGGGTGCGAATTTTGCTGTCGCTTCAACCGGAGAATGTGTCGTTTGTACCAACGAAGGCAATGCTGATATGGGAACATCACAGCCCAAACTTCAGATAACGGCGTTCGGCATGGAGAAGATTGTGCCGGACCGTGATGCACTGGGAGTATTTACCCGTCTGCTTGCTCGTTCAGGTACAGGACAGCCTATTACGACTTATACATCTCATTATCGGAAACCTCGTAAAGGGGGAGAGCTGCATATCATCATTGTAGACAATGGCCGAAGCCGTATTTTGGCCGATCAGGAACATGTAAAAGCCTTGAACTGTCTTCGTTGTGGAGCGTGTATGAATACCTGTCCGGTCTATCGTCGTTCGGGAGGTTATTCATATACTTACTTTATCCCTGGTCCTATCGGTATCAATTTGGGTATGCTGAAGGCACCTCTTCATTACTATGACAACGTATCGGCATGTTCGTTGTGCTATTCATGTCAGAACGTGTGTCCTGCAAAGGTAGATTTGGCCGATCAGATTTATCACTGGAGACAGCAGTTGCATACACTGGGGGTAGCCAGCTCTTCCAAGAAACTGATGTCAGGTGGAATGAAATTCCTTATGTCGCGTCCGGCATTGTTCAACTTCGCTTTAAAAAATGCTCCGATTGTAAACTCATTGCCTCGAGGCATGATATACAACGACTTGAATGATTGGGGTAAAGAACGTGAAATACCTGAATTTGCCAAAGAGAGCTTCAATGAAATGTGGAAAAAGAATAAAGTGAAATGAGTATGAGTAGCAGAGAAGACATATTGCAAAGCATACGCCGCAATACCAGAGTGCGTTATGAAAAGCCCGATTTGTCCGCCTTGGAGCATGAAGCTCTTACATACGAAGACAAACTTTCGAAGTTTTGCGAGGTTATAAAACAAGTAGGCGGACAGGCTGTAATACTGAAAGATAAGGAAAATGTCAATGACGTGATAAAGGCTGCATATCCTGATGCCAAACGCATTGCTTCAACAATAAAGGAAATAAAGACAGGAAATACAATACAACCCATTACTTGTAGTACTTTTCATCCGGACGATGTAGAGGAATCGGGAGATCTGGATGGTACTGATGTAGCAATCGTCGATGGACGTATAGGAGTCTGTGAGAATGGAGCAGTATGGTTGACACAAGATGTGGAACAACGTGCCGTATATTTTATATCCGAAGCGCTGGTGATTATACTCGACAGAAACAATCTGGTAAATAACATGCACGAGGCTTATAAGCGAATCGATACAGGCGAATATGGCTATGGCGTATTCATTTCTGGTCCTTCGAAGACAGCCGATATCGAACAGGCGCTTGTTATGGGGGCACACGGAGCCCGCAGTGTTACGGTAATTCTGGTTTGACAGTTCTCTTTTTGACCTGAATAAAAGCTTGCCCTATTCACATAGAGCAAGCTTTTTTATCATATAGGAAGAAAGTTTATAAAGAGATTATTTTGAGTGTTTCTGCATTATATGTTTAGCGTATACATAATATAGCAATCCACCACAGGAGATTCAGTACAATGATTCCTCCGATAATGGCACATATGGTTCTTGCTGTATTTTTCTTGTTTACTGTGGTACTTTCCATAATATGTTCCTCGCTATATTTATGTTCGATTTGCTGTATCATCATAATTATTTTTGTTAGTCATCTTTAAAATGAGTGATACAGGCAAATACTGCACTGGGCGGAAACGATTTTTCTTATTTTAAGCCTTGTTAATTATCGGGAAGCTAAAATCTTTTATTTGTTCTTAAACAGTTGCACTTTTGCACCGAAAGAAAAGCGAAGTACATCTCTCATGGTCAGACTCCGGTTGGTCGCTTTGCTGATGATATACAGCTCGCAGGTACTGACCTCGTAAAATAGAGAGATATGTTGTACTATACTGTTTTTCAGATTGAAGTTCATACGTTGCCCGATAAAGATATACGGGCGAATTTTCGTACTGAAATTATAATATCGGTTAGGATAGCGTCCGGGTTCCTTCTCCCAAAACTCTTCTCCGGCAATGGTGGTAAGATACATTCCGCAGTAAAAAGGCTCTAGTGCCCAATGCTTGTCGAAACTCATGCTCCACGGTATGTAGTTTTGCTTTACTGTCAGTGTAAGAAGGAAATCGCTGGCATATTTAGCAGGCAGATATCCGAGCAGAACATCTGTTTCCCATTGCCTGCGTTTACCATAATCCCAACCTACACCGGTAGACAGTACTCCCATACCACCGGCATATTGCATTTTTACGTGAGTAGGTTTCATTCGTTCCCATCCTTCATATCTTAAGTGTATACGTTTGTCCCATCTTTTAGTATCGGAAACCTCTTGAGGTTCATCTGTTATAGCAAGCAGATTGACTGGGAAAGCCAGCAGGAGAGTCAGTAAATATTTAAAAATTGACCAGTTCATAATCGTAACCGTTTGGGGTGATAGAAAAATAAATATAGCTCCGCTTGTTTATGGAAGGAGCAGAATAGTACATAATGCCGTCATCGAAAAACTCATTTTCATTAAAGCTGTGTACATGTCCGTACACGCAGAATTGCAAGGACGGGAACTGAGTAATGTAATACTGGAATACTTTTGCTATATTGTTATTGAACTGTTCAGAGTAAGGAGGTGCATGCATTGCCACTACTGTCTTTTTTGCTTGAGACGGAACGTGTTTCAGTTCATCTTCTAGAAACAAAAGGTTGGGAACAGCTTCCGAATAATCAAACTCCAACGCATTCGTATTCAGGCATATAAAATGAGTATCTCCACCGGTAAACGAAAAATTTTCATTGCCGAAGATCGTATTGAACACTTCTTTTCCGGTAGCAAGACAGTCGTGATTACCTAGTAAGCATACATAAGGAACGTTCAGTCGGTTCAAACGGTCACGTTGTTCTTCGAATTCCATTTTCATACCGAAATCGGATAAGTCGCCACAGTGTATTACGAAATCGATATCATTTCGTCCGTTGATTGCATTTACTGCATCTTCCGTTTCGTCATACCAGCGCTGGGTATCGCTGATAAGTGCAAACGAGATACTTTGCTTTCCGGCTGTACTGGCTTCTATCGACTGAATGTTCCTTTCATTAATATTAGTTTCTCCCTCTATGTTTAAATCGTAGGGGTGATATTCTATCATATCGCATCCAGTCTGGGCTATGATTGTACTTCCAAGTAAAAAGCAGCCCAACAGGCTATGCAAGACATGGATATATTGCTTTTTTTTGAACATATATTTTTGTTTTTCTGTTTGTTATGCAAATGTTGCCATAAAATATCACATTGCGATAACTGTTTATACAGAAAAACTGTTCCAATTTGCTGAATATCACCCAAAGACCTGTTATTTTTCTATAACGAACTTGTACATGGTATGGCTTTGGAATATTTCTCCCGGAGCCAATGCTGTAGAAGGAAACTGCGGGTTGTTCGGGCTGTCCTGAAAATGACATGTTTCGAAGCATACGGCTCCTCGGAACGGATAATAGATGCCGTTCTTACCTTCGACCTTGCCTTTCAGTCCGTTTCCTGTATATATGTGGACTGCTGGTTCGGTAGTATAAATTTCCATTTTACGTCCACTTTTTTCATCATATATCCATGCTGCCGGGCGAGTATCATCTCCCGGATGGTTAAGTGCCCAGGCATGATCGTAACCGTTCACTACATGCAACTGTCCATAGTCGTCGTTTATATGTTCACCTATTGCATGAGGTTGTTTGAAATTCAGTGGTGTACTTTCTACGGGCCAGAATTCTCCTGTTACGCATTTCTTGCTGTCGTAAGGAGTGAAATAGTCGGCATCTACCCACATGGTCTGATTTTCTACGCTGCTGTTCAGGTTTCCCGATATATTAAAGAATGAATGGTTACACAAGTTAAGAACGGTAGGTTTATCCGTGGTAGCCTTGTAGGATATATCTAACGCATTATCTTCA
This sequence comes from Phocaeicola coprocola DSM 17136, assembly GCF_000154845.1. Lineage (GTDB taxonomy): Bacteria > Bacteroidota > Bacteroidia > Bacteroidales > Bacteroidaceae > Phocaeicola > Phocaeicola coprocola. The sequence continues at coordinate 30,657 of NZ_DS981493.1, read as the reverse complement.
GTGACTGTATAAGTCAGCTCTATATGCAGATTCCCTGGAAATCCGTTTTCTCCATCGGGAGAAAGATAAGTCAGTGTAACAGACGAGGGAGAGGTTTGTCTGGCTTTCCACATTCGTGCACCAAAATTCGGATTGCCTCCATGAGCGGTATGTCCGTCAGCGTGATTGGCTTGCAAGTGGTATTCCTTACCATTCATTGTATATCTAGCATGCAGGATACGTCCGATGTATCGCCCCACGGTAGCACCATAGTTTTGTGACTGGCTGGTGTAGCTGTTTATATCAGAAAAGCCGCATACTACATCTTCCATTTTTCCGTTACGGTCGGGAACCATGAGGGATACTACCCGTGCACCATAGTTGGTAATACATGCTTCAACACCATTTTTGTTGTAGATCCTATACAGACAGGTTTTTTCTCCGTCTACCTTTTGTTGGAAATGAGCAGAGTGTAATCCTGACGAGGAGATAAATTTGTTTCCGCCACAGGAGTTGAACATGCAGGCAAAAGCCATACAGGCGAGGATATATACAGATTGTTTCATACGTGTTTATATTGGTTTGATATAATGTTAAGCAATGCTAATAAAAAATATGCTGATATTTTCCTGAAAAGAAGGTGATATTTTGAAAAAAATTGTACAAATTTTTATTGAAAGATTACCTTCTTTTATTAGATATTTTATGAATAGGGATAAATCGGTTTATCAGAAGCTTTAAATAAATCGCTTATTTAGGGTAATTTGTTTATTATCAGATTAGTAAGGCGGCTGCGAATCCTAAAAGGAGGATTAACGGAATTAAGTCTACCAAGCTGATGCACAATCCGGCAATGGCTAGTCCGCGGGGAGATTTGAATATGCCGATAAACGAAAAAATGAATCCCAGCAGCCACAATATCCAGTTGAGTACAGGTACCCAGCATCCTAAAAGCGCCAGCAGAGCCAGTACAAATCCGGCAGTTCCCAGACCGTTCGATTTTCTGGATTCTTCCCGAATGATAATTGTTTGGTGTACGGGATTGCCCGACATCTTTTCTTGATTTTCCATAATATTAAGTACAGTCCTTCAGTCCCGAAAAGACATTTAAGTAATACAAAAAGCGTGGAACTGCAATCTCTTTATTTACCGGAGGTTATAACGCTTTTAAAAGTTATTTCTTGATACCGCCGGAGCGATACAGAATTCAAAAATACGAAAATATAATCAATTTATGCTTTATCCTGCGAATTTATTGATAGAAGAGAAATATTATAAAAAAAGATACTCCTGATGAACACTTTCAGCAGGAGTATCACAACACAAAAACTAAACTAGACTTAACTAAACTATTCAAATAAGAAGTTTCACAACTTCTGTTCTTATTATGTACTCTACAAATATAGAGGTTATATTTAGAAGTGACAAGCCTTTGCGCAAAAAACTTCAAAATGTGCAGTAAAAAAAAGTTAAATAATAGTACTCTGACTAAACAATATGTTCATTAACATAATTTTGAAGTTCCTGTTTGTAACTGTCAGAGATCGGAATATAATCTTTTCCGAATACGATTCGTCCTTTGTCGATAACTTTTATTTTCTGTTTCTGTACGATAAAAGACCGGTGTACACGGATAAACTGGTTGGCCGGAAGCTTTTCTTCCATGACACGCATGCTGACCAATGACAGGATAGGTCTGTCTTCATTCTCAAGATGAATTTTGATATAGTCTTTCAGGCCTTCTATGTATAATATTTTGTTAAGCTCTATTTGTATTAGTTTGTAATCACTTTTTACGTATATATAGTCTTTTTTATTCTCGTCTGAATCTCCTTCCGTGCTTTGCTTATCTGCTTTTTGCTGTAGTTCAAACCATTTTACAGCTTTATTGATAGCTTCCATAAAATCGGAATAGCTGATGGGTTTCAGCAGGTAATCGAGGGCATTTACCCGATAGCCGTCGAGTGCATATTGGTCGAAAGCTGTAGTGAAAATAATTCGTGTGTCTTCAGATACCATGCGTGAAAACTCCAGCCCGTTGAGTTCAGGCATCTGGATATCCAGAAAAAGTACATCTACCGGATGATCGGGTAAATACTTCATGGCTTGTATGGCACTGGAATAACTGCCGGAGAGTTCCAGAAAAGGTGTCTTTTTTATGTAACTTTCCAGAAGCCCGAGTGCTAGGGGCTCATCGTCTACAATGGCACATCTTAAGTTCATATTTATAGTTTTTGAGAGTTAATGTTTAAGGTATATGATGATATTGGAAAAATACTCTTTTCCGTCGTCAGACAAGTGATTGTCCCATTTATATATTCCGGGGTAAACCAGTTCCAGGCGCTTTCGTACTTGTTCCAGTCCGATACCCGAACCGCTTTTATCGGCTCTTGTCTTAGGATAATTACTGTTGCGTATGGTACATTCTATCTTGTCATTATCTTCCGAAATGGAGATGTTTATATAACTGGGCTCTACGGGAGAAATCCCATGCTTGAATGCATTTTCTATCAGTGAGATAAAAATCAAGGGAGCAATGGGGGTCTGACTTTTGGGCTTGATATTGAAGTTGGTCTGTATATCTACCTGGGCAGAAATACGGATGCGCATGAGTTCGATGTAATTGCGTATAAAATCGATTTCCTTGCTCAGTGGGACAAACATCTGCTGGTTGTCGTAAAGTACATAGCGCAACAACTTGCTTAACTCTTGCACAGCTTGTTGTGCTTTGTCTGTATCAAATGTTATCAGTGCGTAAATATTGTTTAGCGTATTCAGCAGAAAATGAGGATTAAGCTGATTACGTAAGTTTTTCAGTTCTGCTTCGGTACGGCTTTTTACTGCTTCCCGGCGTTCCGCTTCGGTCTGACTCCAGCGCTTACTCATACAGATGGCAACGCTCAGCCCTGCCGAGAATATAAGGCTTGCCATATCGCGCAAATAAAAGATATATGATGGCGGCATGGGGCGATGAGACGGTGGAGGAGGGCAGTGCATATTGTTCCAGTAGCGTAAGCCAAAGGTCAGAATAATAATAACTATCGCATTTATGAAAATAAACCGTTTGGTTTGCTCATGAAATAAAATATGAGGTATAAAAACGAAATAATTCAGATAAAAGATAATGCATAGTGTGGTTGGCACTATACAGTGAAACATGAAATCTTTCCAGTTTATCGTTCCGTCATTGTTTTGCGTAAAGAACAACGGGAAAGCGAAAAAGAGTCCCCAGCAAATGGTGTGTATCAGGATTTCGAGTGAACGGTGTGTGTTATCAGTGAGCTGTTTCATAGGTGATGTAGTCTGTACAAACAAAAGTAACTAAAAAATTTAAAAAGTCCGGCTGCGTAGCAATACTTTTATTGCCATAGACAGCCGGACAAGGAAACCAAAGTTATGAAGAACAAAGTTATAAAGATGAACTTTCACAAGCTCATTTATCGTTATTCATATCGTAATGCTTCAATCGGATCAAGGTCGGCTGCTTTTTTGGCAGGATACCATCCGAAGAAGACTCCTGTAACGGTACATACCGCGAATGACAGCAATACACTCCAGGGCTGTATAAATACCGGCCAGTGTGCCACTGTTTTGATGACAAAGCTGGCTCCGCATCCTAAGATTACTCCAATCAGTCCTCCGGTAATACTTATCAGTATGGCCTCTATCAGGAATTGTGACAAGATGTCGATGCCGCGTGCACCAACTGACATTCGCAGACCTATTTCTCGTGTACGTTCCGTTACGGATACATACATGATGTTCATGATTCCGATACCTCCTACAACCAGTGAAATTCCGGCAATGCAGGCAAGCAAAGTTGTCATCAGGTCGGTTGTTGTATTCAGCATTGAACTCAATTCTTGCTGGGTACGGATGGTAAAGTCATCATCGTCGCTTGCTTTCAGTTTGTGTTCACGGCGCAAGATAGTTGTGATTTCATCTACTGCCTCTTGAGTCATATCTTCGGTCAGTGCCGAGGCGAAGATACCACTCAGATAAGTTTGTGCCAATAGACGCTTCATTACTGTGGTGTAAGGAGCCAGCACTACATCATCCTGGTCCATACCCATTGAGTTGTATCCTTTCGACTTCAGGACTCCTACTACCCGAAAAGGTATTTTGTTGCATCGTATAATCTTACCTATCGGATCGGTTCCGTCGGGGAAAAGATTGTCTACAATTGTTTTACCAATTACGCAGACTTTAGCTGCTGTCTGGATATCATTCTCTGTAAACATTTCTCCCTGTTCTACTGTGAGCTGGCGGATTTTCAGGTAATCTATACTTACTCCACTCACTGAAGAGGGGTAGTTGTTGGGGCCGGCTATAAGTTGTCCGGAAGAAGACACATTGGGACTGATGCCCGAGAGAAACATACATTCATTGCACAATGTTTCGTAGTTTTCCAGCTTCAATGTCTGCATGGAAGACGGGTCTTGGCGAACTCCTCCTCGCATTTCTGCTCCCGGATGAATCATAATCATGTTCGAACCCATTTCCGAAATCTGCTGTTGTATGCTTCGTTTCGATCCCTGTCCGATAGCTAGCATGGCAATTACGGAAGCTACGCCGATGATTATACCAAGCATGGTAAGGAAGGCGCGGAGCTTATTGTTGGCCAACGCACGGAGGGCTATTTTAAAAAGGTTTGTTCCGTTCATGTTGTTCTTAATTTATAAGTTATCGTACGATAAAGACTTAGTTAGTCTTCATCATTTTTCGGCAAGGCTGCAAGAGCCTCTGCTGCCGATAAAATATGATTGTTTACCGTATCTTCGATTACATGTCCGTCACGCAGGCGGATATTCCGGCTACTGTATTGAGAGAGTTCCGGATTGTGAGTAACGAAAATAATGGTGCGTCCTTCGGCATGTAGCTTCTGGAAGAGTACCAGAATTTCGAAAGATGTACGTGTATCGAGGTTACCGGTTGCTTCGTCGGCCAGAATAACTGCCGGATCGTTTACCAATGCACGGGCGATTGCTACACGCTGCATCTGTCCACCGGACATCTGGTTCGACTTATGTTCCAGTCTGTCGCCTAATCCTACAGCAATCAGCGCTTCTATAGCTCTGCGGCGTCGTTCGGCAGCACTGATGGCTGAATTATACATCAACGGGAGTTCTACGTTTTCTACTGCCGTTGTTTTAGGCAGCAGGTTGTAGTTCTGGAATACGAATCCAATCTTGCGGTTACGTAAGATAGCTCGTTGAGGCTTGCTCATGGTTCTTACGGAAACTCCATCCAGCAGATACTCTCCGCTGGTGGGAGTGTCCAGACATCCCAGTGTATTCAGTAATGTAGATTTTCCTGAACCGGATGTTCCCATGATGGTAACGAACTCTCCTTCTGTGATAGAGAATGAAACACCTCGCAGTGCGTGTACGGTTTCATCTCCTACCTGAAAGTTTCGTTTTATATTTTGTAATTCTATGACAACTTTACTCATTGTATTATTGTTGGAGTTTTATTTGTTTCCTTTGCTTTTGCTTTTATCTTTTCCCGGAGGGCCTGGCATGAAAGGACTGCGTTCTCCTTGTGTTTCCATAGCACTCATATCCGGCATGCTGCCTTTTATTACAGCTTCGGTTACAATGCTTGTTCCTTCGCTTACACCTTCCAGTATTTCAGTATGCGATCCATCGCTTAAGCCTACTTTTACAGGATGTGCAACGAATGTTTCGTTTTCCAGTGTCCAGACTTTATGCTCTCCCTGGCAATCTTTGATACTACGGCTGCCGGCAAGTTCTTTGTTCGGAGAAAAACGTAGTGCCTTGGCAGGAACAGTAAGTACATTTTCGCGGATCTGAGTATAGATAGTTACGTTTGCAGTCAAACGTGGTTTAAGCTTCAGGTCTGGATTGTCTGCGGTAATGACAACTTCGTAAGTTACAACTGTTTCCGATGTGCTTGTTGAACTGCTGCTTGAGCTGCTGTTTGTACTTCCCAGGCGAACCTGTCGTACTTTCCCTTCGAATACATCTTCCGGATATGCGTCTACAGTAAATGTGACACGTGCTCCTTCAACCACACCTGCTATATCGGCTTCATCTACATCGGCTACGACTTCCATTTTGGTCAGGTCGGCAGCGATGGTAAATAATGTCGGAGTTTCGAAACCAGATGCAACAGTCTGTCCTTCTTCAACATCCTTGCTGGTTACGATACCATCGATCGGCGATGTGATTGTTGCATATGAAAGATTACGTTCTGCTTTGGCCAGTTCTGCCTTGCTCTGTTCGTATGAACTGCGTGAGCGTTGGTAGTTGTATAATGACTCTTCGTAATCTGTATCGCTGATAAGCTGTTTTTTATGGAGTTGTTCATTGCGTTCGTATTGCTTTTTCTGATATTCGTATTCAGCCTTCGCTCCATTGTATGTAGCCTGTGCCGACTGGAGATCACTCAGAAGTGTCACTTTATCCATTTCGGCAATGACTTCGCCTTGCTTTACTACTGAATTATAGTCGATATATATTTTGTCGATGATACCTGAAACCTGAGTACCTACTTCTACTTCTGTTACAGGCTCTATCGTTCCGGTAGCTGTGATAGAATTGCTAACGTTGCCTTTCTGTACTTGTTCTGTGACAAAGTCGATCTTGTTTTTCGCTTTTGTTCCACCGAATATCCAGCATCCTCCAGCTATAATGATGATGGCAGCTGCTGTAATGATGATTGTTTTTTTATTCTTCATATTCAAATTTTTTATAGTTCTATTTTATTCCCTGCATAGAAATTGAGCAGTGTTCTGTTTAATATAGCCATATACTTGGCTTGTACCCGTTGTTGCTGTGCACTGAGTAAGTTATTTTTTTCTGTAAGGAGCTCTACTGTATTTTTCATTCCCAGATTGAATTGCTCGCTAACCATATCGAAGCTTGTCTGACTGCTTTCCACTTTACTCTCGGCAGCAGCGTATTGTTCTTGGGCATTCAGTGCATCCAGCCATAATGTTTCTATTGTGCTGTATAATTCTTTTTGTTTGCTTTGCAGCTCATACTGGCTGTTGCTGTATTGTAATCTTGCTTTCTGTACGTTGCTCTTGTTCTGTCGGTTATCGAATATGGGGATGCTCAAGCTGATTCCTATCATATTGTTCCAGCCGTACTTCATCTGCTGTGCCCAGTTATTAGTACTGGCGCTGTTTGTCGTACTTGAGCTGGAAGCAGATAAACTGATAGTTGGATAGTATCCAGCTTTAGCAACCGAAATACCTAATTTAGCGTTTTCAATGCTCAGTTGGCTGCTTTGTATTTCCGGACGGGTAGCCAGTGCAGTCTGATAGATGTCTGTCTGGCTTGGCAATACTTCCATCACGTGCTCATCGTTCAGTGTGGGAAGTGCCAGCTTCATTTCTGCTGTACCATCCAGTTCCAATAACTGTTTCAGTTGTAATTTATAGTTGCGCAAGGAGCTTTCGGCAGTAACCAGCTGATATTTGTCATTGCTTACCTGTGCTTCAAGTTGTGCAAGGTCTGCTTTAGAAATACTTCCTTCTTTGAATAATTCTTGAGCCCGGTTGAATGTAGCAGTACTCACTTCTAGCGTATTTTTGTTTATGTTGATAGATTCATCTGCATATAGAATCTGAATAAACAGTTTGGCTATTTCTTCTTGTAGCGTATTCTCGGTTTCTGTAACGGCAAGCCCAGCAATATCCCGGTTTGTTTTTTCCTGTTTGATGGTGTTCAGTCGCTTGCCGCCATTCCACAGCGTCCATTGAGCATTAAGACTGTAGTTCCCGTTGTAGGTCGTCTTATTATCACTGGTAATAATTTCCGTGCCGCTTACCGTAGCACTCTGTTCCTGATAAGGGCGGTTGATCATGTTGTGCCCAGTGCTGAATGATAAACTTGGGAAAAGATTAGCCTTTGCACTTTTTACATCTATTTCACTCTCTTGCAACGAGATCTTATTCTGCTGCAACTGAATGTTTTTCTCAAGTGCATAATTGATACAATCTTCCAGAGTCCATTCTTTCTCTTCCTGGGCATAAAGAGGAGAGGCTGCCGAAAGGATTGCAATTAAACATAGTGCTTGTTGTTTCATATTCTGTTTATTTAATTTTCTAATGCAAAAATACATTATACTATATATCGGCTCAAATGAACTAGATTAACCCTGATTTTATCAAGACAAAGGCTTGTTTTTTACCGATAAAAGACTTTACTTTGTAATCATTATAAAAATAAACTATGATTAAAAACTGTATCATTCGAATTTGGGAGTTTTATCGGGATGGATTTCGGGAAATGACGCTCGGCCGTACACTTTGGATGCTGATTTTGGTCAAGCTCTTTATTATGTTTTTTATTCTGAAGCTATTTTTCTTTCCTTCTTTTCTGAAGGATAAAACGGATGAGGAAAAACAGCAGTATGTAGGTTCAGAGCTTATAAATCGTTCAAGTAATTCAATTATTAAATAAAACTAGAAATTTATGTTAGAAAGTATTGACACATCGATGGTGGATTGGTCAAGAGCCCAGTTTGCCTTAACTGCCATGTATCATTGGCTATTTGTGCCGCTAACGTTGGGATTGGCTGTTATTATGGGGTTAATGGAAACACTTTATTATGTTTCCGGCAATGAATTCTGGAAGCGGACAGCCAAGTTTTGGATGAAGTTGTTTGGAATTAATTTTGCGGTGGGAGTTGCTACCGGACTGATTCTGGAATTTCAGTTCGGAACCAACTGGAGCAACTATTCGTGGTTTGTAGGAGATATATTCGGAGCTCCTCTGGCCATTGAAGGAATCGTAGCGTTTTTCATGGAGGCTACTTTTATAGCCGTAATGTTTTTTGGGTGGAATAAGGTGAGCAAAAAGTTTCATCTGGCGTCTACCTGGCTGACCGGATTGGGAGCAACTTTCTCTGCCTGGTGGATTTTGGTTGCCAACTCATGGATGCAGTATCCGGTAGGTATGGCATTTAATCCCGAAACAGTACGCAACGAGATGATGGATTTCGCTTCGGTAGCCTTTTCACCAGTAGCTGTTATGAAGTTTTTGCATACAGTGCTCAGCAGCTGGATATTGGGAGCTGTGTTTGTTATCGGTGTCAGTGCGTGGTATCTGTTGCGTAAACGTGAAAAGGAGTTTGCTGTAGCCAGTATTAAGATTGCGGCAGGAGTAGGATTGTTTGCAGCGTTGGTTACTGCTTTTTCCGGTGATAAATCTGCTTATCAGGTAGCCAAGTATCAGCCAATGAAACTGGCTGCTATGGAAGCTCTTTACGATGGAGGTACTCATGAACCGCTTACTGTGGTAGGCAGTCTTAAGATTCCAGAAATGTTGTCATACTTGGCAACGCATGATGTAGCTGGATATGTTCCGGGAATCAATAATATTTTGTTGGGAGGATATACGCTTCCAGACGGTTCTCAGGCACTTTCTGTTATGGAAAAAATGGAAAGAGGAAAACTGGCTATCAGTGCCCTTGCCGATTTCCGTCAGGCAAAGGAAGAAAAAAATGAGGACGGTATGCAGCGTGCCCGTCAGGTGCTGGATGAAAACATGCCTTATTTCGGATATGGATATATCAAAGATCCTAATTCGATCGTTCCGAATGTATGGTTGTCGTTCTGGTCATTCCGTGTAATGGTTGGACTGGGCATGTATTTCATCGCATTTTTTATTTTGATATTGGTTCTGGCATGGAAACATCAGTTGTCGAAAGCCAGCTGGCTGCATTGGATTGCATTTTGGAGTATTCCGTTGGCTTATATCGCCAGTCAGGCCGGATGGATTGTTGCCGAAGTAGGACGCCAGCCTTGGGCTATACAAGACCTGCTTCCTGTGAATGCTGCAATTTCCAGACTGGAAACCGGTTCGGTACAGACAACTTTCTTCATCTTCCTGATTATGTTTACAGTGCTGCTGATTGCTGAAATAGGTATTATGCTGAAAGCTATCAAGAAAGGTCCGGAAGAGGTGTAAATAAACGATAAGTCAACTATTACTTAAATAATAGAATTTATGGATTCAACATATATTTTTTTACAGAACTATTGGTGGTTTCTGGTTTCTTTGCTGGGAGCTTTGTTGGTATTTCTGCTGTTTGTTCAGGGAGGAAACTCTTTACTGTTTCGTTTAGGACAAACGGAAGAAGAGCGGACTTTGATGGTAAATTCTACCGGTCGTAAATGGGAGTTTACCTTTACTACACTGGTAACTTTTGGAGGAGCCTTTTTTGCCTCTTTCCCTTTGTTTTACAGTACAAGTTTCGGGGGAGCATATTGGCTATGGATGATTATTCTGTTCAGTTTTGTGCTACAGGCTGTCTCTTATGAGTTTCAGTCAAAGTTAGGTAATTTGCTGGGTAAGCGTACTTATCAGTATTTTCTGGTGATAAATGGAATTGTAGGACCTGTGTTGCTGGGAGCGGCTGTGGCTACATTCTTCAATGGCTCAAACTTCATTGTCAGAAAAGCTAATATGGCCAATGAAATGATGCCTGTTATCAGTCGCTGGGCAAACGGCTGGCATGGATTAGACGCTTTTGGTGATCCCTGGAATTTGATTTTAGGCCTGGCTGTATTTTTCCTGGCACGTCTGTTGGGTAATATGTATTTCATCAATAATATTCGTCATGAAGGACTGATTCTTCGTTGCCGGCGCCAGCTGATTTCAGATGCAGTACCTTTCCTGTTGTTTTTTCTGGCTTTTGTTATCCGTACGTTGCTGAAGGATGGGTTTGCTGTAGATGCAGAAACACAGACCATTGTTATGGAACCTTATAAATACTTCAACAATTTGCTGGCTATGCCTTATCTGCTGATATTGTTTTTGGTGGGAGTTATCGGTGTATTGTTTGGTCTGGTAAAAAGTATTCTCAGTGCTACATATACGAAGGGCATCTGGTTTGCAGGAACAGGTACGGTGCTTACCGTATTGGCATTGTTACTTTGTGTAGGATATAACCATACCGCTTATTATCCTTCAACAGCCGATTTGCAGAGTTCGTTGACGCTTGCCAACAGCTGTTCCAGTAAATTTACGCTGACCACTATGGCATATGTTTCTATTCTCGTACCGTTTGTTTTGGCTTACATAGTTTATGCATGGAGAGCTATAGACAGCAAGCCGATTACGGTAGACGAAATGAAAGAAGACGATCATGCGTATTAATCCTGACGGGAAATATTAGATAAATGTGGCTGCTCCAAAGCGGGATGAAGAAGACCTTAAACGGAGCGGGTAATAATAAAAAATCAGCCTCCAGTGAGTTACGCCGGAGGCTGATTCTATTTTCAAAGTTATCAATCTTGCATGAGTAAATACTTACTTTTGTGAAGCCGGACATTGCTTGCAAGGTGCCGGAGCTTCTCCCATCTTAGCTTTAGGACCTTGTGGGCACTGAGGCTTATTTATACAAGGACGATGAGGACGTTTAGGACCGTTGTCTTTGAATAAAACTTCTACCTGACGGATATTCAGGATCTTTTTAAACTTCTTGTAATAGGTTTCCTGAGTTTCCACAAGTTTTTTGCGAGCAGCAAAGCGGTCTTGCATCATCTGGTCTATTTCTGCATCAGTCAATTCTTTCTTTTCTCCTTTCTGTAATTGCTTTGGAGCCGGCTTGCATTGTTTCATAGCTTCCAGATACTCTTTGTACAACGGGGCAAATTTTGCAGCAGTTTCTTCATCCAGAAGAAGACGTTTCTGTGCTTTCTTTACTTGCATTTCGATCCGTTGTTCCGGTGTAAGTTTCTTTTCTTTCTGACCGGGTTGTGCCAATATTATGCCGCAACTCATCATGGTAGCCATCATCAATGCTGTGAATAAACGTTTTGTTTTCATTGTTGTTGTAATTTGGGTTTATACTAAAATCATTTTTAGCGCGCTTTCTGGTGTTATGACAGAAAGAAAGCAGAAAGGTTTATCGGGAATAACAAATTTTAGTATTTCCTGTTTATTCAAGAGAAAAGTCAGCCTCGCAGCAGATTGTAATATCTTCTCCGTTCACAGGGTGGATAAAGCTTAGTTCGGCGGCATGAAGATATAGTCGGTCTGCACGTTTTCCATACAGTTCGTCGCCCACAATGGGACAGGCCAGTCCTTGTGGATGAGCAGCATGTACGCGCAGTTGATGGGTACGTCCGGTAAGCGGATAGAACGCTATCAGCGTTTTCCCATTTTTCCGTTCCAGCACCTTGTAGCGGGTGATGGCTGGTTTGCCATATTCGAAACTTACCATTTGTCGCGGGCGGTCGTGAAAGTTCAGACAAAGCGGCAGGCTGATAGTTCCTTCATCAGCGTTGACTATGCTGGACAGTACAGCTGTGTAACGCTTTTTAATCTCTCTTCCGCAAAATAAAGCCTGTAGTTTTTGATGCGTATCTTTGTCTTTTGCTGCAAGCAGTAAGCCGGATGTTGCCATATCCAGCCGATGTACAAGCATAGGACCTGTTGCTTCCGGATAGCGTTCGTGCAGAAACTGGTATACCGAGTTCAGTGCTTCTTTGCCGGGTACGGATAACATACCGGCAGGCTTGTTGACCACAACCAGCCAGTCGTCCTCATAAACAATTTCAGGCTTTGTGTCCTGGTGTATGTTTTCTGCCAATGGGTTCTTTTCCACTTGCAAGCCGACAAGCATATGTTTCAGAATGGGTTCACACTTTCCCTTACAAGAAGGGTAGAAGTGCCCTGCATGCCTTATCTCTTCTTTTGGCGATTTCCCCCACCAGAATTCTCCCATAGCAAGTGGCTTTAGTTGGTGCAGATAAGCATATTGCAACAGCTTGGGTAACGCACATTCACCTGTTCCGGCTGGAGGAGCTCCTTGTGGTGTATCTTTAAATAGCTCACATAAGTCTTTTACTTCTCCTTTGGCATTCAGCATACGAAATTGTTCGAACAGCTTTTGTTGCAGGGCAGCAGAACGTACTTTGCGTTCCTGTTTCAATTGACAGATCAGATGCTCCATATGTTTCAGCTCTTCCTCCTGCTGCTGTGTTTCTTCCTTCAGCTTTTTCTCCAGTCGTTTGTATTCAGCCTTTTGAAACTGACTCTCACGGATCAGGTTTTTCTGCTCTTCTTCACTGATACCTTCAGCACGCTGTTGTTCACGCGCGAGTTTAGCTTCTTTCATTTGCTGTTTGGCGTCAGCCAATGTCTGGCTAGCTTGAGCCTGACATGCCGCCAGCCTTGAGCGCATGTCCTTCAGTTGCTGGCTACCTTCCAGTTCCTTAATCTGTTTGTTGATTGCAGAAATGTTTGCTTCTTCGATGCGGAAGAAACCGTCTGGCTGTAACAGATCATATACGGGAGGTACAAAAAACTGGTGTAAGTTACTGCCTGCAAGATTCCCGGAGAATGCAGCCAGATAGCCGACTTTTTCATCAGGAGTCTGTACAATCAGCACCCCGAACATTTTTCCTGCTGACAATTCTTCAGTCCAGTCTGTTCGTGAAGCGATATAATTCTGCACCTCGTGCGCAGCCTTGACAGTTAATGGGTGAGGAGTATAATGAAAAGGAAAAGTAAATTCCGACGGAAGCTCTATTCCGTCGGAATCAATATTCAGATAATGTATTTTATCGTCTATGAAGTCTGTCATACAAAAAATTATTCCAGTTCACGCTGACGGCAGAAGCATTCGCCGAATTTTTCATCTACGTTTTCTATCGCTTCCTTGAAGATACCATAAACAGCCGATCCTGATCCGCTCATTGAAGCATAGACTGCTCCCAGATCGTACAATTTATCTTTGATAGCTGCAATTTCCGGATATTTCTGGAATACACTGTATTCAAAATCATTCTTCATACAGTCTTTCCATGTTTCTATCGGGCGTTTGATAATCTCTTTCAATGAAACTTCCGGATGTTGAGGTTTGATACATGCAAAAGCATCACGTGTAGAAACGAATATATTCGGTTTTACTAGTACGAGATAATAACCTTTCAGTGAAATCTCTATAGGTTCGAATATATTTCCAATACCAGACGCAAAGACCGGTTTGTTCTTAATAAAGAATGCGCAGTCCGCTCCCAGACGTGCAGCATATTCTTCCATTTTCTCTTCGCTTATTCCAAGCTTGAATTTTTCATTCAGCAGTTTTATCATAAAAGCAGCATCAGCCGATCCGCCACCCAATCCGGCACCAGTCGGAATGTGCTTAAACAGATGAATGTCTACCGGAAGCATCTGGTAATTTTCTGCTTTCAGCAGATTGTATGCTTTAATAACCAGATTATCCTCAAGGTTTCCTTCGATAACAGTTCCGCTTGTATGAATCTTATAAGGAAGATCAGAACCTTCCAGACGATTCACTTCCAGCGCATCTTGCAGTTTGATAGGATAAAAGACAGTTTCCAGATTATGGTATCCGTCCGGACGCTTCTCTACGACGTTTAGTCCGAGATTTATTTTTGCATTAGGAAAAGTAATCATATCGTTAAATTTTGTTTTTTCAAAGATAGTGTAAAGTTTTTAAAATCTGCATCCATTTCCGGAAAATATACATCAGGTGAGGGTAAAACATTATAGCCTGTGCCATGTACAATAAAGTTTGGCATGCCCGCCATTATGGAAATAAGAATCATTTTTTCTATCTTTGCACAATTAAAATCTAAAAGAGAGAAATGGCAGAAACGAGAAGAACTACCCGTGTCCCGAAGGCTACCAAAACGAAGCCGGTTGATGAATACGGACATTTGCAGCCACAGGCTCCTGAACTGGAGGAGGCTGTGCTGGGTGCATTGATGATTGAAAAGGATGCATATTCGCTAGTCAGTGAAATCCTCCGTCCTGAGTCTTTTTACGAACACCGCAATCAGTTGATTTACGCCGCGATTACCGATCTGGCAATACAGCAGAAACCGATTGATATCCTGACGGTGACAGAACAGCTTCGTTCGCGTGGTGACCTGGACGAAGTGGGAGGACCTTTTTATATCACTCAGTTAAGTGGTAAGGTAGCTTCTTCTGCCCATATCGAATATCATGCTCGTATCATCGCCCAAAAGTTTCTGGCACGCGAGCTGATCTCTTTTACCAGCAACATCCAGACAAAGGCGTTCGACGAGACTCAGGATGTAGACGATCTGATGCAGGAAGCCGAAGGAAAACTCTTCGAAATCTCGCAGCAGAACATGAAGAAAGACTATACGCAGATTAATCCTGTCATTCAGGAAGCGTATGAGATGCTTCAGAAAGCAGCGGCAAGAACCGACGGTTTGAGTGGTTTGTCGAGTGGTTTCCATCAGCTCGACAAGATGACTTCCGGCTGGCAGAATTCCGACCTTATTATTATTGCTGCCCGTCCGGCGATGGGTAAGACAGCATTCGTACTCTCTATGGCGAAGAATATGGCCGTAAACAATAAAGTTCCCGTTGCATTGTTCTCTTTGGAAATGAGTAACGTACAGTTGGTGAACCGTCTGATTGTGAATGTGTGCGAGATCCCCGGTGAGAAAATCAAGAGCGGTCAGCTCGCTCCTTACGAATGGGGACAGCTCGACTATAAGATAAAGGAACTGTACGATGCTCCGCTTTATGTTGACGATACACCTTCCTTGTCTGTATTTGAGCTGCGAACCAAAGCACGCCGACTTGTACGTGAACACGATGTAAAGATTATCATTATCGACTATCTTCAGTTGATGAATGCCAGCGGTATGTCATTCGGAAGCCGTCAGGAAGAAGTAAGTACCATCTCACGTTCGTTGAAAGGACTTGCCAAAGAGTTGAATATCCCTATCATCGCCTTGAGTCAGTTGAACCGTGGTGTGGAAAGCCGTGAAGGTATCGACGGCAAGCGCCCTCAGTTGAGCGACTTGCGTGAATCGGGAGCCATCGAGCAGGATGCCGATATGGTATGCTTCATTCACCGTCCGGAGTATTACAAGATTTATACCGATGAAAAAGGAAACGACCTTCACGGTATGGCAGAAATCATTATTGCCAAGCATCGTAACGGTGCGGTAGGCGATGTGCTGTTACGCTTCCGTGGCGAGTTTGCCCGCTTCCAGAATCCGGATGACGAAATGATCGTGCCGATGCCGGGTGAAGAAAGTGCAGCTCCTGTACTCCGTTCGAAAATAAACAGCGGCGGCGGACAATCGTTTGTTCCTCCTCCAGTAGAGATGGCTCCGCAACCCGAAAATCCGTTTGGCGCTCCGGTTCCGGATGTGCCGTTCTGATGCGTACATCCGTATGATAAGAAGGCGGAAAATAAAGTAATTTATTTGGATATCTGTCTTTGAGTGAACGTAAAAAACTCCCTGCACTCATATTCTATCCCAAATATTTATATTACATTTGCACGACAATTTAAGAAATACATAAAACTATACATATATGAATATCTCGTATAATTGGCTGAAAGAATATGTCAACTTCGATTTGACACCCGATGAAGTGGCAGCCGCACTTACTTCCATTGGTCTGGAAACAGGCGATGTAGAAGAAGTTCAATCGATAAAAGGAGGATTGGAAGGGCTTGTTATCGGCGAAGTGCTGACTTGCGAACCGCATCCAAATTCAGATCACATGCATATCACTACCGTTAATTTGGGACAGGGCGATCCTGTTCAGATTGTTTGTGGAGCTGCAAATGTAGCTGCCGGACAAAAGGTAGTAGTTGCAACACTCGGAACCAAACTGTACGACGGTGATGAGTGCTTTACCATCAAGAAGTCAAAGCTTCGCGGCGTTGAGTCGAACGGTATGATTTGCGCTGAAGACGAAATCGGTATCGGTACAAGCCACGAAGGTATCATTGTACTTCCTGAAGATGTTGTACCGGGAACTCTTGCCAAAGACTATTATAATATCAAGAGCGATTACGTGCTGGAGGTAGATATTACTCCTAACCGTTCGGATGCCTGCTCTCACTATGGCGTTGCACGCGATTTGTATGCATGGTTGATTCAGAACGGACGTCAGGCAACATTGAAACGTCCTTCGGCAGATGCATTCAAGGTCGACAATCACGATATGAACATTGATATTGTGGTAGAAAACACTGAAGCTTGTCCCCGTTATGCAGGTGTTGCTATCAAGAACGTAACAGTAAAGGAAAGTCCCGAATGGCTGCAAAACAAACTGCGTCTTATCGGTGTACGTCCTATCAACAATATTGTCGATATTACCAATTACATTCTTCATGCATACGGTCAGCCGATGCACTGCTTCGATGCTGACAAGATTAAAGGTGGTAAGATTGTAGTAAAAACTTGTCCCGAAGGAACTAAGTTCGTTACTTTGGATGAAGTAGAACGTAAGCTTTCCGACCGTGACCTGATGATCTGTAATGCAGAAGAACCGATGTGCATCGCCGGAGTATTCGGTGGACTCGATTCTGGAACTACAGAAACAACAAAAGATGTATTCCTCGAAAGTGCATATTTCCATCCTACATGGGTACGTAAGACTGCACGCCGTCACGGGTTGAGCACAGACTCTTCTTTCCGCTTCGAACGTGGTATCGAACCTAATGGTACTATTTACGCACTGAAAGAAGCAGCCCTGCTGGTAAAAGAACTTGCCGGCGGTGAGATTGCATCCGAAATAAAAGACAACTATTCTGCACCTATAGCAGACTTCCCGGTAGAGCTTTCTTATGAATATACTAACGCTTTAATCGGAAAAGTTATTCCGGCAGAAACAATCAAGAGCATTGTAACCAGCCTCGAAATGAAGATCACTGATGAAACACCCGAAGGACTGTCATTGCTGGTACCGGCATATCGTGTAGATGTTCAGCGTCCGTGCGATGTAGTAGAAGACATTCTTCGTATCTATGGCTACAACAATGTGGAAATACCTACATCTGTGAAGTCAAGCTTAAGCGTAAAAGGCGATGTAGACAAGTCTGTAAAACTTCAGAATCTTGTTTCAGAACAGCTGGTTGGTTGTGGATTCAATGAAATAATGAACAACTCTCTTACTGCTGCTACTTACTACGAAGGTCTGGAAACTTACAAGCCTGAAAATCTGGTACAGTTGATGAATCCATTGAGCAACGACCTTAACGTAATGCGTGCTACACTGTTGTTCGGTGGTTTGGAAAGTATCCAGCACAACGCTAACCGTAAGAATGCTGACCTGAAGTTCTTCGAATTCGGTAACTGCTATCACTTCAATGCTGAAAAGAGGAATCCGGAAAAAGTTCTTGCTGCTTATTCAGAAGAACTGCATTTAGGCTTGTGGATTACCGGTAAGCGTGTAAGCAACTCTTGGGCACATCCTGATGAAAACACTTCTGTATACGAGTTGAAAGCATACGTATTGAATATCTTCCGTCGTCTGGGAGTAAACTTCGGTGGACTGGTATTCGGAAACCTGACCGACGATATTTATTCTGTAGCTATATCAGTACATACACGTGGAGGTAAATTGCTGGCAACTTTCGGTGTGCTGCATAAGAAAATACAAAAAGCCTTCGATATCGACAACGAAGTTTATTATGCTGACCTGAACTGGAAAGAACTGATGAAAGCTATCAAGAACAATACGGTAGCTTATAAAGAAATCTCTAAGTTCCCGGCAGTAAAACGTGACCTTGCTTTGCTGATCGACAAGAAGGTACAATTTGCCGAAATCGAAAAGATAGCTTACGAAACAGATAAGAAATTACTGAAGAGCGTAGAGCTGTTCGACGTTTACGAAGGTAAGAATCTGGAAGCCGGCAAGAAGAGTTATGCGGTAAGCTTCATGCTTCAGGATGAAAATGCTACACTGAACGACAAGCAGATTGACAAGGTAATGCAGAAGCTGATTGCTAACTTGCAGAACAAGCTGGATGCCAAACTGAGATAATTAAGAAAATAACAATTATAAAAAACATATTAAAACATAAATCCAATGGGAAGAGCGTTTGAATATAGAAAAGCTACTAAGCTGAAAAGATGGGGTCACATGGCCAAAACATTTACAAGACTGGGTAAACAAATTGCTATTGCTGTAAAAGCTGGCGGTCCGGAACCGGAAAACAACCCGGCATTACGTTCAGTTATCGCAACTTGTAAGCGCGAAAACATGCCGAAGGATAATGTCGAACGCGCAATCAAGAACGCAATGGGTAAAGACCAGAGCGAATACAAAGGAATGACATACGAAGGATACGGTCCTCACGGAGTTGCTGTATTTGTTGATACGCTGACAGACAATACAACACGTACCGTTGCCGATGTACGTTCTGTATTCAACAAGTTCGGCGGAAACTTGGGAACAACTGGTTCTTTGGCTTTCTTGTTCGATCACAAATGTGTCTTCACATTCAAGAAGAAAGATGGTGTAGACATGGAAGAACTGATTCTCGATCTGATTGACTACAACGTAGAAGACGAATTCGATGAAGATCCGGAAGAAGGTACAATTACTATCTATGGTGATCCGAAGAGCTACGCAGCAATTCAGAAGCATCTGGAAGAATGTGGTTTCGAAGATGTAGGTGGTGACTTTACATACATTCCTAACGACTTGAAGGATGTAACTCCTGAACAGCGTGAAACCATCGACAAGATGATAGAACGTCTGGAAGAGTTTGATGACGTTCAGACTGTATATACAAACATGAAACCTGAAGAGGTAGAAGAATAATATTACCCATCATTTCATTCCGGATAAAGCGGCAGAGCAGGCAGTGAAAACAGCCATTATAAGAATGCCCGGCTTTGTCCGGAATGTTTTTTTTATAGCAGCAAAAACTTCAACATCATGAAAATAAATTACAGAACACAAGGTACATGCAGCAGTAATATCGAGATAGAGGTAGAAAATGACATCATCACAGACGTACATTTCACAGGAGGCTGCAACGGAAATCTGAAAGGAATCAGTTCTCTTGTCAAAGGAATGAAAGTAGACGATGTAATCAGCCGGTTGGAAGGAATTCATTGCGGCAACAAATCTACTTCCTGCCCCGATCAGTTATGCAAGGCATTGCGTGCCATGAAAGCATAATACACAGCAATCTGCAATTATAAATACATCTCCACTTCTCATGAATATTTTGATTATCAACGGAAGCCCGCGCATTCACGGAAATATCTCTGCCATGCTGGATGCCATTCGCGAGGAAGCAGAACAAAGAGGAGCAGAAGTCACTACCGTCTTAGCTTCCCGATTGCAGGTAAAACCCTGTACCGGCTGTATGACCTGCCGTGAAACCCACCATTGTGTATTGCCCGAAGACGATGCACAGTGTGTACTTGCTGCCATAAAAAGCTGCGATGTGCTGGTTGTAGGAGCACCCTGCTATTGGGGAAATATGCCCGGGCAGTTGAAAATCATCTTCGATCGTATCGTATACGGCATGATAGGAGAAGATACCCTTGGGCTGCCTCTGCCGCTTCATAAAGGCAAAAAAGCCATATTAATAAGTACAAGCACTACACCTTTCCCTTTCAATATCCTGTTTGGGCAAAGCCGTGGCGCAATAAAAGCTATGCGTGAGATTTTAAAATGGAGCGGTTTCAAAGTCGTATCAGCTATTGAACTTGGTGGAACCAGACAGCATCCGGCAGGAGAGAAAGTGCTGAACCGTTGCCGGAAAGCAATTAAAAAATGCATGTAGATATGGCAGAGACTGACAACTCCCATAATCTTCGCAACAGACTTCTTGGGCGAATCCACGAAAACGACATTCATGAGTTGTGTCATGTTATCCAGTGCTGCGAAGATCATTCCTTACTCGAACAGCTTTACACTCTGCTCTTCGACAGCGAGAAAAGAGTTGCTGATAATGCAGCCTGGCTGTTCACTCATCTCGATGCAGCCCATCAAGGCTGGTTATACCCCAAATGCGACGAGCTGATGCAAGAAGCCATGAGTACATCCAGCGAAACAAAGCGCCGGTTACTGCTTACGCTACTTGTGGCCCAGCCATTATGTGAAGACAATCTCCGTACCGACTTTCTCGATTTCTGCATGAACCAGATGATATCTTCCGGAAGCTCTGTAGGAGTCCGGGTGCTAAGCATGAAGCTTTCCTTTCTTCTATGCAGATTATATCCCGAGCTTCTGGCAGAATTCAGTTCCGCACTCGAAATGCTGGACGATACCTCCCCGTTAACTCCCGCCCTGAGAGTTGCCAGAAAGAACATTCTGAAAAAGATACACTGAAAACAGATATACACCTTTATCGTTCTTTTCTTGTGAATGAAGAGAAAAATCCTTATCTTCAGGCAGTTGGTTAAATGTATGCTGCTATGGGAACTTTAGGATGTATAAACGATATGATGCAGCGCGATAAGGAAAACCGCGAACTGCGAAAAGTCGGAAAAAAACGTATGAGCGAAACTCATGGTCGTTTGCTGGGACTTACCGGCAAGCGTTGTTCGTCCGACATTTCACCCGAAAAACTAGAACAGATTCAGGCCGAAACAGAAGTACGGACTGCGTGGGAACAAAAGAGTTATTTTCGAGGAAAGTTGATATTTATTACCATTGTAGCTGTGGTTTCTCTATTGATATGGCTGGTGATTTTGTGGCTTTCGTAGAGAGTGCTGTTTTGTGATTCCGATATTTTACTTTCTTTTTGTAAGTATTCCTTTTATTTATTTAACAGGATATCCGAAGAAAATTCCCCTTCCGTCAGTAATATAAGGAGATTTTTATTCGTTTTTCACTCTTGAAAGATGCTTTATGGCAGTAAATGAGGCAAAGAAAGACGGTGAAAAAACAGTGAAAACATGCTGAAAGATTAATGAAAAGATGCCGAAAAAAAATAAAAACTTCCAGATGTTTTTCCTCTATTCCCATATTGCGGTGAAAAAGGTCCTATATGGACACTCCGGAAAGATCTTTTTTATCTCTTAAAGACATTTAAGCACTGTTTTTCTTTTAGCATAAAGTCAGTCTTTATAGCTCCATTCTCTTTGAAAGCAATCTGCTGAGGCACTATCGGAAAAATACATCTGCCAGTTTGGCTGCTTTGCTTGCTTTCTGAAAAAATCTGCCTTATGAGAATCAGAAATAAATTCCAGCACCCCGGGGAGTAACCGAAAAAGAGATTCTCAAAAGGCAGAAATGTCATTTTGACAAAAAGTAAATTGATATGGATGATATAAATTATAGCTGTCTGACAGAAAGTGTACGCAAATATTTTTATCAATATCCTTTCTTGTTGTGAGGCTGAGCTATCCGGTAACTTATATACGTTTTTCCTCTTCTTATTTTAAAGAGTAATTCCTGTCTGTCTTTCCTGGTCATTTTCGAGTGAATATTTACACAAAATTCGTACGTTTCACCCTTTTTCAAGTCAGGAAGGAGGAGCTTGCTTACCCTCTTGTTTTTGTAATATACATAAAAAAATGCTTTTTTGAGCTTCTTTTCGTCGTTGTTGCAGACTTTTATTTTCAGTCTTTTTCCCTCAGGCAACGTTCCGAATACGGGCGGATAAATTGCAACTTCGTCCAGCCGGTGATTTTCATCGTTTGTCTCTACTACCTCAAAATAACTTTTACACGATACATTTTGGGCATATAGTCCGCTTCCGCAGCATATAGCCAGCAGGAAAGCAAGTAATAATATTCCTTTTTTCATTTTTTGTGTCCTATTTGTTCTTGCCTATGTCTGTTTGTATAAACTGCCTTAAAGTTAAAAATAATATTGGCTTGTTGTAACAGGTTTTAGCTTTCCCCTTGCTCTTTTAAGCGTTTTTTTAAGACTGTTTGCTTTTGTTTCACAGAGGCGGAATCGAGAGAAAATTACTATATTCGCACTCATTCAGTCAAGGATGATATAAACCTTGCATTATTTCGATATACAATAGTAAAAAAATGAGACTTACATATATTTTTCACAGTGGCTTTGCCATCGAAACAGATCGGTGCATCCTGATATTCGACTACTGGATGGACCCGGAGGGCATTGTACCTCAGCTGCTAAAAACTGAGAAGCCGGTGTACGTGTTCTCCAGTCATTTTCACGAAGACCATTTCAACCGGGAAATCTTTTCGTGGCGGCAAACGAGGTCCGACATCATTTATATCCTCTCGAAAGATATCCTGAAACATCGCCGGGCACAGAAAGAAGAAGCCGATGTCTGGCTTGCCAAAGGAGGTACATGGAGCGACGGACTGATTCGTGTAGCGGCAACTGGAAGCAACGACAGCGGTGTGTCGTGGATAGTGGAAACTGATGGCAGGCGTGTCTTCCATGCAGGCGACCTGAATAACTGGTATGCCCGTTTCCTGACCGATGATTATCGGGGCGGGCTGGTCTACAGCGCCGAATTCGGTATCGATGTCAATCCCGAGAAAGAAGAAAAACGCTTTTTGGGAGAACTGAAAGACATCCGAAAAATAACGGACAGTTTCAGCGTGGTAATGTTTCCGGTAGACGGCCGTATCGGTAACGGATATACCCGTGGCGCCCGTCAGTTTATCGACACGTTTCAGGTAGGACTGCTTGTTCCCATGCACTTTGTGGCAAGTGGATTCGAGTCAGCCTGGCGTATGAAAGAGTTTACAGATGCTAAAAACATTCCTTTCTGGTGCATCAGTAGGGAAGGAGATAGTATTGAATTTTGAAGGGAAAAATAGTTTACATATTGAGATGAAGCAGATAGAAGTTGTAGCGGCAATAATTTGTCGTGAAGGAAAGTATTTTGCCACCCAGCGCGGCTATGGTGAGTTTAAGGACTACTGGGAGTTTCCCGGCGGAAAGATAATTACCCAGCTTTCCACCTCACGATGCACTGCTTTTTATGCTCTGTCCGTTCCGGTCATCTGGTGTTGAAGGAGCATGAAAACGCAACTTGGCTGAATCGGGAGGAACTGGGGTCTGTAGACTGGCTTCCGGCGGATGTGGAGGTAGTGAAGAAGTTGGTGGGGAGAAATAATGTTGAAATAAAAGTAGAGAGGCAGGCGGTAATGTTTTAAATATTTATATCTTTGTGTATAGCGCAAAGAAACTGAGAATACAATAATATTAAATATTGGCTAAATAGCTTTTCTCTTTGGTGTTGAAATTTGATAAATGAAAAGAGAAAATGAGAGTTCCGAAGCAATTCAATAATATAACCGAACGTGTTATAGATGATTTGAAGCAGCTATTGTTGTCTGACAATAGCCAAGTCTCTATAGCGGCAGCCAGTTTTTCTATCTATGCATACGAAGCATTGAAAGAAGAACTGGAAAAGGTGGATTGTGTAAACTTTATTTTTACTTCACCGACGTTCTATACGGATAAGTCTGAAAAGCAAAAAAGAGAATTCTATATACCCAAATTAAATCGGGAAAGAAGTCTTTTCGGATCGAATTTTGAAATAAGGCTTCGAAACCAGCTTACACAGCGGGCTATTGCGAGAGAATGTGCAGACTGGATTCGCAGAAAAGCACGGTTCAAGACAAATATAACTCACGGCTCCATGAATACCTTCCTCAATATAAAGGAAAGAGAAGAAACCTATACTTATATGCCTTTCAATGAGTTTACCACTACTGAACTCGGGCTTGATAGAGGGAACAATATCTGTCCGATGGTGGTAGGTATGCCTGGACATAGTTCTACAGATATGTTTTTGAAGAATTTTGCAGAATTATGGAAAGACAAAGAGAAATTTCAGGATGTGACAGATAATGTCATAGAAAATATCGAAACCGTTTATAAGGAGAATGCACCGGCTTTTATCTACTTTATTACGCTATATAATATCTTTAATGAATTTCTTGAAGACATAAGCGAGGATGTATTACCTAATGAAGCTACAGGATTCAAAAGTAGTGTTATATGGAATAAACTGTATAATTTCCAGCGTGATGCATCATTGGCAATCATAAACAAACTGGAAAAATACAACGGGTGTATTCTTGCTGATAGTGTGGGATTGGGAAAAACATTTACGGCTCTTTCGGTTATCAAGTATTACGAAAACCGAAACAGAAATGTATTGGTTCTTTGTCCCAAAAAGTTGAACGACAACTGGCAGACATTCCGCTCCAACTATAAAAATAATCCGGTATTGGCAGACCGTTTGCGTTATGACATTCTGTTTCATTCTGACCTGTCAAGGGATAAAGGTTTGAGTAATGGACTTGACTTGGAACGGGTGAATTGGGGGAATTATGATTTGATTGTAATAGATGAAAGTCATAATTTCCGCAATGGCGGTCGGTTTGATAATGATGATGAAGATGATGATTTCAAGGAAAACCGTTATGCCCGGCTGATGAATAAAGTTATACGCAGTGGTGTAAAGACTAAAGTGCTTATGCTTTCCGCTACACCGGTAAACAACCGTTTCAGTGATTTGAAAAATCAGCTGCAACTTGCGTATGAAGGAAAGGCCGAGAATATAAATGATTTGCTTGATACAGGGAAGAACATAGATAGCATTTTCAGAGATGCGCAGACTGTATATTCTAAATGGGCTAAATTGCCTCCGGAAAAGAGAACAACAGAGAAACTGGTAGATTCATTAAGTTATGATTTCTTCCAGTTGCTTGATGCAGTTACCATAGCCAGAAGCCGAAGCCATATCATTAAGTATTACAACACGAATGATGTGGGCAAATTTCCTGAACGTTTGTCACCTATATCACGCAGACCTAAGCTTACGGATTTGAACGATGCTATTACTTTCGCGGATATAGCAGAAATGCTTAACAGATTGAATCTTTCCATATATACACCTTCTTTGTTTATTTTTGAGAGTGAAAAAGGTAATTACGGAATAGATTATGAAGGTGAGGGACTCACTGTAGATGGACGTGAAAAAGGTATTCGGAAATTGATGGCTATCAACCTGTTGAAGCGTCTGGAAAGTAGTGTGAACTCTTTCCGTCTGACTTTGACAAGAATTCGTGATTTTATAAATGATTCTATTACTGCTATTGATAAATTCCAGGAAAGCGGTGCAGATACAATAGATGTAACTGATTTTTCAGAGGATTTTGATACTGAAGATAATGAAAATGATCCGTTTGTAGGCCGTAAATCAAAAATCAATCTTCGGGACATGGATTATGTTAGTTGGCGGCGTGATTTGAAAGCTGATTTGGAAGTACTGGAACTGCTCATCCTTATGCTAAAGGATATTACGCCGGAACATGATACGAAACTGCAACAGCTGGTAGCAGACTTGAAAAACAAGTTTGAACATCCAATCAATGGTAGCAATAAGAAAGTGCTGATATTTACAGCATTTGCTGATACAGCCAATTATCTGTATGAACAACTTTCCGGCAGGATTTTGAACGATTGCGGACTGCATACAGCTCTGATAACCGGCAGTACGGAAGGGAAATGTACGTTGCCGAAACTGAAATGTACATTCAATGACATATTGACCTACTTCTCGCCTTTGTCAAAAGACTGGGATGCCATTCATCCGAATGATACAAGAGAAATAGATGTACTGATTGCTACCGATTGTATCAGTGAAGGACAGAACTTGCAGGACTGTGATTATCTGATCAACTACGACATACACTGGAATCCGGTACGCATCATTCAGCGTTTTGGCCGTATAGACCGTATCGGAAGCAAGAACGATGTGATCCAGTTGGTGAATTACTGGCCGGATATGGAACTGGATGATTACATCAAGCTGAAAGGTCGTGTGGAAAGCCGAATGAAGGCAACGGTTATTACCAGTACAGGTGATGATAATTTATTGTCAGCTAATGAAAAAGGCGATTTGGAGTACCGCCGTAATCAGTTGAAGAAGTTGCAGAATGAAGTGGTAGATATTGAGGATATGGATACTGGTGTCAATATCATGGATTTGGGGTTGAATGAATTTCGTCTGGATTTATTGGCTAATCTGAAAGAGCATCCCAATATGGATTTGACACCGTTTGGGATGAGTGCTGTGGTCAATGCTTCCGAACTGGTAGAACCGGGCGTGATGTATGTGCTGAAAAATAAGAACAACGGTGTGAACATTGACCGTTCCAATCTGTTGCATCCGTTTTATATGGTTTATCTTTCGCATACAGGAACCGTTATCTGCGACCATCTGTCACCTAAAAAACTGCTTGACAAGATGCGTTATGCCTGCAAAGACAAGACAGAGCCGGATAAGGTACTTTGCAAGCAGTTCAACAAGGAAACACGTGATGGAAAGAATATGCGTCATTACAGCGACCTGCTGCAATCGGCTATAGAGAGTATTATCACGGTGAAAGAAGAAAGTGATATAGACAGTCTTTTCTCTGTAGGTGAAACAAGTGCTTTGACCTATAACATTAAGGGACTGGATGATTTTGAATTGATTTGTTTTTTGGTGATTAAGTAGATTATGGATAATATACTGAATTTTCCATCCACAACAATAGTCAATAAGCCAGTGTCAAAGAATGCGTTTTATGGAAGAAGTGGCGATTCTTCCTTGCGTGAATTTCTCACACGGGAGTTTGAAGGTATTGTTTGGCTATATAAACTTGCACCTGCTACACTCAATGTAGAAGATGGTGAATATGTGCATGAGATTGATGTGTTCTATTGCAGGATGAAAGAAAATGAGTATAGCATTAAGCCTTTCTGTGCAATGGATGAGTTGTTACCACGGCATACGGTTTTCATTATTGAGTACGGCGAAAAGCTTGATTTACTGATGCATCATAAAGAAATGTCGGTTGTTCATGGAGAACAGAAATGGAAGTGTGGAGTTAGTGAAATTCAACGGGATATACGAATTGATGCTGATACGCTGAACATTCAAGGGCAGTCTATGGATGCCGTTTACAACGGCTTGCTCAGCCAAATATCAGGATTATCTGCATCTACCAAAGAAGAATATAAAGAACTAGTTGATATACGTAAACAAATAGAAAGTATTCAGAAACAGATTTTGATGCTGCAAAAAAGAATAAAGGCGGAAAAGCAGTTTAATCGACAAATGGAATTGAATACTGAGGTGCGTCAACTTAGGAAAGAAATAACATTACTAACTGATAAATTAAATAAGAACAATATAAATTCTGAGATCAATTAAAGATGGATTCACATTTAGAAGATATTGGAGTGGGAATAATTATTATCGCCACATTTTTAATTGCCACCACTGTGCATATAGAATTATTACCTATAAGTTGTGTATTAGGATTTTTAATGATATGTCCATTATTATTTACTTAAGTTTCGCAAGTGAATTTTAGCCCCGTTAGGCGGCGACCGCCAGCTTGTCAAAGGCCATTTTCACTGCTTTAATTTGTTTATCGTTTGATATTACCTGTTCGGTCAGAGCCATAGCGTCACAGTTGAGAGCCTCGGCAATGACGCTTATAACTTCTACGATCAGCAGCCAGATTTTTTCTGCTACTGAAAGTTCAACAGAGTTCTTTGTAATTTCAGCAAAGAGTCCTCCGATGGTCTCGTAAGACTCATTGCGTTTGACATAACTGAGTATATTGTACTGCAAGACGCATAATGATATGCCGGCGATCTGTCCGGCAAAGTCCCTACACTGGTTTTTACCGAGCTTTAGATTTTGCTTCATTTCCTTGTGAGCGACCTCAATAACCCATCTTCTTGAGTAAAGTCTGAAGGCTTCCTTGGCGTCCAACTTAAGATCGGAGGTTAGCAGGGCATTCCAGTTACCGTTCTTGCCTTTTCTATAGAAGAACAGGTTGACCTTGATGCCTGAGATCTTTGCAGAGATGGTAGCAGTATAATAACCGATTGATCGGCTGTACTTTAAGTTCTTTGTCTTCTGAAGAACCTTGATAAGTTCAGGTGCGGTCTTGGTTCCGAGAGCTGTCTCATACTTGATCTTGCCCATCTTTATCATTCCAATAAGATGGCAACCAAAGTGCCTTGAGACTATGAACTTCAGGAGTTCGGTGCAGGTGAACCAGCTGTCGACAAGAAGATAGTCGAAGCGTACACCCTCAATGATTGAGCGCTTCAGCATACTGATAGCAGTCTCAATCTTGCTTGCAAGATACTCAGAGCTACGTTTAGCAATACGCTCATCCTCAGAACGTTCCTTGGTATAACGTGAGTTTGCCTGCTTCTTGGATAAGCCCTGTGGCTTGTCGCTGCGCTTACCCTCTTCTCCATGAAGAGAGAAGTCAAGAATAGACTGAGATATACCGTCAGTAAAGCATAGGAACATTGCTTTGAAGCCCAGTATAGGCTTCATTTGAGTATGAGAGAAGACTTTACCGATCTTCTCTGTCTTGAATCCGGTCTTAGGAAGATCTGTATCATCGATAATGACGCATTTGACATCAGATTTTGCTGTTGTCTTGCGGCTCACACGAGAATACAGCTGTCTGAAAACCGAGTAGATTATACATCGCCAATTGACGTTGCCGTCATTCATGAAACGATAGAACATATCCTTATCGCATGTAAACAACTTGCAGAGTGCAGAGGACGAATAATTGGCAGCATTTTTCACCGAGAAGAACGGGAAGAGCACGAGCAACTGCAACACCTGAAGACAGGTGAACTTGCAGTTCGGATTCTTGACTGAACCGATGACTTTGCTCTGTATCCTAATGCTGTTCATTATGGTTGATATGCTGTTTATTGCCTTGCTGGCATCATTGTTTGCAAAAAACTCTTGGAGTTCACCGATAATATGTCTATTTTTGTTCATGGCTAAAGGGTTCTATGTTTTTTGTTTGACGACTTTAATATAGTGATAATTAACGAATTATCAAACACTTTAGCCTTTTTTATTACATCATTTTAGCACTTGCGAAACTTAAATTATTTATACTTAGTAAAACAAAATACGGATATAAACATAAGTGGGTTATAATATTATTATGTTTATTTATTATTGCTGCCCATTTAGTATTAATAACCTTTATTTAGAATTGTTTGATATAGATAATATGGTCG
This sequence comes from Phocaeicola coprocola DSM 17136, assembly GCF_000154845.1. Lineage (GTDB taxonomy): Bacteria > Bacteroidota > Bacteroidia > Bacteroidales > Bacteroidaceae > Phocaeicola > Phocaeicola coprocola. The sequence goes on along the minus strand of NZ_DS981493.1, from coordinate 919 downwards.
CATTATTGTATATAATTAGGACTATATAATCACTGTGCAAGATATAAAATAACGATATTTGAAAAATATATAATCATGAAACCCAATAAATTAGAATTGAACTCGGTTGATGGAACACAACTGAATTTGGAAGCTCTCTATCAGATAGCACCATCCTGTTTTACGGAAGTAAAGGATGATAAAACCGGAGAGTTACGCCATGTGGTAAATTTCAAGACTTTGCGTCAACTGCTTGGAGATAATGCGGTTGAAGATGCGGATGAAATGTATCAGTTTACTTGGCCGGGAAAACAGGAAGCTCGTCGGGAAGCTGCTCGCCCTACTACAAAGACTTTGCGTCCGGTGGTAGAGGATAGTGTGGATTGGGATAATACACAGAATCTGTATATTGAAGGTGATAATTTGGAGGTATTGAAGTTACTTCAAAAGTCATATATGGGTAAAGTAAAGATGATTTATATTGACCCGCCTTACAATACGGGTAATGACTTTGTGTATGATGATGATTTTGCGGTTTCACAAGATGATTATGATTTGTTTTCTGGAAATGTGGATGAATTAGGTAATCGTTATCGTAAAAATACAGAATCTAATGGGCGTTTTCATTCGGATTGGTGTTCTATGATGTATCCACGATTAATGGTGGCAAAAAGTCTTCTTTCAGATAGTGGATCTATTTTTTTAACACTTGATGATCATGAAATCGTAAACGGGAGAAAATTAATGGATGAAATTTTTGGAGAGAAGTCTTTTATTTCTACTGTAATTTGGGAAAATTTTTATGGTAGAAGTAATGCGGCTGCAATTTCTCTTGCCCATAATTATATCCTGATTTATTCAAAAGCTGGTGAAGAGTGGAAAAATATCAGAAACCTATTACCAAGAGATTTAAAAAGTAGTGAGAAATATAAAAATCCTG
>NZ_DS981494.1 GCF_000154845.1 Phocaeicola coprocola DSM 17136 | reverse complement strand
AACAATCAAATATTATGATAACATTACAGACAGAGGAAAGCGGTAATATGTAGGTACTGCCTCCATAACTGAAGCTGATGATATGTCAAGAACCGACTCCTGAAGAAATGAAGTTCGTTCAATTTGTACAACGAGCAATCAAGCCTACACAAACCGCATATCAACTTTTTCAGAACTATTTTCACAACCCAGTTAGTGCATATAGTCAGATTAAGAATATTTCAATCGCAAAAAAACGCATGATTAAAACATTCTTTGTATATATGTGCACATGTGATGGACCTATTAACGAAGGGGAGCAGCAGGCGTTAGACCTTCTTGATACGTTGTGTGATTTCCCATATATGAGTATGGGTGAAATCGAGAACGAATATAAGATGTTTTTTGGACTATAGTATTTCTACTATTGCGATTGATAAAAAAGGCGCATCACCCACTACGGATGGTGCGCCAATTTTAATAGAGAGTAGGTAACCATTCTATTCTTCGCCTTGACACACATTGCAGCCTAACCTTTTTGAGCATGAAACTTTCGACTGGTTTGCGTTCAACGGCTCTATCATCAGCAAGCATCTCACAGGCAAAAGAAAAGCCATCGCCATCGATCCTTCCTATATTCCCAAATCAGGCAAGAAGACACCTTGGATAGGTTACTTCTGGTCTGGTTGTGCAGGAGAATACAAGCGTGGACTGGAAATCATGGGCATCGGTGTCATTGACATCGACAATCATGAATGCATGACTTTAGGTTCCATTCAGACGCCAGATTGTAAGACCTTGGATAATATGGACAAGAGCCTCGTTGACTGGTACAGCAGCTATCTTATCTGTAGAAAAGACAAGCTACAGAGCCTGTCCAGAACGGTGGTTGCAGACGCATTCTTTTCCAAGGAAACATTCATAACACCTATGTGTGAGAACGATTTCCATGTCATCAGCCGCTTTCGGAATGACGTAATCCTGTACTATCCGACATTGGAGCAGAAAACAGGAAAACGTGGTCATCCCAAGTGGTTTGACGGCAGGATTGACTTTGCCAATCTGGATTTGACCCGGTGCAAGGAATACGAGGTGAACAAAGGAAAGCTATACGGATTGAGGGTATATGCAAAAGCTCTCAAAAGGTATGTTTCCTTAGCCGTCTGGTATCCGATGGACGGGAGGACAGACAAGTGGCAGCTTTACTTCTCTACAGACGATTCCATGGATGGACGTGAGGTGCTGGATTATTACAGAACCAGGTTCCAACTGGAATTTTGCTTTAGAGATGGCAAGCAGCATGCAGGAATCACCAACTGCCAGTCAACCGACTTCAGGAAGTTGGATTTTCACTTCAATGCATCGCTCGCAGCTGTCAACTTGGCCAAAGCGGCATGTAAGAGGCTCGGAATAGCCTATTCCATATCCTCTTGCAAGTCATTCATACACAATGCTTATATGCTTGAACGATTTATTTGCGTGTTCGGGATTAACCCAGACATGCAAGTTATTGACAAACTTTTCAAAGAACTCATTTTATTTACTGCCAGAGCCGCTTAGGCTTGGCGAATTTTTAACGAACTATTACTTGTATTATTACTTAATAAACAAGAATTTCCAAGAAAAGGTTCATTTTAAAAAAAAGACATAAAAAAAGAGTTTCACTTTTCATGTGAAACTCCTCAGTGGACGTTGACGGATTCGAACCGCCGACCCTCTGCTTGTAAGGCAGATGCTCTGAACCAGCTGAGCTAAACGTCCGAAATCAATATTTAATTTAGTGGGCGTTGACGGATTCGAACCGCCGACCCTCTGCTTGTAAGGCAGATGCTCTGAACCAGCTGAGCTAAACGCCCCAAAGGGGAAAATTTGACCATTTATGCTTTTGGGAAGTGGGCGTTGACGGATTCGAACCGCCGACCCTCTGCTTGTAAGGCAGATGCTCTGAACCAGCTGAGCTAAACGCCCCAAAAGCCAATTAAAGAACGAGAAAAAATTCGGAGTGGGCGTTGACGGATTCGAACCGCCGACCCTCTGCTTGTAAGGCAGATGCTCTGAACCAGCTGAGCTAAACGCCCGAGATCTCGTTCTCAATTGCGGTTGCAAAGGTACGGCTTTATTTTGAATATGCAAATATTTGCCTCATTTTTTTTACTAAAACTGCCATAAAGTACACAAAACAGTATTATTTCAAAGCTTCAAACCTCTATCTATCCCCCTTTTCAGGTCAGTTTCCTCTATAAGTTGAGTAACCATAAGTCGACAAAGTTATAGGCACATGATAGTGAGTTCTTCCTTTCAACTCAAAAACAACTTCAATAAAAGGGTAAAATGTTTCCTGACCCAACAAGTCAAAATATAGCTTTACGTGATAAACCAATTTATATATTCCATCATGTTCCGTACCATCTTCTTTCAGGAAATCTTTTACACGACCATTTTCATCAGTCAGTTTCTCCTCCACCATCAACCATTTTCCATCTGTATGCTGCTTGTACAGGCTGATCTTCACATTAGGAGCCGGTTTTCCCTGAGTTATATCCAAGATATGGCTAGACAACTGGTAAGAAGACTCTTGAGCCAGTCCAACGCCCAAAAACAGAAACATAAACGTGCAGATTAATGTAAATTTTTTCATAAGCGATATAATTAAGATAAACAAATAGATATATAGATAGAATAAAAACAGAAAAAATATTCATTTTGTTCGAAAAGTACATAATAAAAATCGCCATCCAGCATGTATACCTTAAATATATACAATGCTGAATGGCGATTTCTGATTTATAAATATAACCGGATTTTTATTCCTGTCCAAAGCGTTTTGCCTGCTCTTCAATTAAAGCAGCATCATCAAAATAATTGATTTTCATAGCACGGCGGACTTCATCCATTGTCTGAGCAGCAGTTTCACGAGCAACTTCACATCCTTTTTTCAACATATCATAGACAGCCGGAATATCTTTCTCAAACATTTTACGACGTTCGCGTATCGGAGTCAGTTCTTCCTGCATAATAGCAGCCAGGAACTTCTTCACCTTCATATCTCCCAGTCCTCCATGAGTGTAATGAGCTTTCAGTTCATCCAAGTTCGGATAATCGGGCAGGTAACGTTCAAAATGTTCAGGACGGCAAAAAGCATCCAGATAAGTAAATACGCAGTTTCCTTCGAGTTTTCCCGGATCGCTGACTTTAATATGAGTAGGATCTGTATACATACTTTTTACCTTCTTTTCTACTTCATCGGCCGAATCTGAAAGATAAATGCAGTTTCCTAATGATTTACTCATCTTAGCCTTACCATCCGTTCCCGGCAAACGCATACAAGCAGCATTATCCGGCAGAAGAATTTCCGGTTCAACCAATGTTTCTCCGTAAATATGATTGAATCGACGAACGATTTCTCTTGTTTGTTCAATCATCGGTTCCTGATCTTCACCAACAGGCACTGTAGTAGCCTTGAAAGCAGCAATATCAGCAGCCTGACTGATAGGATAAGTAAAGAAACCTACCGGAATGCTTGTTTCAAAATTACGCATCTGAATTTCAGTCTTTACTGTAGGATTACGCTGCAATCGAGAAACAGTCACCAAATCCATAAAATAGAAACTCAATTCACAAAGTTCCGGAATTTGCGACTGAATAAAAATAGTCGACTTAGCCGGATCAAGTCCCGCAGCAAGATAATCCAAAGCCACTTCGATTACATTCTGACGTACTTTTTCCGGATTATCAATATTATCAGTCAAAGCCTGTCCGTCAGCTTCGAAAACAAATATTTTATCGTAGAGTCCCGAATTCTGAAGTTCCACACGACGACGTAATGAACCTACATAATGTCCGATATGCAGTTTCCCGGTAGGACGGTCGCCGGTAAGTATAATTTTCTCCTTTTTCATTATTAAATTTTTGATAATTATTAATTAGCAGCAAAGATAAGCAAATCCTTTGTTTTCTTCAAAATTAATTGTTTCTTTGCATATATAAGATATTGAGAGAACAACCAATAAATCTATTAATAAACACCATGAAGAAAGAATTAAAGAAAGTCCTGGTACTCGGATCAGGCGCACTTAAAATCGGCCAAGCCGGAGAATTCGACTATTCAGGCTCGCAGGCATTGAAAGCCTTGCGTGAAGAAGGCATCAGCTCTGTATTAGTAAATCCTAATATTGCTACTATCCAAACTTCGGAAGGCATTGCCGACCAAGTATATTTTCTACCGGTTACTCCCTACTTTGTAACTGAAATCATCAAAAAAGAACGTCCCGACGGTATTCTGCTTGCTTTTGGAGGTCAAACAGCCTTGAACTGCGGTACAGAATTATACCAGACAGGAGTATTGAAAGAATATGGCGTACAGGTACTGGGAACATCGGTAGAAGCTATCATGTATACCGAAGACCGTGATTTGTTCGTCAAAAAACTGGATGAAATAGAAATGAAAACTCCAGTCAGCCAGGCCGTAGAAAATATGGAAGATGCGCTGGCCGCAGCACGCAGAATCGGTTATCCGGTTATGATCCGTTCGGCATACGCATTGGGCGGACTGGGTAGCGGTATTTGCCCGGACGAAACTAAATTTATTGAATTAGCAGAAAGTGCTTTCACATTCTCTCCACAAATATTGGTAGAAGAATCACTGAAGGGATGGAAAGAGATAGAATTTGAAGTAATCCGTGATGCAAACGACCACTGCTTTACAGTTGCAAGCATGGAAAACTTCGACCCGCTGGGTATTCATACAGGCGAATCTATCGTAGTCGCTCCTACTTGTTCACTGACTCAAGAGCAGGTGACTATGTTACAGGATTTGTCTAAGCAATGTATCCGACACCTGGGAATTGTTGGAGAATGTAATATCCAATATGCTTTCAATGCCGATACAAACGACTACCGTGTAATTGAAGTAAATGCCCGCCTCAGCCGTTCTTCTGCTTTGGCATCAAAAGCCACAGGATACCCGCTGGCATTCGTCGCAGCCAAAATAGCATTGGGATATACACTCGACGAAATCGGTGAAATGGGTACTCCGAACTCAGCGTACGTAGCTCCTTCACTCGATTATTTAATCTGCAAGATTCCACGTTGGGATTTAACCAAATTTGTCGGTGTATCACGCCGCATCGGCTCCAGTATGAAATCTGTAGGTGAAATCATGTCAATCGGACGCTCATTCGAAGAAATCATCCAGAAAGGACTTCGCATGATCGGACAAGGCATGCATGGCTTTGTAGGCAACGACCACACACGTTTCGACAATCTGGACGACGAGCTTGCCAACCCGACCGACTTGAGAATCTTCGCCATTGCTCAGGCTTTGGAAGAAGGATATGATATCCAGCGTATTTACGACCTGACCAAAATAGATCCTTGGTTCATCGGAAAATTAAAAAACATTGTTGATTACAAAGTTAAACTGCAATCATACAATTCATTGGAAGAACTTCCAGCAGAAGTCTTGAAAGAAGCAAAAGCGCTGGGATTCTCTGACTTCCAGATCGCACGTTTCGTATTGAAACCAACCAGCGGCAACATGGAAAAAGAAAACCTTGCCGTACGTGCATATCGTAAAAAACTAGGCATCCTGCCTGCCGTGAAACGCATCAATACTGTTGCATCCGAACATCCGGAACTGACAAACTACCTCTATATGACGTATGGAGCAGACGGATATGATGTAAACTATTACAAGAATGAAAAGTCAGTTGTAGTACTTGGCTCTGGTGCTTACCGCATCGGTTCATCTGTAGAATTCGACTGGTGTTCGGTCAATGCTATCCAGACAGCACGCAAGCTGGGATATAAGTCCATCATGATCAACTATAATCCGGAAACAGTTTCTACCGACTACGATATGTGCGACCGTCTATACTTCGATGAACTTTCGTTCGAACGTGTACTCGATGTAATAGATCTGGAACAGCCTCGTGGCGTTATTGTATCTGTAGGAGGACAAATTCCGAACAACCTTGCCATGAAGCTTTATCGCCAGTCTGTTCCTATCCTGGGAACTTCTCCGATTTCCATCGACCGTGCCGAAAACCGTAACAAATTCTCCGCTATGCTCGACCAGCTGGGTATTGACCAGCCTGCATGGCAGGAATTGACAAGCCTGGACGATGTTAAGACATTTGTTGCAAAAGTCGGTTATCCGGTATTGGTTCGTCCATCGTACGTACTGAGTGGAGCTGCCATGAATGTATGTTATGACGAAGAAGAACTGACTCGTTTCTTGCAAATGGCAAGTGAAGTATCGAAAGAATATCCTGTAGTTGTTTCACAGTTCATGCAGGAAACCAAAGAAATCGAATTCGATGCAGTTGCACAAAACGGTGAAGTTGTAGAATACGCCATTTCTGAACACATCGAATATGCCGGTGTACATTCTGGTGATGCTACACTTGTATTCCCTGCCCAGCAGATCTATTTCTCTACGGCACGACAAATCAAAAAGATAAGCCGTCGTATTGCCCAAGAACTTAATATATCCGGACCATTCAACATTCAGTTCCTGGCACGTAAGAACGAAGTGAAAGTAATCGAGTGTAACCTGCGTGCATCTCGTAGCTTCCCGTTTGTATCCAAGGTTCTGAAACGCAACTTCATCGAGACTGCTACCCGTATCATGCTGGATGCACCGTATACCCGTCCGGACAAATCGGCATTCGATATCGACCGCATCGGAGTTAAGGCTTCTCAATTCTCATTCGCACGCTTGCAAAATGCCGACCCTGTACTAGGAGTAGACATGTCGTCTACCGGAGAAGTGGGATGCTTGGGTGACGATTTCAACGAAGCATTGCTCAATTCTCTGATAGCAACCGGATACAAGATTCCAAAACAATCTATCCTGTTGTCTTCGGGAGCAACCAAATCGAAAGTAGATTTACTGGATGCAAGCCATATGTTAAGCAAAAACGGTTATCACATTTATGCTACAGCGGGAACTGCAACCTTCCTCAATTCACACGGAATCCCTACCACACCAGTATTCTGGCCAGATGAACGTCCGCATGCAGAAAACAACGTGATGAAAATGATAGCCGAACATAAGTTTGACCTGATAGTCAACATTCCGAAAAATCACTCTAAACGTGAGCTGACAAACGGTTATCGTATCCGTCGTGGTGCAATAGACCACAATATTCCGTTGATGACCAATGCATGTCTTGCTAAGGCATTCATCGAAGCCTTCTGCCAGATGAAGCAGGAAGATATCCAGATAAAGAGCTGGCAAGAATACAAATAAAATTAAGTTGTGCAGCCATTGAATATGCTCTGAAAAGTTATATACACTATAACTGACAAATAAAAAACAGCCATATCAGACTCATAATTCCATTGAGTGATGACATGGCTGTTTTTATTGATTGTACTATTATTCTTTGCTATCCAATCTCCTCTTCACTATTGCCGGATTACCTACCGCTAAGCTATCAGATGGAACATCCTTTGTCACCACACTGCCAGCCCCGATGATACAGCGGTCTCCGATAGTTACTCCTGGAAGAATTATGGCTCCTCCACCTATCCAGCAATCCTTACCAATCGTAACCGGATATGAATACTCTTTCGAAGCACGACGCTCACGATAATCGATAGGATGATGCGGAGTGTATATTTGTACGTTAGGGGCAATCAGGGTATAGTCACCTATCGTAATATAAGCCCCGTCCAGAAAAGTACATCCGGCATTCACAAATACATGTTCGCCCAGCCGTATTCCATGCCCATGGTCGCAATGGAAAGGAGGCATAATGACAGATGTTTCAGGAATACCCGGTATTAAATCCTCCAAAACCGTACGATAATCATCGTCGTAAGTCGACATGGTACGGAACTTAGCCAACAGTTTCTTACAATGACGGAAGCTGTCTTGCACTTCGGGAGCACTGAAATCGGCAAGCAGGCCGCTACGCATTTTCTCTATCTCATTCATGGCATCTTGGCAAATAAATTATTTCAAAGCTTCTTCGATAGTATCCATCAGTTTCTGAAACTCTTCCGGAGTATACCCGGTAGAAGTATAAATCAGTTTACCATCCTTACCAAACAGATAAGCGCGGGGAATACTCTGGTCGGCAAACAGCGAGAATACTTCACGTTTCGGATCAGGATAAAGCGGGAAAGTAAACTTTTTACGCGCATTGTATTTGGTCAGGTCTGCATCTGTATGTTCACGTCCAATTACCAACAAACGGAAATTCTCGTTATCTTTATATTTCGGATAAAGCGTGCTTTGCACTTCTGCAAGCTCTTTCTGGCACGGTCCGCACCAAGTAGCAAACAGACTTACCAGCACCACCTTCCCTTTCAAATCGGAAGGAGTCACTTGTCCGTATACATCCGAGTTTAATGTAAACTGAGGCATTGTATCGCCTATCTTTACCTTTTCCACACTATTTTGAGCATGAGCTCCCACAAAAAACAGCATCAGAGCCATTATCAGGTCACCGATTTTCAACGATTTCATCATATATTATCAGAATTAAATAAAACAATCCTATCTATCGTCAACAAATATATGTCTTTTCCGAACAAAAACCCTTGCAGAAATGTATCTTTGTAATGAGATTTAACAAAAACAGCAACAGCTTATGATGATTTATATTTCGTGTGCCAAGACAATGACTGCACGCAGCCGCCAGCAAGTTCCCTATACGACTGTTCCCTATTTCGAAAAAGAAGCTCACGAAAATGCCATGCACATGGCACAGTTCAGTACCGAAGAGTTGACCCGCTTACTGCGCATAAACAATAAGCTGGCAGCCGAAAACGTGCTCCGCTATCATGACTTTTTATCTCCCGATGCCCCTTCGCTTCCGGCACTGCTGGCTTATACAGGGATTGTATTCAAACGCCTCAATCCAAAAGATTTCACAGAAGAAGACTGGAAGTATGCGCAGCAGCATCTGTTTATCACTTCTTTTCTCTATGGATTATTGCGACCACTGGATTTAATCAAGAATTACCGACTGGAAGGCGACGTACGCATGCCCGAACACGGAGATATCACGATGTTCGAATACTGGCGACCTTTGCTGACAGAATATTTCATAACCGAAATAAAAAAACAGGGAAATCTCCTGATAAATCTGGCAAGCGCCGAAATGAAGGATCTGTTCCATTGGAAAGAGGTTACTCGAGCTGTAGAAGTTGTAACACCGGAGTTCATGGTATACAAGAATGGCAAACCTACGACAGTAGTTATTTATGCTAAAATGTGCAGAGGAGAAATGACCCGTTTCATTCTAAAAAACCGCATAGAAGATATAGAATCACTGAAAAGTTTCGAATGGGAAGGCTTTACGTTCGACGAAGCGTTAAGTCAGGATAATCGTCTGATTTTCACTTTAAAATAAAGCAATAAAAAAACTTGCGCATATTTTATAAAAAACATGCGCAAGTTTTATCTAAAACATCCTGAAGTTTTTCAAAAACATCAGGTTATTTGAAAAGTTTCTCCAGATCATCTTCTTTCAATACAGAAAGTACCACTTTGCCATCAGGTGTATAGTTAGGTGTAGAAACAGCAAAAAGCTCATCTACCAGATTATTCATTTCTTCATTTGTCAATACCTGTCCCGGCACGATAGCCGCAGCTTTTGCCAGTGACAGAGCCAACATACTTTGTACTTCTTCCTTTACTTTACAACCTTTCTCGATTGCCGTTTGTACCATATTTGTTACCAATGTTTCCGGATTCAGTCCTTCAATACCAGCCGGAATTCCATTAATAGCATACGAACCTCCTCCAAGATTGCTAAGTTCAAAGCCCAATGCTGTCAGGTCATCCATAATCTCCTCCAATACAGGTATTTCTGCCGGAGAAAAATGTACCATATCTGGAAACAACATACGCTGTGATACGTTTCTCCGATTTGCGATCTGATTCATGTACTGATCGTACAAGATACGGATATGCGCACGCTGCTGATCAATGATCATCAGCCCGGATTTGACAGATGTCAGAATATAGCTTCCCTTATACTGATAGTGTTGCGCCGACTTTTCGGCTATCGCTCCCTCAGCATGTTCATCATACAGCATTGGTTCCGGCTGTTGTTCAGGTTCACTCCAAGTTTCATCAGGTATAGGAGAAGCAGGCATATCCCACGAAGATGAACCCTTTTTCTCCAGTCCTTGAAACAGAGGCTCCCATTCTACATGCTGCTTCTGATAAGAAGAAGGTGAATATTGTGAAGGAGGAACCGATGAAACATTAAACGGATTATACGACGGATCGTACGATGTAGAAGGAGGACGAACTCCCGAAACCGGAGCAGCATCGAAAGCCGGAATATCAGGCATACCTTCCGTATCAAAATCAATAGAAGGAACTGCATTAAACCGACCTAGGGTTTCCTTTACTGCCGCCGACAGGATCTGCCAGATAGGCTGCTCGTTCTCAAATTTTATTTCAGTTTTTGTAGGATGAATATTTACATCAATATTTGCCGGATCGACATCAAAATAAATGAAATAAGAAACTTGTTCCCCTACAGGAATAAGGTTTTCATAAGCATCGACTACCGCCTTATGGAAATAAGGATGACGCATGTATCGGCCGTTGACAAAAAAGAACTGACGGGCTCCTTTCTTACGTGCCGTTTCTGGCTTTCCGATAAATCCATGTATCTTCACCATGCTGGTTTCGATATCAAGCGACAGCAAATCCTGATTCAGCTTCTTCCCGAATACTCCCATAATACGCTGGCGTAACTGAATAGCCGGAAGGTTTAACATCTCCGTATCATTATGATGAAGTGTAAACGATACTTCAGGATTGACTAAAGCAATACGTTCAAATTCCGTAAGGATATTGCTCAGTTCTGTCTGATTGGATTTCAGGAACTTACGGCGGGCTGGAATATTGAAGAAAAGGTTTTTAACTGAAAAATTACTTCCGTGCGGACATGCCACCGCTTCCTGGCTCTCTACTTTGGAACCAGAAATGCAAATACGAGTACCCAGTTGCTCTCCTTCCTGACAGGTACGAAGTTCAACCTGAGCTACTGCTGCGATAGAAGCAAGCGCCTCTCCACGAAATCCCATGGTATGAAGAGCAAACAAATCGGCTGCCTGACGTATTTTTGACGTAGCATGACGCTCAAAAGCCAGACGTGCATCTGTTTCCGACATACCCTTTCCATCGTCTATCACCTGAATACAAGTCTTGCCTGCATCAGTTATCAAAACGTCTATGTGATGTGCTCCGGCGTCGATGGCATTTTCAACCAACTCCTTTACCACAGAAGCCGGGCGCTGTATCACTTCGCCCGCCGCAATCTGGTTGGCTACGGAATCGGGCAACAAACGGATTACATCGCTCATAACATGAAAAGTTTAAAAAGTAAATTCTCCAGTCACCAAATAGTGCAAAATATATGCAAGTACAGCTATTGCCACAAATATGGTAGCATAACTCAAAGGCTTACGTCCGCTTTCTTTACGGCGTTTCAGATAAGTTGTACCTTCGATAAACTTACCCCGTATATCTTCGGGAGAAAATTCCTTAGGGGGAAGCATACCCAGGTCACGCTTTGCGTTTTCCTCTATCTTCTGTAATTTTTCTTTTCGTTCGTCCACGTAAATATACTCATGGTGATATGCACGTGGTTTTCTCATCGTAAACATTCCCATAGCGCTACTCCTTTTTGGTTTCAAATAAATGCTGGTTTGGCAATTCTACCGGTCCACGTACGTTCTTCTTCAACTGGTCTTCCACTTTCTTGCTTCTCCAGTTGAATATATCTTCCTTGTTCAGCGGACGTATATAGTCGAACCATACAAAATTCTGCAACTTATCAGTTCCCGAAGGAATCTGAGTGATAGGATAAAGTGTACCGTTCGATTTTGGACTCATCACCATTTTCTCCAGTTTCTGATTCTCCAGATAGATATCCAGCTTACTTGTTTCGGATACATTCATACCAATCAGCGTACTGTCCGAGTCCATCGGATAATAAACCACACGTACCGATCCGATCACTTCTGTTTTGTACATCTGGCGGTCACGGAAATATGCCTTCATTTCCTTTCCTGTTACCTGATTGTATTTCGTCGTATCCAACTGTTCTACAGATAAAGCCTGATTGATGATATGTGCCCAGTCGATAGTACTGTCATTCATATAAATACATATTTTCTCTCCTACCAGCTGCTGACTTTCATTCCATAAAATCGGATCACGATACATTGTCAGACAACTGTCTTTTGACGAGAAGACCAATGAATCGGCCACTCCTTGTACATCGGTACGGTAAAAACGAACTTTATGGAAAGCACGCATTTCGCGGAACATTGAGTCAGTATCCAGATGGAAAGTTTCCATCAGCAGTGTATCTCCATGCAAGAACAAACTATCTCCCTGAGAATAGTCGATGGCAACGGCCTTATCGGTAGCAAACGCATATCCTCTTTTTTCATTATAAAAGCCGTATTCTCCCGTCATCATATTCTTGTTAATGGTATCGGTCAGTACCATATTACGGAATGCTTCACCCAATCCTTCGTTACGGTCATAAAACAAAGAGTCACCCGTCAGTTGTTTTCCCTCGTTTGTAAGAACTGAACGATCCAGCAGATATGCTTTTCCCGTCATCGTATTGTAAGTACCACGTTCTGAGTAGATATGGTTATTGTCACTCAGAATATCCGAAGGACCGACAATATTTGCCACCTTACTTGCCGTATTATATTCCAGTGTATCAGAAGTCAGTGTAAACTGAGGGTTTACCAGTTTCACATTATAATTGAAGACAGACTGCTTAGTACCGGGATTATACTCTCCCCACTCCGAAGTCAGCACATTTTGCTCATCCATCAAGGTTCCTCCGTCGAAGAAATATCCCAGATTATACACACGGTCATAATTCAAGCTATCTGTCAGCAAGGTCGTATTACGATTCTCCATACGCACATTCATACGTACTTCAGCTATCTGTGTATTACCATCGTAATACAAGCGGTCGCCATACAAGAAAAGCGTATCTCCCTGATTCATCTTCACATTGCTGAATGCCTCAAACGAACTGATCTTATCGTAATAATAAGCACTGTCGCAATACATATACACACTGTCGTGACGGAAAACAACATTTCCCACCACAACCTGAGCATCCGGATTTCGGGAATCCTTACGCAACAAATCGGAATGTATCAGATAAACTTTACTTTTCGCCGGCTGTTTTTGAGGAGTGGCCTCTCTCTTTCGTACTTTAGTCGTATCTTCCGAAGTCTTCTTCACACGACTCTGTACAGGTTTTTGTGCCAGCAAACAAAAGCCGAACAGGCATAGGATACCTGCTAAAAGCATCCTATGCCCGCCAAATATATTTCTTTTACTTTTCTGTTTCTGCATATATGAATGTAAGTATCAGTTCTTAATCCATCCCGGATATTTGAAATCACAGTTTCTCCAGTCAGGATTAATACGTACATAAGTATTCTTCTGTTTTTCAACGATCCATTTCTGAAGCTTTTCTTCACTTCGTTTGGCAGTTACCATAGCCTTCAGGCGCTGATAGTCTTCAGTTATAGTAGCCTTATGTCCGTCAATACGATTTTTCAGTTTTACGATTGCACAGACTTGTTTTCCTTTAGAATTGATCATAGTAAAAGGTTTCGAGATTTCACCAATCTGCATATTCTCTACCACCTTTGCCACATCCTGTGAAATCAAGCCGGCCAACTGCTGCATTTCGAAACGTGAAGTGCTGCTCTGCGGATTGGCCAGCAATCCATGGTTATTACGTGTATCTTTATCTTGAGAAATCCATGTTGCAGCATCATCAAAAGTAAATTTATTTTTACGGATATCATCTGCAATAGAATCCAGACGTGCCAGCGCAGCATCAATATCTTTCTGGTCTACCTTCGGACGCAACAAAATATGGCGATAGTTTACACGGTCACCTCGCTTTTCTATCAACTGAGCAATGTGATAACCAAATTCTGTTTCGAACACCTTCGATACTTTCTTTGTATCAGTCAAGTTAAAGACCACATTCGCAAACTCCGGCACCAATTCACCACGTCCGGTAAATCCACCTTCTCCTCCACGACGTGCTGTTCCAGGGTCTTCTGAATAAAAACGTGCCAATGTAGAAAATGAGGTTTCTCCCTTGTTCACACGGTCAGCATATTCACGCAACTGTGATTTTACACGTTCTATTTCTTCTTCTGAAATTTTAGGTTCCTGAGTAATAATCTGTACCTCTACCTGAGTAGGAATAAACGGAATACTATCTTGGGGCAACTTGCTGAAATAGTTGCGCACTTCAGCAGGAGTCAGCTTAATATCACCGACAATTTTCTGCTGCATCTGTACTACCGTCTTCTGACTTTTTACATTTTCGCGCAACATCTCGCGGATCTGAGTATACGATTTGTTATAATATTCCTCCATTTTTTCTTTCGATCCAATCTGGTCGGCCAGCCATGCTATACGCTGCTCTACCTCTTGAATCACTTCTTGATCGGAAACCATCACACTATCTATTTCTGCCTGATGCAAATATAGTTTCTGTATGGCAAGCTCTTCGGGTATCACGCAATATGGGTCACCATCGAAATGACGGTTTTCATACTGAGCATTCAATCGTTCGTTTTCCACATCCGACTTTAAAATGGCCTCATCGCCTACTACCCAGACTACCTCGTCTATCACATTGTTCTGTGCATAAACCGAAACACCGGCAAGCAGCAAAAGCATGCATGCATAAAACTTAATAAACTTAAACTTATTCATTGTTCGGATTCAAATAATAAATTATGTCTTTATCGTCTGAAGCTTCCTTATATAAATCATCCTTCATACGATTGATAAACTCCACACGCTTCAGATTAATTAGTATTTCTTTTATTTCACTCTTTGCATATTCTAATGGCAACTGTTGTCCGGCAGGTAGAAAGTTTTCTACATGAAGGAAATAACAATAAGCCGTATCGCGCACTTCTACATTGCGATTACGATTCAAATAATTGGCATCCGTATCAATGGCTTTCAACGGTATTTTGGCTGCAATTTCGGAAACAGGAATCCAGCGATCATAAAAATAATCATAACTCACAGCATTTCCTATACTGAATTTTTCCAGTTTGTCGATAGCGTCCTGAGTGTTTTTCTTATACCAGGCACGTACATTATTCAAATGCTGTGCACTGATTGGCACTTTCATAAACAGTCCCTGCACGTAAGGCTGATTGGCAGAAAACATTCCTGTATTCTGGTTATAATACTGCTCTATTTCAGCATCCGAAATTTCATTTCCCAGCTTTTGATTAACCAGCTCTTCCTGATAAGTATGCATTATCAGTGCTTTTCTGTAAGAAGCAACCAGTTCATCTACTTTCACGTTATCAGGAATGTTGCCTTCTGCTTTCTTATACAAAAGTACATCCTTTATCCAATTATGAATATATTCTTCAGCAAACCGAGCACTATCCTGTCCTCGCATACCGACAGGCATGGCCGCCTGCAAATCTTCCTTGTACAAGAACTCATGACCGACTTCCACCAAAGGAGTCTTTCCTTTATGGTCTACCGCCTGACTGCATCCTGCTAAAGTCATCAGTCCTACAACGAAGATACTGAATTTACCCATTATTAGCCTTATTACTCTGAATCAGTGAACGAAGATACAGTATTAATTAATTACTTCCGCAACAATTAACTGTTTTTAAAACGTCTTGCTCTATTTCTACCCCAAAATGTTGCATTAACGAAGTAAGCAGACCTCTTTCCTGCTCTCTTCGATAGTCAATCTCCACTTCTTCACGAACATCCGAATACTCTTCGGGACCTTTCTTTAGTTTTTTTCCAAAGACACAGATATAAGGATATTTTTTCTCTTTCGGCAAACTTCCACACTTAAAAGCCAGCTTGTCGACATAGGCATTTTTTCCAATTTGGAAGAGTCCGGCTTCCATTGTCGCATTCATCGTAGAATCTGCTTTTACTAGATTACGGAAACTTTCTTCCCACTGAGCGAATGGCTGTTTCTTCAAGTATTTCTTTATGCGAGAAGCTGTTTTTTTATTGGCACACTGAATCACAGCCCCTCTGAAATGTGGAAACTCCCATGTATAATATTTTTTATTTTGAAGAAAGAACTGTTCCAATTCCTGTGGCGTAGCCTCCCGAGGCAAAGACGAGCTATGCAATTTATCCCAAAAAGAAGCCAGCAGCTTATCTTCTGCATCTGTCATACACAAACGTATAGCATCGTTATGCAACGCTCCTTCTCTCCACTGTGTAAATAAATCGTGCTTCAAGGCAGGATGATCCGCTCCTAAGCGTTCCATATAAGCCAACAGATAAGGACGTGCCTCTTCATAACTGATACAAGGCTTTGTATCGGTAAGCCTGATAATATGGACACCTAACGGTGAAAAAAAAGGTTCAGAAAATTCATTTTTTGAAAGAGAAGCCAAACGGTCGGCAAACTCCTGAAGAAGTTCCACTACTGGAATCCATGTTCCTCCCTCCGGCTGACATGAAAAAGAAGTAAAATCTGCTCCGCTCTTCAACTTCGCATAAATCGAATCCATACGGTTACGAGCCGCACGCTCATCAGCCTTAGGCGCATGTTGTGACAACAAAATAGTTATCTGTTCTATTTTGACCCAACCGCTTTTTGAGAGTCTCTCCACAGTCTGTCGGTATAAATCACGGCAAATACGTTCTTCCTGTTCTTTATCTAACAGTACATTCTTCAGTAGTTCACCTCTCATCACCTTACAGTACTGCCTGAAAGCAGGTAACGTATCGCAACCAGACTGACGCATATCAGCAGCTTTCAGCTTTCGGAAAAGAAAATCATCGAAAGCTTCATTCACCGATTCTGTCTGGCATTTTCCGGCAAGACTATGTTTACAATAAAATTCAAACTCCTGTTTGGCTACGGTTTGTCCACCGATACGCAATAAGATATCAGACCGCTCGGCCGCAAACGAAAAACAAGGTATGAAAGGCCACGAAAGCCAAAGAAGTTGTCTTATGAGTTTTATCATTTTAAGTAACAGTTGAGTACAAAAACGAATGCAATAATACAAAATTCACCACAGACTTCATCAGCCGGCAAACACAATAAACGTTAACCTGACAATAAATGAAGTCTGTGGTGATAAATATTCTATAATGATAGAATCATCCAGCCTTACTGAGGACGGCTATAGTTAGGAGCCTCACTGGTAATAGCAACATCGTGCGGATGGCTCTCCAGTACACCAGCATTTGTAATACGGGTAAACTTAGCATTATGCAATTCTGTAATATTATGAGCACCACAATATCCCATACCTGCACGCAATCCGCCTACCAACTGGTATATAACTTCATACAAGGTTCCTTTATAAGGTACACGGGCAGCAATACCTTCTGGCACTAATTTCTTCACGTCATTAGTTCCAGCCTGGAAATAACGGTCCTTTGAACCATTTTCCATTGCTTCCAATGATCCCATACCACGGTATGATTTAAACTTACGTCCGTTGAAAATAATTGTATCACCCGGTGATTCTTCTGTTCCTGCAACGAGTGAACCAATCATTACACTGTAACCTCCGGCAGCCAATGCCTTAACAACATCACCAGAATAACGCAAGCCACCATCAGCGATCAAAGGAACTCCAGTACCTTCCAATGCTTTTGCAACATCATATACAGCAGTCAACTGCGGAACTCCTACCCCAGCTACTACACGTGTAGTACAGATAGAACCCGGACCGATACCAACCTTCACAGCATCTGCTCCAGCCTCAACCAACATCTTGGCTGCTTCGCCAGTAGCAATGTTTCCTACAACAATATCAATATTCGGGAAAGCTTTCTTTGCTTTTTTTAATTTTTCGATAACAGACAACGAATGTCCATGTGCAGTATCGATAACAATGGCATCTGCACCAGCATTTACCAATGCTTCCATACGTTGCAAAGTATCGGCAGTAACACCAACACCGGCTGCAACACGTAAACGTCCTTTAGAGTCTTTGCAAGCCATTGGTTTGTCCTTTGCCTTTGTAATGTCTTTGTAAGTAATCAAGCCAACCAACTTACCGTCCTTACCAACTACAGGCAGCTTTTCAATTTTATTTTCTTGCAGAATTCTGGAAGCAGTTTCCATATCCGTTCCAGGCTCAGTAGTAACAATGTTTTCCTTCGTCATTACTTCATCGATACGCTTTGTCATATCTTTTTCAAAACGAAGGTCACGGTTTGTAACAATACCTACCAGATAGTTTTCATCATCTACAACAGGAATACCACCGATTTTGTATTCTGCCATCAAGTCAAGAGCGTCTTTTACAGTAGAGCCTCTCTTGATAGTTACAGGATCGTAAATCATACCATTTTCGGCACGCTTCACAATAGCTACCTGACGAGCCTGCTCTTCTATAGACATATTCTTATGAATAACACCGATACCTCCTTCACGAGCAATGGCAATAGCCATTTGTGCTTCGGTAACTGTATCCATAGCAGCAGTTACAAAGGGAATTTTTAATTCAATGTTACGTGAAAACTTTGTCGTGAGTTCGACAGCTTTAGGTAATACCTCAGAATAGGCCGGGATTAACAATACATCATCGTAAGTCAATCCGTCCATTACAACTTTATCTGCAATAAATGACATAGGGCTTTATGCTTTAGATTTTATTGCGTGCAAATATACAAATTTTATTCAAATCAGAAAGTAGGATTAACATCTTTTTTTATTTACAACCCACGGCTCTTTCATTTAAAACAACCTCTATAATCCTTGTTATTCTCCGAAAAACCATTATTTTTGCGCACAGCGATGCAGGAAGCACCGCTTCCGGTGTTTCTTTTTATCGTTCATATAAAATTATTTTTGTAGGCGGAAATCAAATGCGACAGAGGTCGTTTTTTGATTTCCGCCTTAATTTTCGCTATGCGAAAATAAGATTTATTTTGCTGATATGCAACATTTTGCATGTCTAATATATAAAAAAGAAACATGCATTCTGCCGTCGTGGCAGCATAATGAAACATCTGAAAGAATTTGTGAAATCAGTGCCGGATTACCGCAGGACAGACAAGGGAAACTACAAATACAAGCTGGAAGATATTCTTCTCCTTGTAATACTCGGACGGCTGGGCAAGTGTATGACAAGACCGGATATAATCAGATTCGGCGAGCGTAATCTGAAACGCTTCCGCTCTTTAGGAATTTTGTTGGACGGTGTGCCTTCTGAACCTACGCTCTGCCGTATATTCAAACATATTGATGATGAAGCCATGTCTGAGCGGATGTCTGAATTTACCTCCACCTTCCATGATGAGCTTGTCGGTTGTGCCGGAGACATCCTCTGTATTGACGGCAAGGCAATGAGAGGGACGGTACTTGAAAACGGACGCACCCCCGACATCGTATCCGCCTATTCCCTTGAAGGAGGTTTCACCCTTGCCACGGACATGTGTGAAGAAAAAAGCAACGAGATAACTTCCGTACCCAAACTGTTGGACAAGGTGGATGTGTCAGGATGCATAGTTACGGCAGACGCCATGTCCTTCCAGAAAGCCATCATAGATAAAATCCGGGAAAAAGGCGGTGATTTCCTTATCGAGCTGAAGGCAAACCAGAGAACTCTGCGATATGGGGTTGAGGACAATGTCGAACTTGCAGAGCCTGTGGATGTATATTCGGAAGGCCCTTTTCTTGAACATGGCAGAATAGAGACCAGAGTATGCCGTATCTTTCGTGGAAATGACCTGATTACGGACAGGAAAAAGTGGAATGGAAATCTGACGGTTGTCGAAATACGGACTGCAACGGAGAGAAAATCTGATGGTCAGAAATCTTCCGAGAGGAGGTTCTATGTCTCCAGTTTTCACGGAAGTGCCAGGCGGCTGAGTACAATAGCCAGAATGCATTGGGCAATAGAAAGCATGCACTGGGACCTTGACCGCAACCTGAGGCAGGACTTCATCAGGCGGAATAGTGCAAGGTCCGCCAGAAACCTTGACACGATACAGAGGATAGTACTGGCAATACTTTCTATATGGAAAGGTAAAAGGAAAAAGCTCTCCGACAAGGCTAAGGGAACGGCCGAACTTATTAGAGAACTTTCTTTGGACTTTACCGCAATGATACATATGCTGGATCAAAAATGAGATAATTTGTAATTTCAGAGGATTCGTAACGTTTTGGGTATCAATCATAACAAAATCCCTACTTCCCATAAGAAGTGGGTGGGGGAATTATGTGCCTTTATCTAAGCTTAAATGAAAGAGCCGTGTTTACAACCATACCCTGATAACTCTGGAACAACGCTTAAAAATAAGAAACAGAATTACATAAAACGACTTACAATTTATACCAAAGTCCAAGAACCTATCAACAGACTACATATTCCGGAGCATACCCGTTCACTTTCCGGCAGCTTATTAGGGTATAAAACCATACCTTAAAAGCGTAATTTTTATCCGTTCATCCCCTAAAAGGATGAAAAAATGGATAACCAGACATTAAAATCTCAATTTTTCCGGAGCATATCCGTTCACCTCCGAGAATTGCAGGTTGTAGCACCCTTTTTCCGGAGCATACCCGTTCACTTTAGACGTATGCTTTCAGATTTTCCGGAGTATATCCGTTCAGCCGTGCATGGAATTGTGAGCGTATATCTTCGTTTCCGGAGCATATCCGTTCATTCTTTCCCCGGTTTCAGTTTCCTTTGTGCTGGTAAGCTAACAAGAAACAGCACAGTCATGGCAGGAACAACAAAGGATATGAGTCTGATAAAACAAGTACTCCAGCTCAAGCAGGCCGGAGAATCCAACCGCGGTGTAAGCCGCAAGTTACCGATTGACAAGGAAACCGTCAACGGTTATGTGAATACAGTAAAAGCCAACGGATGGAACATCAGCGACCTCCTTGAGATTGACGATCCCGAATTGGAACGGATGTTCCATGCTGGTTCTCCGGCATATACGGACAGGAGAATGGAAGAGTTTCTGATCCTGCTACCCAGATACAGGGACCTGCTGGCGGACCCCAAATCCCATGTAAGCCGTCAGGTCCTGTTCGATGAATACCGTGCGACTCATCCCGATGGTTACGGCAAGTCACAGTTCTATTACCATCTGAAGCAGAATCTCGTTGCGAAGAAGGATGTTACGGCCGTACTGGCCAACACCTACAAACCGGGTGAAAAGCTCATGGTGGACTTTGCCGGTGACAAGCTCAGCTATGTGGATGCCGAAACCGGAGAAATTGTCAAGGTGGAGGTGTTTGTCGCCTGCATGCCTTACAGCGACTATACCTATGTGGTATGTGTACCTTCGCAGAAGACGGAGGACTTTCTGTATGCCATAAGGATGTGTCTGGAACATCTGGGCGGTGTACCTTCCATACTGACTCCTGACAACCTCAAATCGGCTGTAATCAGCAATGACCGGCATGAGCCGAAGCTGAACAAGGCTCTTGAGGACATGGGCAACTACTACCATTTCGTGGTACTGCCATGCGACCCGGCATCGCCGACACAGAAGGCTCTGGTAGAGGACTCCGTAAGGATTACATATAACCGTGTCTATGCCAGATTGCGTAACCGTACCTTCCATTCACTCCTGGAACTGAACCGTGCCGTATGGGAGCTGATGGAAAGGCACAACCAGACCCGTATGCAGAAGCGTCCCTACAGCCGTGAGGAGCGTTTTCATGCCATGGAGAAGGAGCTGCTGAAACCCTTGAAACCGGAACCCTATGAGATGCGCCTGTATGCCGATCTGAAAGTACAGGCAAACTGCCATGTGGAGCTGAGACAGGACAAGGTGACCCATTTTTACTCCGTCCCCTATATCCATGTAGGAAAACAGGCAAGAGTAGTCTTTACGCGTTCATGGGTCAAGGTCTATGTGGAGCAGAAACTGGTGGCCTCACATATCCGCAGCCATACATACGGCTATACCACAGTCAGGGAACATCTCGCATCCAGCTGCAGGGTGATTATGGAGCGTTCGGCAGCCTATTATGTGGAGAAAGCAAAAGATATATCACCTGACTGCCATGAAT